>JABHCC010000094.1 GCA_018669475.1 Bacteroidota bacterium | reverse complement strand
TTATCTGGTTTTCACCGCCATAAATCTTATTGCTAATGAGTTGCTCTCCAGCAGAGCTCACTCCTCTTCAGATTTATACTATAAAGGTATAGAAATGAAATTATTATTGCCAAATACTTGTTTTTCAACATAGAAGGGCAGGAGCAAAACACTTATGAATCTTTTTCACAACAATCTCGCTGAAATCAAGATCTCCTATTCTTCTAAGATTCCTGCAAGGGATCGGCACAAAGTCACCTGTTCCAGAGATGCCTCTGAAATACTGAGATTAGCTTTTCAAGATCTCGAATACCGGGAATCCTTCTTCATTCTACTACTGAACAGGGCTAATCAGGTTCTCGGATATAACATGGTTTCCTTGGGTGGTATATCCGGAACAATCACTGATATCCGGTTGATATTCCAAACAGCACTGAAGGCTTCTTCAGTTGCAATAATTCTTGCTCATAACCACCCATCAGGCAATCTAAACCCTTCAGAAGCAGATAAAAAGATCACTCAGAAAATTAAACAGGCCGGCGAATTACTTGACATATCAGTTCTTGACCATATAATTCTTTCGGAGGAATCATACTTTTCATTTGCTGATGAAAATTTACTCTGAAATAAGGGGCTTTGGCCCCTTTTTTGTCAAGCGGAAAGAGGATGTTTAACTCCAACAGGTAAATCCCTATCAGCTTCCCATTTAGCTGAAGGCATTTTGATAAATTATATCAGTGCGGCACTGCCCAGTCCTTTGAAATCCCTATCTTAGTCATACGAACCAAAAACAAAAGGCTACCTTGAATATCGGATATTACATATACCCAAACACGGTAGATCGCTATATGGAACTCTTAAACTAAATTACTGTGATATAACAGGCATATGCATGATGTACAATCGTTTTCGGTAATTTAACAACGACATACAATATGAAAGTTTGCATTGATAAAAAAGGTGGAACACCTAATCCAATTTTTGGACTTTATAACGCCTATAAAGAACGGCCTACTAATTTAATACTTGAAAGAAATGGAGAAACCAAGCAAGTTGACACGGTAACTAAAGAGTTCTTAAACCGTGCAGTTCAAGAAAAAAATATGTCACTACTTCATACTTTAAGTAATGATAGACAGAATAGTTTACTAGAACTTGCAATGTGGAGAGATAAAAAATGGGCGAATGGTAAAGTTATTAGAATTAGATTCTTGGGAGGTACACAATTTCTTAAAGGCAAGGTGAAAGAAAAAGCACTCATTTGGTCAAGATTTGCAAACTTGGACTTTGACTTCGTCGACAACGGAGACTCAGAAATTAGAATTTCTTTTCAGGCTGGAAATGGCTCTTGGTCTTATATTGGTGTAGACTGTTTAAATGTCACTGACCAGACAGAACCTACAATGAATTTTGGTTGGTTTGATTCAACCACTCCTGACAACGAATTTAGCAGAACAGTTCTTCACGAGTTTGGACATGCGATTGGTTGTGTTCATGAACATCAAAGTCCTCCAGCAAATATTCCATGGGACAAACCTGCAGTTTATAGATATTATTCAGCAACACAAGGTTGGACTCAGGCTGATGTTGACAATAATATATTTGCAGTTTATACCAAATCGAAAATTTCTAATTCAATTTTTGATCGTCGTTCAATAATGCTCTATCCCATTGACGGAGCCTTGACAGGATATAAATACACCGTTGGAATGAATTATTTTTTATCAAAAAACGACATTGATTACATCAAAAAATGGTATCCGGGCAGATAAAAATAAAAAACTACCGCTATCAATAAATTTAAAAGCGGGTTCAGGGGTATGCCAGCCGCGGATTTCAGCTCATTCTCTCGTCCGTATCCAAACATAGAATCACACGCAAATCCGCTTTAAAACTTACACGCACCGTTAGGCTATATACAAAGAACACAGCATGCAACTATTATTCGAAGACATAAAAAAACAGATAGAATCCAAATTCATTGATAAAGGATGGGTTATGGTTTTTAGTTTTGGACACAATTTTAAGGATGTACAAAATGGTGGATTGTATTCTGCTTTAATAGCACCTTCAAAAGTACAAGATGCACTTAAGAATTATTCTTGGGAATTGATATATGGAAATGGTAGACCAGGATTCACTTCATATTTCGAGAACAATCAGGAAATTACTGAATATAACAGGTTTAGTGACAAAGGCTTTGAGCCATTGATTTATTACAGAGAAGAACTAGGACAACGAGATAATTATCTTGAATTATCGGAGGAATTTAGATTATATCACAATTTATACGAAGAATTTACATCACATGATAAAAAGGAATATATATATTCAGATAGTAATGGAGATGAGCAAGTTGTTGCAAGGATAGGTCAGAATGAGGCCTTTATTAAATTAAAGTTTCTAAAGGATTATATTTCAGCGAGAAATGTAAATTTTTTAATCTACTTTGATTTTATGCGGTTTAGCAAAAAGGCTGTTACCGAATTGGGAATTCAAGAACTCGATGAGAACCTCTCAACAGAAACTTGTTTTTACAACCACAGATTATTTGATCTGAGTGATAGGCGTTTAAGAGATGATAAAACTCAAAGTTGGCTAATGGGTAAGGTTTTAATAGAAAAAATTCAAAACTATAAACCCAATATTTGGGGAACAATCGAAGAACCTAATGAATTCGTTGAATTCATTATTGATTATGATGAAAATGGCCGCAACAAATATTTTACATGTGATGAGGAAAAACTTGGAAACTATTTTGGGAAAAATCCAGATTCTCCTCTTTATGTAACGCCTGTGTTCTTTGAAAAGGACGTACTTAAAAAGTATTACGATAATCCTAAAAAGTATTCTGTAAGTGATGGTTATATTTCTTGTCATTCAATATGGTCTCTTAGACTTGATAACAGCTGTAAGGACTATGTAATTGTTTTGCTTGGGGACTTAGGTAAGCTCCATTATAAAGAACAGTTGTATTGGAAAAGTTACAATATACCGCCAAGAGAAGAAGGCTTTAGCTATACTGCCCACAAGCGATTTTTTGAAGGTGTGCCTTGTAATCCGGAGAGTCTTGACTTATATCTAAAGATGAAATTTTCTCAATTTGATGAATCATGGGTAAAAGAATTTGGATGGTCTTTGTTTAAGCCACTTTCAAAAGAAGATTATTATTATTTCAAATCTCTTCATTTGCTAACGAGTGAGGATAATGACAAAGAGTTTGACGAGCAAGTTCTTGCGTTAACGAAAATATTTATTGATTCGTTAAATGAAAAAGAACTAATAAAAGGCATTGATATAAAGAAAGATAACCTTCAAGGGATTGGTAAATTTGAGGCATTTCTTGAATATAAGAGTTTGCAGCTTCCCGAGATGATAGAGTTTTTTAGAAATGTTCAAGCACTACGTTCATCTACTATTGCTCATATGTTTCTATTAATTGAAAAGGTTCCACCCATTTCAACTGAAAAGGTACCACTTTTCTTTCATAATAATTACCAAGTTAAATTGATTGTTTGAGATAAACTTCTTTTTCCCCAGAGGGGCTAGCCCCTCTGGGGAAAAAGGCTTGATTTGTAATTTCATAGCTTTTTTGTTTTAGACATTCTCTGTGTTTCCTTCATTCTATATGATTTTCCATTCATGTTGATTATGTGGGCTTTATGAGTCAATCTATCTACCATTGCGGCAGTCAGTACCGGATCTCGAAAGATCTCGTCCCAGCGGTCAAAGGATAGGTTAGTTGTAATAATGGTTGACTTTCTGCCTGTTCTCAGGCTCAGATGGCTAAAAAGCAGCTCCGCTCCCTGTTTGTCAAAAGAGATATAACCAAATTCATCGCATATAACCAGATCGAACTTTTCAAATCGACCTTCCAGGGTACGAAGTGTTTTTTCGGAACGGGATTCCCTGATCTGAGTAAGAAGTCGGGATATTGTGGTATAAAACACCCTGTATCCTTGTTGGCAGGCTTTAATACCCAGCCCTATAGCCATGTGTGTTTTTCCTGTTCCAGGATTACCAGACATGATAATATTTTGAGAGTTGGCAATAAAATCAAGCCTTTGTAAAACGGACAGCTTCTCAGCAGCTTCACTGGGAAGTTCATCTTTATTGAGATCACTCAGGTATAATTTCTCAGAAAAACCAGCCAGACGAATACTGGCTTTTTTCCGGTTCTCTATTCTGGTCAGGTATTCTTGTTCCATGAGATTGAGCAGGTATTCCTCATAAACCAGATCCTCTTCAGCAGCTTCACTGGCCATTATCTCAAACTGATTCCTGAAAGTAGGCAGACGAAGTTCTTTGCTTAAATGATTGATTCTATCTTTTATAACTTGTTCCATGATTTTGTTTTTAGTCCTGTGTCAGAAGATTAGATAACTCAAATAATTGCTGGCGTGAATATGTTTCGATCTCGCCTTCAGTGACTATTACATTAGAGTCAACAGGCTTATTACCAAGAACAGCCATGAGTTTTTCAGAGCTAATACTATTTGGACATACATCCACTAAATACTTAACTGCCTTTGTTACATTATTCTCACCATAACCATGCTTCTTGCAATACTGAAGCAGCTCAATAAAAGCCTTGGCCTGGTTAGAGAAATGGGTAGTGTAGAGCTCTTTGACCCAATTGGGTGCCTGTTTTAGTGCTGCTGAGTAGTTTAATGCTCCTGGCTTAACCAAAAGGGTGTCCAGGTAATGATCCAGGCATAATGTCCAACTATACCGATCATAACTGCGAGGATGTTCTCCAACTTTATTCCCCTGATAATTAAGTTCCAATTTCTGAGCGTAAATCTTTACGTCAATCATCTTGCCAACTAGATGATCCGGTGACGAGTACCTGTTGTTAGCAAAGCAAATCGTTGCATATTTATCAACCTTGTAGGTCTGCTGGTCAAAGCATTGCATTTTCCCCGGATAATGCCATAAATATGGCTTCTCAATGGCAAACAAATCCTGTTTGCTATAATCCTCTGTTGGGAGCTTCCGGGTATTCTCCTTTTTACATGTGCTCCCTAGATGAGCCTGGGCCTGATCAAAATCATCAAACTGATAAAGCCTGCTAAATGCTTTTCGCCGTATATACTCAACACTACGTTCAACATGACCTTTCTCATTGCCTTTGCCGGCATTACAGAAACGAAAATGAAAGTGATAATATCCGCTTAGCTGAAGCAGTGCCTGGGTGGGCTTTTTATCATTTTTACCAACAAACCGAGCCACCGCAACACGCATATTATCATAAAC
>JABHCC010000093.1 GCA_018669475.1 Bacteroidota bacterium | reverse complement strand
AGGGAGTTTGCAACATTACAACAGTTCATAATAATCAACATGTGACGATAGTTTTATTTTTAAAAGTATCTCTTAACTTTAACTAACAATTTGTCCACCAGAGTTTGAATTTAAACAGACTTATCTCAAGTCTGCTATTTTTGTTTTATGAAAAAGCTGCACTTTCTATTTAGTTCCTGTTTCCTGTTGATCGTTCTGGTTTCCTGCTCTTCAGAAGACGGAGTATACGCTGAAATAAATACCAGCAAAGGAAAAATAACAGCATTTCTTGAATATGAGAAAGTTCCTTTATCAGTAGCAAATTTCGTTGGACTGGCAGAAGGAACAATTGAAAATGCATCCTATCCGATGGGTACTCCCTACTACGATGGATCAGTTATTCACAGAGTAGAAGCGGGTCATGTTATCCAGGGAGGATCTCCTCCAGGAGAGAAAAATAATGGAACCGGATACAGATTTCCAAATGAAATTCATCCTGACCTTAGTCACGATAAAGCAGGGATGTTGAATTTTGCCAATGGAGGGCCACACACAAATAGTGATCAGTGGTGTATTACCCTGGGAGACAGATCGTATCTTGATGGTGATTATATTGTTTTCGGCCATGTGACTGAAGGGATGGATATTTTGCTTAGTATTGAAAGAGGGGATCTTTTCGAAAGCATTAAGATTATCAGGAAGGGAAGGAAAGCAAGAGCATTCCAGCCCGATACTGAGTTGTTTGAAAAGCTAATTGAAATGCAATGGGCGAAGGTAAATAAACTGGATCAAGAAAGGAAGGACAAAGAAGAAGCTATAATTCAAGAAAGGTGGCCAGATGCTGTGCCTGCATCTGTTGGCTATAGGTATAAGGTGATTAAGGAAGGACAAGGAGAAAAGGTTAAAATTGAGACCTATTAAATGTTAAGTATAGAGGAGAATTGTTTAATGGAGTAAGCTTTGTTAGTAGCTCAGCTGATGGAAATCCCTCTTTTGGCGAAAATGCTCAAATATTTGCCTACGAACTTGGAGAATCAAGTATAGGTGCGGCATTAAATGATGCTTTAATGGAAATGAAGATTGGAGAAATAAGGGCTTTGATAGTTCCTTCAGATTTGGCTTATGGCAAAAGTGGGTTTTATGGAAAAAATATTCCTGGAAGCAAAAGATTTGTGATCTCTCCCAACACAACAATTATATACGAGCTTGAGCTGGTGAACAATTGAATAACTACTTCCTTGCTTGAATTTTCTGAAACCAAAAAGAGGGTAATTCAGTAAATCTTTATAGTCAGTAAAATAAGGATGTCTGGAGGGGTATAATAGCGGTTTAATAGGATTTTTGATTGGTAGGCTGAAATAGTCTAAATAGTTCAGATTTTTTCTTTCTGCCTGTTCCTAATTTCAATTCAAATTCTCCTCCCCCCATTGCACACAGTTCTGCTCTGCAAACTTGCCAGTTGCCAGAACAAAGAATTAATATTTCTTCAGCAAGAACAGAAGGGGCAAGAATGGTATAGATCACCTTAAAATCACTGTCGTAAACCTTCTCGTTGACTGCTGCTGTTTTTCCCGGCTTATCTTTAAGTGCTGGCCAGGATTCTTCAATCATTGAGAATCCATCTGGCAGCTTGATATTCAAATCTGTCGGAAGATTATCCTTCCCTTTTTCAGCACCATAAGTGTAATAGCCTTCCTGTAAGCTGAAAAACAAACCCAATTTAAAGGTTTGTCCTGCCCGGATTGATGAATGGTCACTAATCATTCTTGCTTTCATTTGAGGTGGTGCCCCATGAGCTTTTACTTCATAGTACTCTAAAGGGTAGGTACTTAGCGAGTTGCATCCGGATAGGATCAGGCAAATAGCTATTGCAAATGTTGTGATTCTCTTTTGCATTTATTTTTGGGTGAAGAGCCATACGTAGATAATCCGGTCATACTGGTTCTTCGTCAAATTTGGGGAAGCTTTCAGAAATACAGAAATCAACATAAGTTGTTGATAACTAGACGATAAGCCTATGATTTGCATTGTTAAATTGACGACAAATCACTAACTTAAGTAGTTAAATAACAACTACTTATGAGATTATCCCAATTAATTGACTTGCCTCAGCTAAAGATCATTCAAGTCGACTTTCAACAAAATGAATTGTCGATTTATGCATCAAGTAGAACTAAAGGATCTCGATGCCCCGCTTGCGGAAGGCTTAATTACTCCATTCATGATCGTTACTACAGAACTGTAAAGGATCTTCCGGTTTTCCAAAATAGTACTACAATTCAACTTCGAACCAGAAAGTTTAAATGCAAAAATCAAAAATGCGATCGGAAGGTATTTTCAGAGCAAATATCCCATGTGATTAGATATTCAAGAAGGACAGTCAGGGTATCAAAACTGCTGGATAGACTTTCTATCGAGCTCACAGGAAAACAAGGAAGCAGGATGGCCGCATTGCTATTCTTGAAGGTAAGTGCTTCGACACTGACCCGAATCGCACTAAAACAACCACTTCCTGAGATTAAACAACCTAGAGTGCTTGGAGTTGATGATTGGGCATTTCGGAAAGGGGTCAACTACGGAACGATCCTTATTGATATGGAAACATCACGACCCATTGATTTGCTTCCCTCAAGAGATGGCCAGGTTTTAAAGAACTGGTTATTAAAATACAATGATGTTAAGATTGTTACCAGAGATCGGGCCAGTTCGTATGCTTCTGCTGTTATAGAGGCATGTCCTAATGCCGTTCAAATAGCAGACCGATTTCATTTATTGATGAATCTATCTGATGCTTTGGACGCCTATTTCAAGAGTATTAGGAAAAAGATAAGATCTCTGATCACAGCTAAGACCATTGAGCTTCTAGAAGTCCCAGAAAATATATCTATTAGTATCAAGGTGAAAAAAGAAGATGTCCAATCAGCTACGTCAGTTCATGAATCAATTGCCATTAAGAATGATCCAAGGCTGGACATCTTTTTGAAAGTCAAGGAACTTCAGGCAAAAGGTACTCCAATCAGAAGGATTGCAACAGACCTGAAGATGAGTCGGAATACAATTCGATCATATTTCAATCAAGAATCATTATCTCCTAGAAAAGGTTCTAAATCAACAAACATTGAAGTATTTACAGATCTTATTGTAGCCCGACTAAATGAAAATGGGTATAAGCTAATGGACATATTTCGAGAGATCAAAAAGCTGGGATATACAGGTGGGAGGTCACAGGGATGCGAGAATATAAAGCTAATCAAGGAAAATTATAAAATAGAAACCAATGGATACTCAGAAATACCTCTACCTAAAATTCCATATATAAAACCACTAAGCACCAGGAATTTAGCTAAATACATTGGTTTTAACTTAACCGACATTACCGATCACCATGAGCAATTCTACCTGCAAACATTATTGGATAATATTACAGAACTAAGAATCGTCCGTAAACTGGTAAGAATCTTTAAAACAATGTTGGCAAGAGGTTGTGGGAATATCAGAAGATGGATAGATTTTGTTACCCACTCAAAATACAAATTAGCCGGACTGAAATCCTTTGCCAGAGGTTTATTAAGAGATATTAAGGCTGTTGAAAATGGGATCAACATGAGTTGGAGTAATGGAGCAGTAGAGGGACATGTTAATAGAATAAAGAGTATAAAACGACAGATGTATGGAAGAGCAAGCTTTGAGCTACTGCGGAAGAAGGTGATCTTGTCTCAATCGGGATGAAGCTTCCCCAAATTTGACGAAGAACCGTCATACTGAGCAGTCAAAACCGGACTAAAGTGAGCAGTTGATTCCGGAGCAAACTGAGCAGACAGTTTTAAGTGATATTTTCAACAAAGAACGCGATCCATTTCCATCTTAAATTTACTGATTATTTTGATTAATTCTTTTTCTGGTTTTTCTCATTGATTCTCCTTTCGGATTTATCCTATAAACCTTATGTAATAATCTATCCATTATAGCATCGGCAATAGTTTTTTCATTGATTACCTCATACCAATTGCCTACGGGAAGCTGAGAAGTTATAATGGTAGATTTCATATCATACCGATCTTCTATGATCTCCAGTAATATCAACCTGCTTTGATCATCAATTGGCTGTAGACCAAAGTCATCGAGGATGAGTAAGTCTTGCTTCTCTAACCGGGTGATTTCTTTGAGATAACTGCCATCAGCTTTCATCATTTTTAATCGGGCCAATAATTTTGAAAGATTGAAGTACAGTACCCGATATCCTTTCAGACAAGCCTGATGACCCAGGGCACAAGCTAGATAACTTTTTCCCACGCCAGTACTTCCTGTTATCAGGATATTGTGATGATGGAGGATGTAATCACACTCAGCAAAACGCATCATCTGGTTCTTTTCCAACTCACGCTCTGGATCATAAATGAGCTCTTCAATTGATGCCATATATCGGAACCTGGCTGTGGTTATCAGCCTTTGTATTTTCCTGATTTGACGATCATCCCATTCAGCTTCAAGAAGCATGATCAGTAGTTCATCAGGGGTATACCGATCTGTTTCTGTTTGGTTCAGATTCGACTGGAAGTTGCGATGCATACCCCATAGCTTAAGCAGCTTCATCTTTTCTAATATTTGATTTCTTTCCATCGTATAGAGTTATTTGTAATATGTATTTCCACGGATATTATCATGGCCTGGCAGCTTGATTATTTTGGTCTCCTCGCCGGCCTTTTCAAGGCCCTTTTCTAATATGGTTTGTATTGTTGTATAACTAGGCTTATCGTATGCCAGAGCCCTTTTACAAGCCATTTCCAGCCGTTGGGGACCAACTTTACGGCTTAGTTGAAGTATACCCTGACAACTTTGGAAGTTCTGCTCCAGGTATAGAGTCCTGGCAAGTACTTTTTCTATTAATTGATGGGTATTCTCACCTATCTCTTTTGCCCTTTCCAAATACTCCTCTGGTCCTCTGAGCAGATAGGCCTGGTGGGCTTTAGTTAGATGTTCAGTATTAGTGGTTTTACCATATCTGGTTTTATCCCGCCGGTGATATGCTATTTGTTCATACTGGTGATATATCCAAACCTCTTCAGCAGTGTATTTTATTTTCACCCTCTTTCCTATAAAATTGTGAGGTACACTATAATAGTGCTGATCAACACTCAGCAATACATGGCAGTTTTTATGTACAGTTCCTAAATGGTATTTACGGATTTCATACTTTTCTTCAGGAAGAGGATTAAGGTGCATTTTTTCAACCTCATGGAATACCTGATAACGGGAGTATTCTCGCCTAGAGAAGTTCATTTTGTTGTACCTGTCCAGTAATTCCCAAATGGCTGCATTGAGCTCGGGAAGAGAGTAGAAGACTTTGTTTCTGAGTTCAGTATAAATACGTTGGTATACCAGTTTAACTGCAATTTCTACCAAGGCTTTATCCTGTGGCTTTCTTACCCTGGCAGGAAGAACATACATACGGTAATGGAGAGCAAAATCCTGGAAAGTCTCGTTTATCTCTGGCTCATGCCGGCGAGCCCTTTTAACGGCAGACTTCAAATTATCAGGGACAACAACCTGAGGAACACCTTCAAAATACAGAAGGGCATTCCCAAGGCTTTTTACTAGTTCCTCCTTCTTCTGGCTTGGACTAGCTTCAACATATGTCATCTGGGAAAAGCCCAAGGTTGCAAGAAAAACTTCTACCGGGGTTATTTCTCCTGTGTGTAGATCAACAATATGAAGTCGTTTTCCAGCATAATCAATATACAGTTTATCTCCTGCTTTATGGTCTATTGACAAAGTTGGCTTTGACTTTTTCTGCCATTGACGGAAAAGATCTCCAAACTGGGATCGACTATATCCATCTGGCTTTCTTTTAATATAATCCAACCAGTAGGTATGTCTAGTCTGGCCTGGTTTCCCCAATAGTTTCTCTAGTGATTTAAACTCATCATCAAGTCCAATATACCTATGAGATGGTGGTGGATTAGGGGCTTCAAATAACTTCATGAGCTGCTTATCGCTCATCTTGCTAATATCATCCCAGTCTAACTCGTGGGTAATAAATCCAGCAAGGTATTTATCCACTGTGTTTCTGGATATACCAAGGTTTCTACTGATGTAGTACTTCTTTTTCCCCTGAGTATATAGTCTTATTACTTGTCTAATTATCATAATTCCTATCCTGTTGTTTGCCATGACTTTGCTGATTTTTAATGATTTAACACACTAAATTACAGCTTAGTCACCCAGGAAAGGGATCTGATTAATTGCTGAAAGAAAAACTGCTCACTTTGGTCCGGAAAAGACTGCTCACATTGTTCCGGCAAACTATGTTCACTTTGACCCGGAATCGGGTGCTCATTTTAAATAGGCATGAGGTGCTCAATTACACCGGATTATCTAATACGTATCCATGACCAAAATGTTCCTGGAGTTTTTGAAATTTGGCAGTCACTTTGTTGGCTTCATCAATCTCAGCATTGATCTTCTTAATT
>JABHCC010000092.1 GCA_018669475.1 Bacteroidota bacterium | reverse complement strand
TTTTGATATATGTAGGTGAGCAAACTTCATCCCTTAAAGAAATTCCATTCGAGAATGATTTTGAAGATGGATATCTGTACTCCCTCAATACCGAATCACTGGGTTGGACCGTCATCATTGATAATGATGGCGATGGCTATGCTCAAAACAAGGTTCTCCTGCTGGATGTAGATATTGATAAAGAGGAAACCGTTGATGTATTCGTAAAAATATTCAGAAAACAAGTAGATGAAGAAAACTACATGGTTCTTGATTCCACTGATATCTTTACCATAACTGGTAGTGGCCCCGGCGATCTGGTATACCTCCCTGTTCACAGCACCCTGGTCACCGACTCAGTAAAAATGCCACACGGCGAATATGATTTCATGATATCAGTATTCGAAATCCTCCCAAACACAGAATATGACCTAAGATTCTCATCCGACTCCATAGACGGAACAATACTAAAAACCCAAAAATTCGAACTAAGCAGCGAAGACATTTAAACAGAATTCAGCCCACCCCCCAAACGATTTCCAAACTAAAGACTTTTTTTGTCTTGCTGAAGACTGAAGACTTTTCTTTTTTCTTAGCTGAAGACTGATAACTGATGACTGAAAACTTTTTTAATCTACCTTTATCCAAAATCAAAGCATGAAGAACCTCCACCTAATCCTCTCCCTCCATTTAACACTTTTTTGTTTTCAGTTTGCTACGGCACAATACCAGATGCAACCTTATGACTATGTCAATCCTTTTATCGGAAGCATCAATTACGGAGCCACAAATCCCGGTGCGGTTTATCCAATGGGCATGATCTCTGCTGTACCTTTCAATGTTACCAAAACTGAAGGAAATGTTTACAATATGGATGAAGGTTGGTGTTCTACACCTTACTGGCATGACAACAAGGTGATTACCGGTTTCGGCCATGTAAACTTCAGCTCTGTAGGCTGCCCCGACCTGGGTAGCATATTATTAATGCCAACAACCGGTGAGCTAACAGTTGATCATAATGAATACGGATCCACATATTTCGATGAAACAGCCTACCCCGGATATTATCGTGCTTTTCTCAAAAAATCGGGGGTAATTGCCGAAATGACCACAACAACCCGTTCTGCCATATCAAGTTATGCATTTCCTGCCGGAGAATCTCATATCTTGCTAAACCTCGGACTTGGACTCACAAACGAAACGGGGGCTTATCTGAAAAAAGTTTCCGACACAGAGATTGAAGGATTCAAAATGCTGGGAACGTTCTGCTATAATCCCCAGGATGTATTTCCTGTTTATTTTGTTCTGCGTGTATCTAAAGCCCCTGAGAAAACCCAATACTGGAAATTCCACGATGAGCTTGCAGGAGATAAAAGTAATTGGTCATCAACTTCAGGCACTTACAAACTATACGAGAAGTATCAGAAAGAAATGGTTGGCGAAAATATTGGAATGGTATTCACGTATAATACCCGTCCAAATGAGAAAATCCAGGTACAAATAGGGATTTCTTACGTCAGCATAGCCAATGCACGCGAAAACCTCGATGCCGAACAAGAAGGTTTCCGTTTCAATAAAGTACGTGAAGAAGCACGCCAAAAATGGTCAGAATACCTAAACACCATCCAGCTTGAAGGAGGAACAAAAGAGCAAAAAGAAATGTTCTACACCGCATTCTATCACACCCTCCTCCACCCAAATATCCTAAACGACATAAACGGCCAATATCCCGAAATGGAATCAAACAAAATAGCCGATTCCCGCCTGCCCCGATCCAATCGGGGATTCCCAATTCCCGTCAGCCCCGATGCAATCGGGGATTCCCGCTTCACAATGTTCTCCCTCTGGGACACTTACCGCAATTTCCACCCCATGAAAGCCCTCATCTTTCCCGATCAGCAGCTTGCAATGGTAAACACTATGCTTGAGATGTATAAAGAAAGCGGAGCATTGCCAAAATGGGAGTTTGCCGGACAAGAATTTCACGTTATGGAAGGAGATCCTGCTTTGGCTGTAATTTCTGACACTTATATGCGCGGACTACAAGGCTTCAACACAGACCTTGCATGGGAAGCGATGTATCATCATGCCTTTTCACCCGGAAACGAGAATACTATCCGGAGAGATAATGATTTCTATCTTGAAAATCATTACATCCCAATCACCAGCCCGCACGACAACTCAGTATCACAGGCAGTTGAGTACTATGCAGCTGATTATGCCTTTGCTCAATTTGCTAAAGCAATCGGAAAAGACAAAGAATATGAGATTCTGCTCAAACGATCAAAAGGATACAAGAAATACTTCGATCCCGAATACGGTTTACTCCGTCCGGTAACGCCCGAAGGGGACTATTATGAGCCTTTCGACCCCAAAATGGGTGAAAATTTTGCTCCCAGCCATGGTTTTCATGAAGGAACATCATGGAACTACAGTTTTGCCCTTCCACATGATATTCCCGGATTGATAGATCTTTTGGGTGGTGGCAAAGCTTTTACAGAGAAGCTGGAAACCTGTTTTCAAGACTCATTGTACGACATGGCCAATGAACCCGACATGGGCTATCCCTGGTATTTTAATTTCGTGAAAGGAGAAGAATGGCGTACTCAGAAGTATGTTAAGTACTGCATTGACGAGTGGTACTCCACCAAAGCCGATGGCCTGCCTGGTAATGATGATGCCGGCACAATGAGCACCTGGCTTATGTGCGCCATGATGGGGATATATCCGGTAACACCGGGCGATCCCGTTTATGCCCTTACTACTCCTGTGTTCAAAAAAGTCATAATCAAACTCAACCCCGACTTTTATCCGGCAGGTGAACTTATTATTGAATGTGATAAAGACCCTGCTAAATACCCCTACCTGAAAGGTTCGAAATTCTTCATATCACATGAAGAACTGGTGCAAAGCGGAAATTTAAAGTTCAGACTAAGAAAATAAGTTAAAAAAGCTTAAATATCAGCTTAGCTTTTCATTCTACGATTTTCCTATTTAAATTTGATAGAACTAATTTATTTATAATCTATCAACTTAGATCACTGCTATGAAAAGAGCGTTTACACTTGTGCTTCTGGCCATGTTTGCTATGACAACTATGGCTCAGAAAGCTCCCCTCACGGATGGGAAAGTCCGATTGGAAGCTATGCAAAAACAGCTGCAATTGCGAGATAAATCAGAATTTAAAGACCTCCACTGGCAATTTCTGGGCCCTACAAATCTTAGCGGACGAGCCACTGATGTTGAAGCCGTAAAACCCAAAGGTTCAAGCTATACCATTTGGGTGGCCACTGCATCAGGCGGTGTGTGGAAAACCGAAAATGAAGGTAACACCTGGATCAGCACTTTCGATGAACAGGTAACAACCGATATCGGTGATCTGGCTATCGATCCTAAAAACCCTGAAGTTGTTTGGGTGGGTACTGGTGAGGCCAATATTTTCAGATCATCAATGGCTGGTTGTGGGATCTATAAAACAAGTGATGGTGGTAAAAGCTGGAAGAATATGGGGCTCGAAAACACCAATACTATCGGTCGGGTTGTGATTCATCCTGAAAATACTTCAGTTGTTTATGTGGCAGCATCAGGAAATGAGTGGACCACAAATCCTGAACGTGGGGTTTATAAAACAAGTGATGGTGGAAAAAGCTGGAAGAATATCCTCTATATCGATGAAATGACAGGCGCCAATGATTTGGTAATGGATCCATCTGACCCAAACACTTTGTACGCCTGCACATGGCAGAGAGTCAGAGATAAATGGAATGACCCCAGAACTTACGAGAATTATTCAGGCACAGGAATATGGAAAACAACTGATGGTGGAAAAAGCTGGAATGAAATCAATACCGGATTGCCAGTAGCCAACCAAAGAGGACGTATCGGAATTGATATCGCTCCCTCCAATCCTGATGTACTGTACATCCTTCTCGATAATTATGAAATTGCCTACAAAGCAAAAGCCGGACAACGCGATGCATATGGTCGTCCGAAAGCAGATGTAATCAAAGGAGCAACTGTTTACAAATCGAGCAATAAAGGTGAATCCTGGAAGAAAGTCAGTGGACTAGACAAAGATACCAAACGCTATATGGAAGGCCATTCAGGCACTTATGGCTGGGTTTTCGCACAAATAAGGGTCGATCCTCAGGATGAGAATAAAATCTACACAATGGGTCTCTTTCTGAACACCTCAACAGATGGTGGTAAAACATTTAAACGCGAAAGCAGGATACATATGGACCATCATGCCCTCTGGGTTGATCCGGATAATCCAAATTACCTCTTAAGTGGAAATGATGGTGGTGTATATGTAAGCTATGACGCCGGTGGAAACTGGAAACACTTCGTTGATATCCCTGTTATCCAATTTTATAATGTTGCTTTCGATATGGGTGACCCTTTCAAAATTTACGGATCAGTGCAAGATCATTTCTCATTCAGTGGTGAAGTAAATCTTTCGCGGGGCCGTGATCGCATTCAGCCGGTTAAGTGGAACTCTGCACCAGGTGGTGAAGGCTCTACCCATGCCGTTGATCCACGTGATCCCGGGGTAGTATATTCATGCGGATTCTATGGGAGTCTTTCACGTACAAGCATCAACAGCCGTGGTCGCAGAAATAATAAAAACATTCTGCCAGTAATGGATGAAGGAGAAAAACCCCTGCGAGGCCAATGGGTAGCACCATTTATCCTCTCTCCTCACAATCCCGATATAATCTATCATGGCATGCAGTATGTTTTCAGATCACGCGATCGTGGAAATACCTGGAAACAAATATCTCCGGATCTCACATTCAATGAGCTTGACAAAATTGGAGATATATCTTATCAAACATTGTTTGCCCTGTCTGAGTCTCCTCTGAAATTCGGATTGCTGTATGCCGGTACCGATGATGGCCGTCTGCATATTACCAAAAATGGCGGACAAGACTGGAAAGAAATCCTGAACGGTGTGCCAAAACACAAATGGATATCAAGAGTAATTGCTTCAGAATATAAGTTGAGCCGCGTTTATATGACTCAAAATGGAAAAAGGGATGACGATTTTCAGATTTATGTATGGAAATCAGAGGATTTTGGCGAAAATTGGGAAGATATCTCCGCTAATATTCCTTTAGGTCCTGTTAATGTCATCCGGGAGGATATAAATAATCCTGACATCCTCTATGTTGGAACTGATATAGGTGTGTACATTTCAAAAGACCAGGGCAAAAGCTGGGAAATTCTGGGCGATTTGCCCTCTTGTTATGTGCATGACCTTGTGATTCAACCACGTGAAAATATTATGATTATTGCCACTCACGGACGGGGTATGTTTGCCCTGGACCTCGACACTGTCAATTAAGAACTCAACAAACACTGTTCGAAAAATCAAAATACGCTGTTATGAAAAATCACAAGACATCTAAATTATTAAGCCTGGTCGCCTTAATGCTTTTCCTGATCAGTTCAGCTGGTATTTGTCAGCAAACTGATCCCATCCTCGACGGCAAAACCCGTTTGAAGATGTGGGATAAGCATCAGGTAATGAAAGAAAAGTCTGAGTTTAAAGATCTGAATTGGCAATTGCTCGGTCCTACAAAAACCAGTGGCCGTTGTACTGACGTGGCTGTTGTTGAACCTCGCGGTGCCAGCTACACTATGTATGCAGCAACTGCATCAGGGGGTGTATGGAAAACTGTTAATGAAGGAGTGACCTGGGAGCCAATATTCGAGAATGAGGTCACAAGCTCAATCGGAGATATTGAAATTGATCCGAAAAATCCAAATACTCTTTGGGTAGGAACTGGTGAAGCAAATATTTTCCGCTCCTCACATGCAGGATGTGGAATTTACAAGTCAACTGACGCGGGTAAAACCTGGAAAAATATGGGTCTTGAAAACACAAGTACCATTGCCCGTATTGTTATTAACCCAAAGAATACCAACATTGTTTATGTAGCTGCAGGTGGGCACGAGTGGACAAAAAATCCTGATCGTGGTGTTTATAAAACTACTGATGGTGGAAAAACATGGGCTAAAATATTATATATAGATGATGAGACCGCGGCTAATGACCTGGTGATGGATCCAAAAGATCCGAATACCCTTTATGCCACAACATGGCAACGTACCCGTGACAAGTGGAATGACCCACGTACTTATGCCAATCATACCGGCAGTGGTATTTGGAAATCAAGCAACGGTGGAAAAACCTGGGATCAAATTAATAATGGTTTACCCGAAGCCCGATACAGAGGCCGTATTGGTATCGATATAGCCCGCTCAAATAATAAGGTTGTATATGCATTTGTCGACAATTATGAAATCGCCAAATCCGATGATAACAGTGGTGCCACTGATTCATACGGACGTCTGAAAAGTGGAATCATTAAAGGTGCAACAGTTTATCGCTCAAACGACAAAGGTAAAACCTGGAAGCAGGTTAGTGGATTAACTGAGGATACAAAAAAATATATGGAACGCCACTCATCTACTTATGGATGGGTATTTGCCCAGATGCGAGTAGATCCTAATGATGAGAATACTATTTACACAATGGGATTAGGACTAAATGTTTCAAGAGATGGAGGCAAAACTTTCAGCAGGCTAAGAGGCATGCATGGCGACCATCATGGTTTGTGGATAGATCCCGAAAATTCAGATTACCTGGTCAATGTTAATGATGGTGGAATTGTAATATCATACGACAAAGGTAAAACATGGAGACTCTTCACTGATAACCTGCCAGCAGTTCAATTCTTTAACCTCTGGTATGATATGGATACCCCATTTCATGTGTACGGATCAATTCAGGATCATGGCAGCCAAAGAGGCGCTGTTGATCTCTCAAGAGGCAGAGACCGTATACCAACTCAGGACTTCGAACGAGCTCCGGGAGGAGAGGGATCAAGTCATGCAATAGACCCAAGAGATCCAAATATTGTCTATTCAGCTGGATTTTATGGTTCATTGAGCCGTACAAATCTGGGAACAGGTGAACGTAAAGCTATTCTTCCGGTAATGTTCGATAATGAACCAGCTCTGCGCGGACAGTGGGTAGCTCCATTTATACTTTCAGAGCATAATTCGGATATCATTTATCACGGCATGCAATATGTATTCCGCTCAAATGACATGGGTAATACCTGGGATAGAATCTCACCTGACCTCTCATACAACGACCCAAATAAACTGGGTGATATTCAGTATCAAACACTTTTCTGCCTCTCAGAATCACCAATAAAATACGGTTTGTTATATGCCGGTACAGATGACGGACGTATGCATGTTACCAAAGATGGAGGTTTGAACTGGACTGAGATTACCAAAGGAATGGCTCCTCACCGCTGGATGAGCCGCGTTGTTGCATCACGTTTTAATCTGAGCACAGTGTATGTGAGCCAGAACGGCAAACGAAACGATGATTTCGCCGCTTATATATGGAAATCTGAAGACTATGGCCAAACATGGACCGATATTTCAGGAAATATTCCGGCAGGTTCAGTAAATGTAATCCGGGAAGATCCAAGAAATCCGGATGTCCTTTATGCAGGAACAGATAATGCTGTTTTCGTAACAAAAGATGGTGGTGAAAACTGGCAGGTGCTGGGTGATTTACCATCAAGCTATGTGCATGATCTGATCGTTCACCCACGCGATAACATAATAGTAGTAGCAACCCACGGAAGAGGAATGTGGGCCCTGGATGCCAATCCAGTAAACGCCACCCAAAGAGGCAGGAGATTTAGATAAATAAGGGAATAGAAATTAAGGCGTAGGGCTTAAGGGAAGAAAAGAAAGGGTTTAAGCCTTATGCCTTATTTTTTCCTTAAGCCCTAAGCCCTAAGCCTTTCAAATAATTCCAAAGGAATTATTTGATCCTATGCCAAGTTTGCTTTCTTCCTATAGGTCCGATTGAACCTCTTACTATTAAGGTATTGGGATCATCGAGCCAGATTTTTACTTTGTAAAATTTACCATTACCCGGATCCAAAATACCTCTTTTACCTTTCCAAACCTTACCGTCACGTGATAGTCCGTTGATTATCTGCATACCAATAACTGGCTGGTTGAATAATTCATCCTTACAATCTTCGCAAAGCTTATTTGTTGGTGTAATACCATCGTCATCAAATGTTTTGAGAACTTTTCCGTAAAGTTTACCACCTTTCATGTAAACCTCAACATGAGATTTCTGCTTGTTTGTTTCGTCATCAATTGTCTTCCACTTACCAGTTACGCTTTGTGCAAAAACACTGGTTCCGACAAAAATCAAAGCTACAGACAGGATCATCAATTTCACTATCTTTTTCATAATTAGAAGGTTTTAAAATTAGAGTAGCAAGAAAGGAAAAAAAAACCTCAATACAAAGTCTGAATTTCTACATCAATAGAAGCAGTGCAGAGAGGCTGGTGCTAACTACAATAAACCAACGATACACTTTTTCAGGAAATAGTCTGACAATTCGAATTCCAAGCCAGGCCCCAAGCATAATCACTGGCAATGCAAGCAAACTATACTGAATACTAATCGGATTTATAGTCTCCCAAACAAAAACATGGAAGGGAACTTTAAAAACATTTACAATAAAGAAAAACCATGCTCCAGTCCCGATAAAAGAATTCTTCGGTAATCGCATGGATAAAAGATAAACGGCAAAAACCGGGCCTGCTGCATTTCCAATCATCGTAGCGAATCCACCAACTAAGCCAATTACAATCGCAAACCAAGGTGAATCTGGCACCTTACGGTCTTTTTTAACCAAATCCCTGACGACCATAATAATAATCATCACCAGAACAATACCCGACAAAAGTGTTTTAAACTGGGCAGGAGAAATCGCATTCCCGGTAACAATCCCAATCAAAATACCAACAATTGCAGGAGGTAATATTTTCAGAATCAATTTCCATTCAGCCGACCGATGATAATAGATTACTGCGTAAATATCAGCTATGATGAGCATGGGCAAAAGTACCCCCGTTGATGCCTTTGCCCCAAAGCTAATTGCCATTATAGGAATACTAATCAATCCAAGTCCGCTAATCCCTGCTTTGGCCATACCGGTTACTAAAGCTGAAGTAAGAAGGATCAAAATCAGGGAAACTTCAAGGTTTTCGATCATCATTGAAGATGTTCAATTTTTATGCAAAATTAACATATTTGATGTTAGTTAATACCTTAGCTTTGCTAGTCATGAGAATTGTCTGGCCACAATTATTACTGTTCACCCTTCTATTGACTGCTTGCGGCACATTTAAACCAGGCATCTCTCCGGATAACAAGGCTGAACCTGCCAGAGAAATTGTCTTCCACCACTTTACTGCTGTTAACTCTCAGAATGGCATCATAATAAATGAATTGAGAAAAGATTTACGCCCGGGAAAAATCAAGGAAGCAGGTTCAAGAATTTCACAATACGATTTTCCGGCAGAGATTATATTCATGAACAATTCCCAGCTTGTTTTAAAAAAAACATACTTTGAACATCCCCTGATTGAAGTTCTTGAATATGCTGATCAGAATGGCGAACTCAACAAAATAACAAGGATCAATGATTCTGTCGCTTTTTCAATTCGCTATAACCATAACACAAATATTAAACACATATCATTCAAAGCCTTTGAGCCTGACAGTCTTGGTTTTGATTTTACACTCAAAATAAAATGATCAAACGAATTCTGACCTTAACTCTTATACTTTTCCCGGCACTGGTGATCAATGCTCAGAAGTTTGACGTTGACACTGTGTCAATGAAAGGTACGATTGATGATTGCATCAATATTGTTTTCCTGCCGGATGGTTACCAGGAGGAGGAATTAGATAAATTTAGTGATGATGTTGACTGGATGATTGATGCCTTATTTGGCAAAGAACCCTATCCTGAATATCGCGACTATTTTAATTGCTTTGCTATACAGGTACCATCCGAAGAAAGTGGTGCAGCGAACGATCCTGATAGCCTGATCAATAATTATTTCGGCAGCTGTTTCAATAATTCAGGAATTTGGCGCTTAGTAGTACCACGTCGCTCATCAAAAGTACAATCGGTACTTCAAGATAATTTTCCACAATATGACCAGGTAGTAGTAGTTGTCAACGACAGCAGATATGGAGGTTCAGGAGGATGGATGGCAACTAGCACCACTCATTCAAACGGACCAGAAATCTGTATTCATGAAATCGGACACTCTTTTGCCGGTTTATCTGATGAATACTGGGCGGGAGCCGGTTATGCCAGAGAAAATATTAATATGACTCAGGAAACTGATCCCTCCGTAGTAAGATGGAAAGACTGGATGGGATTCAGATCTGTTGGGATTTATTCACACAGTGAAGACCCCAGCTGGAAAAGACCTCATCAGAATTGTGAGATGCGCTATCTGAACAGGAATTTTTGTCCGGTATGCCAGGAAGCTATCGCCTCCAGGATACTTGATCTGGTTAACCCTATCAGGAGTTTCTCCCCTCAGGATGAAGAATTCACTCTGGTGGATCCATGGATCGATTTTTCTGTGGAGTTGCTTAAACCCAATCCCAATACTCTCAGTCTGCGCTGGATGCTTAATTCTGATTCTATTGCAGGTAATGTTGACTCCATCAGAATTCAGTCAGAGAATTTTCTTCCTAGTTCAAACCGCCTGGCAGTTTTTATCTTAGACACCACAGATTACATTCGTAAATCATCACATAGTCGAATGCATCAGAGTATAGTGATATGGGATTTTACTAATTCCAGCTCAGGAATTCACCCGCAAATCACAAAAGAAAAAATTAATCTGGAGATTTATCCCAACCCGGCAACAGAATACATTCGCGTTAGCTTCGACCTGGAACAAGATCAGACCTTCGGTATTGAGCTCATCGGTCAGGCAGGCAAACAAGTCAGATTAATAGCTCCTGAAATCAGGATAGCTGGACATTATGATGAAAAAATTAACCTTATTGGTATGGGCCTTTCGTCAGGCTTATATCATTTGAAGGTAATGACCAATGGAAACATGGTCACACTACCTCTCATTATCAACTGAGCAAGAGTTTTACTTTTTTTGTAAATCATCTATTAGGGCTAGAACTTCAGCAATTTTTTGTTGGAGTTCTTTCTCTTTACCCTCAATGATAAGATCACTGGTAAAAAGTTTCGATCCGATTCCTACACATTTTGCTCCTGCATTAAACCATGATTCCAGATTTTCCCGTTCAGTACTCACCCCGCCGGTAACCATAATTGATGACCATGGCATAGGTCCGAGCACAGCCTTAACAAAACCTGGCCCAAGTGCTCCACCCGGAAATACTTTCACCAATCCTGCTCCCCATTTCTGTGCCTGATGAATCTCAGTAGCGGAGCCACAGCCCGGAATCCAGACCAGATTGGCTTTTTTTGACATTTCTGACATCTCAGGATCAAGAATCGGACTCACCATGAAATCAATTCCGTAGCTGGCATAGCGCAGAGCAGTACGCTCATCAACCAGGGATCCAACTCCTAAAAGCATATCCTGACAATCTTCCCTAACCATTTTCACCAGGTCAGGAAAAAGCTGCATGGCATAAGGCCCCCTGTTGGTCCATTCAAAAACTCGCAAACCTGCTGCATAGCAAGTGCGGATTACACGATAGGCAGTATCTTTATCATCATGGTTAAAAACCGGCACTAAGCCTTTAGCCATAATTTCAAGCTGTGTCTTTTGCAAAGTTTTTTCATCCATGGACATCTGATTTTGAATGTCTAAATTTAGCTGAAATATAGAACCGATTATGATGAATCTCGAAGAATTTCAAAAACATGCCCATAAGATGGTCGACTGGATGGTTGACTATTATAAAAATATTGAGGAAAAACCGGTTAAATCAGGGGTCTCTCCGGGAGAAATTTTACAACAATTACCAGATAGTCCGCCGCAAGCCGGAGAAGGAATGGATGACATTCTGGAAGATTTTCAGAATATTATCATGCCCGGGATCACCCACTGGCAGAATCCAAAATTTTTCGCCTACTTTCCAGCCAATGCTTCATATCCCAGTTTGCTGGCTGAAATGCTAACTGCTACCCTGGCTACCCAATGTATGATATGGGACACTTCACCCTCAGCTGCTGAGCTTGAGGAGCAAATGATGAACTGGCTAAAAGAAATGACAGGTTTGCCGGCTGAATGGTCAGGTGTAATTCAGGATGGAGCATCAAATGCCACCCTCACTGCCCTGCTCACCGCCCGTGAAATGAAAACCTCATTCAGAATCAATAAAGAAGGCTACCGGGCCGATGATAGGCTGAAAGTATATTGCTCCACAGAAACACATTCATCAATTGAAAAAGCTGTGAAGATTGCCGGCATGGGCAAAAACTGTTTGGTAAAGACTCCTGTTGACAATGATTTGGCGATGGATCCTGAGGCTCTTGAAAATGCAATCCTTGATGATCTGGGTAATGGTTTCCAGCCTTTGTGTGTGATTATCGCACTGGGCACAACCGGTACAACTGCCATCGACCCCCTGGCACCCGTAGCTGCTATCTGCAAAAAATATGGACTATGGCTTCACGTCGATGCAGCCTATTCTGGTACCGCCCTCATTCTTCCAGAATATCGCTGGATGATAGAAGGCATTGAGGATGTCGACAGCTTCGTCTTTAATCCGCATAAATGGATGTTCACCCACTTCGATTGCACTGCCTATTTTGTTAAAGATAAGGAAGCCCTGGTACGAACTTTCGAGATTCTGCCTGAATATCTGAAAACCCAATCACGCGGAAAAGTGAATGACTATCGCGATTGGGGCATCCCAATGGGCAGACGATTCAGGGCACTGAAATTATGGTTCGTCATACGTAATTTCGGTCTGGACGGATTGCAAAAAAGAATTCGTGAGCATATCACTTTGGCTACTGATTTTGAGTCTTGGGTGATTCAACATCCTGATTTTGAGATTATGGCTAAAAGAAGTATGAACCTGGTGTGCTTCAGATACCATCCGGCAGGAGAAAATAATCAGCACAAACTGGATGAACTGAATGAATCGCTATTGAACCGACTTAATGGGAGTGGAAAGCTTTTTCTTACTCATACAAAAGTCAATAATAAATATACCCTCCGGATGGTGATCGGGCAAACATATGTTGAACGAAGGCATATTGAAGAAGCCTGGGATGACATAGTTTCCTTCTCAAATTAAGCTTTTTTAACGAATAGTTTTTATTCATAATTGTGATCAGTCAGCCATTAAACTAAATTTGATCTGCAAAGTATAAAGTAATCATTATGCAAACACTAAAAACCCTTTTCTTTTTGGCTGCAAGCCTCTTGCTTGTACTGCCTCTCAATGCTCAAAAACTCGATATGGACAAATTCCCTGCCCTGTCGCCACGAAGTATCGGGCCTTCAGGGATGTCGGGTCGAGTAACTGCAATTGATGTAATTGAATCAGAACCGAATACCATTTTCATTGGATCAGCATCCGGAGGAATCTGGAAAACTGAAACAGGGGGATTGGAATGGACACCAATTTTTGATGATCAGGCAGTGGCTTCGATCGGTAGTCTGTGTATTTATCAGGCTAATCCTGATATCATCTGGGCAGGAACCGGTGAAGGAAATCCACGAAACAGTCTCAATTCGGGCTATGGAATATACAAAAGTATTGACGGAGGTAAAACCTGGGAATTGAAAGGACTTGAGAAAACCAGGAACATTCATCGCGTCATTATTGACCCTGTAAATCCTGATATTGTATATGTGGGAGCAATCGGGTCACCATGGGGACCTCACCCTGAAAGGGGAGTATACAAAACCACTGACGGAGGTGATACATGGGAACATATTCTCTTCACAAACGAAAAAACGGGATGTGCTGATCTGGTAATGGATCCGGGTAATCCGAATAAACTCATTGCTGCAATGTGGGAACATCAGCGCTGGCCATGGTATCTGAAATCAGGAGGTGAAGGATCAGCTATGCATATCACATGGGATGGTGGAAAAACCTGGAAGAAAGTAGGCGAAAAAGAAGGCCTGCCGAAAGGTGAGCTGGGTAGAATGGGCCTTGCAATCGCTGCATCCAATTCTAAAAGAGTATATGCCCTCGTGGAATCAGAGAAAAATGCCTTCTATCGCTCCAACGATGGTGGAATGACATGGAGAAAAGGTGCAGAGGAAAATATCGGAAACCGGCCCTTCTATTATTGGGATCTTTTTGTTGATCCGAATGATGAAGACAGAATTTACACCTTGTACTCACGAGTGAATAAAAGTGAAGACGGAGGGAATAATTTCGAAAATTTCATGCGATCAAGTATCCATCCCGATCACCATGCCTTCTATATCAGTCCCGCGAATTCAGATTTCATGATCGATGGTAACGATGGTGGCCTGGCTATTACTCACGACCGTGGTGCCAGCTGGCGTTTTGTCACCAACCTTCCTCTTGGGCAGTTTTACCATGTAAATTATGATATGGAATGGCCATATAATGTATATGGAGGTCTGCAGGATAATGGTTCATGGTATGGTCCGGCTTACAATTTTTCACGAGGTGGAATTCAGTTTTATGACTGGATTACCGTAATGGGCGGAGACGGTTTCGATGTGGTACCCGACAGTTCAGATAATCGCTACGGATATGCCATGTCACAGGGCGGTAATGTAGGGCGCTATGATCGCCTTACCGGACGTTCAACAAGCGTTAAGCCCCTCCATCCTGAAGGAAAAGAATTGCGTTTTCACTGGAATGCAGCAATAGCGCATGATCCGGTAGGAAAAACAACTATCTATTATGGAAGTCAGTACGTACATAAATCAACTGACAGAGGAGAAAGCTGGGAAATTATTTCTCCGGATCTCACTACTAATGACACAGCTAAAATTGCATTATCAAAGAAAACCGGCGGTCTAACCTTCGACATTACAGGCGCTGAAAATCATTGTACAATTATTGCCATATCTCCAAGTCCACTGGATTCAGATATTATCTGGGTCGGAACAGACGATGGTAACATCCAGATAACCAGAGATGGAGGAGCAAGTTGGACAAATACTATCGATAAAATTAAAGGCCTGCCGGATAAAGCCTGGGTACCAGTCATCCATGCTTCAGATCATAATAAAGGTGAGGCCTTTGCAGTGGTGAATAATTATCGCCAGAACGACTTTAGTGCTTATCTCTATCACACCCTGGACTTTGGTAAAACATGGAAACAAGTGGCCAGCGATGATAATGTATGGGGTTACTGCCTAAGTGTAGTCCAGGATCCGCTTGAGCCAAATCTGGTTTTTATGGGCACCGAATATGGTCTTTACATGAGCATCGACAGAGGTCAAAGCTGGAATAAATGGACGAATAACTACCCTACTGTACCAACAATGGATCTTAAAATTCATCCACGTGAACATGATTTAATTATCGGCACTTTCGGAAGATCATTGTACATCCTTGATGACATTCGCCCTTTGCGAATTCTCGCTAAAGAAGGAATTGGAGTTCTCGACGAAGCAATTAAAGCCTACCCTTCTCCTGCCGGATATCAAATGGGATCAACCAGTTTGCCAGGGGTATATGGTCCTGGCGATGGCTATTTCAGAGGAGAAAACAAGGATGTTGGTGCTATTTTAAGCTATTCAGTAAAGGAACCTATTAAAGCCAAAAAAAGAGACAGTGGTAGTGAAAGCATGAACCCTGAACGCCCTTCACGTATGCAGGGAGAAGGCCGTCCCAGAGGAATGGGTGGTCGTTTTGGTGCTTTTGGAAGAACCCAGAGTAATCGCGAATTTGAAGCTGTGAAAATTGAGATTTTCAACGCCGAAAGCAAGAAGATCAAATCAATTGAAGATTATCCAAAAGCTGGTATTAATCGCGTCTCCTGGAGAATGGATGAAGAGCTGCCAAAAGAATTGCAGGTGAAAACAGAGGAAGGTAGTCAGCAGTTTGGTGGACGAAGAGGTGGACGTGGAGGAAGCTTGACTGCTTTTCCCGGCACTTACCTGGTTACATATAGCTATGGAGGAGAAATTGACTCCAGCTATATAAATATTAATATAGACCCTCGTGAGTCTTATGACATGCAAGATCTGTTTGAGCGCCGCGAGTTGACCCTGGCTTTTATGAAAAAAGCAATGGCCTTGAGCAAAGCCAATACACTAATCAAAGAAGCAAATGCATCACTTGAACTTATTCTGAAGCAAATACCTAAAGGCAGATCAGAAGAAATACGGGAATTAAGAAGCCAAAGCTCTGCCATGCAGGATAGCCTGAAAGCATTACAAGAGATCATCAGCCCACCTGTCGATGATAAAGCTCAGGGGATAACACGCTCAGAACCCGGCTTGCAGTCAAAAGTTTCTTCAGCACAACGGTCGTTGTCACGCGGATTTGATCCCGTTTCGGGCACCGCTAAAATTGCTATAAAACTAGCTGAAAAAGCCCTTGGCGAATTCCTTGACAAATTTAATGCATTTTTCTCAGGTCCCTGGGCCAGCTATAAAGAGTTTATAGGTGAAGCCAGCCTATCTCCTTTCTCTGGTGAAGCCTTTGAGTCATTGAAATAATAGAGCAAAAATCATCAAGCCGCCCATACATTTTGGGCGGCTTTTTTTTATTATGATTTAGCCCTACCTTTGATCCCCGTATAATTAAAATTTAAATGATCAGAGCATAGCGAAAACAAAACAATCTTAATACAACACAGATGATTGTTTTATCTATATTGAGATGTCCTGATTCAATCCGAAACAATTAAATAAACATAAACGAATGAACAACTTGAAACTTGCATTTGTAGCTCTTGCTACCCTCCTGATGGTAACAGCCTGTAACAACGAAACCGAGAAAGGTATTACCAGTAATAAAAAAGTTAGCCTGACAAACGAGATTGATTCTGTAAGTTATGCGTTGGGAGTTAATGGTGCCTCCTCAATGAAAAGCATGGGAATCACTGAAGTAAACTACCCTGCCTTCTTAAATGCCTTCCAAAAATCAATGGAAAGTGAAGAAGTATTGATTCCTGAAGCTGAATGCAACCAGATTCTACAAACCTTTTTCCAGAAAGCTCAGATGAAGCAGATGGAAGAAATGCAAGCCAGCTCTGGTGATAATCTTAAAGAAGGACAAGATTTCCTCGCAAAAAATAAAACAGAGGAAGGTATTGTTGAAACAGCCAGCGGACTACAATACAAAGTAATCACAATGGGTGATGGAGCAAAGCCAAAAGCTACCAGCCAGGTAAAAGTTCATTATCATGGTACTTTGATTGACGGAACAGTTTTCGACAGTTCAGTCGAACGCGGTGAGCCAATTGATTTTGCATTGAATGGTGTAATTCCAGGTTGGACTGAAGGTGTTCAGCTGATGCCTGTTGGTTCAAAATTCAAATTTTTCATTCCAAGCGAAATTGCTTACGGAGCGAACCCACGTCCTGGCGGACCAATCGGACCTAACATGGTTCTTATTTTTGATATTGAACTTATTGACATTTTGGACTAGTATCGTTAGTATAAACCAATCCATACTCATATGTCCCTAAAAAGAAAAACGCGCGAACTCGTCGAGCGAAGAGAGCAGGTTCTTCAGGGTGGAGGAGAAAAAGCCGTCAAGAAACAGCTTGCTATGGGCAAAAAAACTGCCCGTGAAAGAATAATCAGCATTCTTGATGAACAATCCTTCCATGAATATGATCTGTTCGCCCGTCACGAAGGTCGCGACTTTGACATGGATAAGAAAGAGCTTCCAGGTGATGGTGTTATTACCGGAACCGGGAAGATCTATGGTGCTCCTGTTTGCATCTTTGCACAGGATTTCACCGTGGCCGGGGGATCACTCGGTCTGACGCATGCACGCAAGATCACAAAGATCATGGATCATGCGCTAAAAATGAAGGTGCCCCTGATCGGAATTAACGACTCAGGTGGAGCCAGAGTACAAGAGGGAGTTAATTCATTGGCCGGATATGGCGAAATTTTCTATCGCAATACACTGGCATCAGGAGTTATCCCTCAGATTTCTGTTATCCTGGGTCCATGTGCCGGGGGTGCAGTATACTCACCAGCTTTGACCGACTTTGTTTTCGTTGTAGACAAAATCTCAAAAATGTTTATCACCGGACCTGAAGTTATCAAAACTGTATTGGGTGAAGAAATCTCAATGGAAGAACTGGGGGGAGCTCGTGTGCACAGCGAAACAACAGGTAATGCTCATTTTTATGCTGAAAGTGAAGCAGAGTGCTTTGAGCAAATCAAATCTTTAGTTTCATATATTCCATGGAACAATAAGCTCAAAGCTAGAGCCCTTCGTCCGAGAAATCCAAAAAATGCATTCAAGATTGAAGACATCGTTCCATCTGATCCTAAACAGCCTTATGATGTCAGAGACGTTATTCGTTCAGTCACCGACAGTAGTGATTTCTTCGAAGTACAGGAGCTTTTCGCAGCAAATATTGTTATCGGATTTGGTCGTATCAACGGGAATTCAGTAGGCTTCATTGCCAATCAACCCCTTGTACTGGCCGGAGTGCTTGATGTAGATTCATCAGATAAAGCTGCACGTTTTATTCGTTTCTGCGATGCATTCAACATCCCTATTATCACTCTCGTTGACCTGCCAGGCTATCTGCCAGGTGTTGACCAGGAGCACCAGGGTGTAATTCGTCATGGAGCTAAGGTATTATATGCCTACAGTGAAGCTACAGTACCCAAAATTACCGTCATCCTGCGTAAAGCATACGGTGGAGGTTATATTGCCATGAACAGCCGTCACCTTAATGCTGACTTTGTATTTGCATGGCCAGCCGCTGAAATTGCAGTTATGGGTCCTGAAGGAGCAGCTAACATTATCTTCAGAAAAGAAATTTCAACAGCTGAAGATCCTGAAAAAGTGCGTCGACAGAAAATCAAGGAGTACAAACAAAAATTTGCTAATCCTTATGTAGCAGCCTCCAGAGGATATGTGGATGCTGTTATCGAACCTGAAGAAACACGTAAATTCCTGATCCACGGACTGGATGTATCTGAGTATAAAGATGCTCCAACCCCTGATCGTAAACATGGTTCAATTCCTTTATAATTTAAAGTATCTGGTATGACTTCAAAAAAAGATAATAACCAGCACTTTCATTATTTCAATGTTGAAGGGACCCGGTATCGTACCGCCCTGACAAAGAAGTTCACTGAACGGAAACCGTGGGTACCAAATGATCCGAATATGATTACATCTCCGATTCCGGGAACGGTTGCGAAGATGTGCGTTAAAGTAGGCCAGAAGGTTTCAGAAGGAAAATGCTTGTATATACTGGAAGCCATGAAAATGAAAAATCGTATCAATTCTCCAAAAGCGGGTATTGTATCGAAAATTCTTGTGGAAGAAGGAGTAATTGTACCCAGAGCAGAACTTCTTATTGAGCTGAGCGATTTACCCGAAAAGACTAAAACACGGTCAAAAAGCTCGAAAACACGACAAAAATAATGTAGATTGATATATAAGAAAAACCGTCTGTTTTCAGGCGGTTTTTTTTATCCTACCGGATGAACTCTTGCCAGATACAGATTTCCTGAAGATGATCAGGAAGATTTCCCCCCTTTTTGAAAATACCAAATACTGATGACCCGCTTCCCGACATGGAAGCAAAAACAGCCCCGGCTTCATATAGTCCTGATTTTATTGCCTCAATTTCCGGATATGTTTTAAAAACAGACTTCTCAAAAGCATTCACAATCTCATCCCTCCATTTATCAGGTGACTCTTGCAAAACCCTGACCCAGTCACCAGCCGATCCGCTGTGATCAACAGCAGCGTAGGCCTCCCCTGTAGAAACATGGATGCCTGGATTTAACAGATACAAATAATATCCAGCCAAATCAACATGCACAGCTTCCAGTACCTCTCCCCTTCCCTGACCATAACTGGCTCGCGGGTGTAGGAAAAAAGGACAATCACTCCCTAATTTTAGAGCAATTCCTTCCAGTTCATCATCTGGCAAGTGATATTCTGACAATTGATTGAATCCCGTCAACAGAAAAGCTGCATCTGAAGATCCGCCCCCAAGCCCGGCCCCCATGGGAATCCTCTTGTGCAGATGAATCATTAAATATGGCAATTCAACTCTTTCCCTTAACATCCGGCAGGCTTTGATAAGTAAATTCTCATCAACTAAACCAGGTACTGGTAAGCCCGTGATGCTCAGCCTGTCCTCCTTCAATGCACCGGTCTTATCCGGCAGGAACTCAAGAATATCAGTCAGACCTGTCGGATAGAAGACCGTTTCAATATTGTGGAATCCGTCCTCACGGCGATTTACTACTCTTAAACCCAGATTTATCTTTGCAGGTGGATACAGTATCATTATTATTGGCCTTACTTATCAACAATCCCGAATGTAAGTATTTTTTTTAGTAATTTTCTTTAGCACCTTTGCACCTCACGAAGGAGAAAAATGGCACAGAAGAAAGCACCGGATACATCAAAAAAAATTAAAGATCTTGTACAGGAATTAGGTAAAGTTCCTCCCCAGGCAGTTGATCTTGAAGAAGCCGTTATTGGAGCAATAATGCTTGAAAAGGATGCCATTGTATCAGTAATTGACATAATAACTGCAGCATGCTTTTACAAGGATACTCACAAGATAATATTTGAAGCGATTCTGGAACTTTCGAAAAAACTCCAGCCAATTGATTTGCTAACTGTTACCGAAGAGCTGAGGAAAAACGAAAAGCTCGATCAGATAGGAGGTCCGTATTTCCTGACACAGCTAACCAACAAAGTAGCATCAGCTGCCCATATTGAGTTTCATGCGCGGATTATCACCCAGAAGTATATTCAACGTGAGCTTATCAGAATTTCTTCTGAAGTACAGGAAAAAGCTTTCGACAATACCATTGATGTTGATGACCTGATCGATTTTGCTGAAGGTCAGCTTTTCGATGTGGCCATGGGTAATATCAAGAAGGAAACCCAGAAGATTGATGCTGTAATTGATCAGGCACTAAAGAGAATTGAAGAATTATCGGGTCGCGAAGAAGGCTTCAGCGGAGTACCATCAGGATTTATCAGGCTCGACCGTATAACCTCGGGCTGGCAACCATCTGACCTCATTATTATTGCAGCCAGACCATCAATGGGTAAAACAGCATTTGTTCTGACTATGATGCGTAATATGGCAGTGGATCATGAAAAAGCTGTAGCAATTTTCTCATTAGAGATGTCGAGTATTCAACTGGTTAACAGGATGATAGTTAGTGAAACAGAATTACCATCCGAGAAAATCAGAAATGGGAACCTCAAAAAATACGAATGGGAACAACTGGAGATTAAATTGAAGCATCTGGTTGATGCCCCAATATTGATTGATGATACTCCTGCGATATCGGTTTTTGAACTACGTGCAAAAGCAAGGAGATTGAAAATCCAATATGATATTCAACTACTCATTGTTGACTACCTGCAGCTTATGTCAGGACCTACCGATAGCTCAGGAAACCGTGAACAGGAGGTAAGTACCATATCGCGCTCACTGAAAGCTATTGCAAAAGAATTAGACATACCAATCATTGCACTCTCGCAGCTTAACCGCTCAGTTGAACTGCGTTCGGGTGACAAACGTCCTCAACTATCTGACCTTCGAGAGTCAGGAGCTATTGAACAGGATGCTGACCTTGTTCTGTTTATTCATCGTCCTGAACGATTCGGATTACTGCAGGACGCTGAAGGAAATTCCACCAAAGGAATGGCTGAGATTATCATAGCCAAGCATCGTAATGGTTCAGTAGGGGATGTTCAGCTCAAATTCAAAGATGAACTGGCTAAATTTACTGATCTGGATGAAGAATTTATTGCCGGATTCGATGGTGTGGACAGTGGCTCCCTAACCATGGGATCGAAAATGAATGATGGAGATCAACTGAAACCTGCTGAGGATTTACTTTCACCAAACAGAGATTTTGAAGATGCGTTTTAAATTCCTGATTCTCCTCCTGTCAATGGCCTTGCTTACACCGGTATCTTCGGAGGGAGCCTTTCTTTTGATAAGCATGGAGAAGGAACAATCTAATCATCTTAAAGCTTATGGAGTTGCTTTCTGGTCACTTGAAAATCAAGTTACTGTTGAGTGGCTGCTCAATTACGAAGGAGGAAGCTTCCTCATTCCATTTACTCCTGAGATACAAAAAGAATGTGCACTCCGTAATGTTAAGGCTGAGATCATATCTGATGCTCGCAGGGCTGCTATCCTCAATGAGATCAGCCGTCCCGATATCAATATGGAGGTAGTAAAGCTCGAAAAAGCCCCTAAAATTGCTGTATATGCTCCTGAAGGAAAACAACCATGGGATGATGCTGTGATGATGGCTTTGGAATATGCTGAAATACCATATGAAAGGTTGTATGATGGGGAAATTATTGAAGGCAATCTGCAGGGCTACGACTGGGTTCACCTTCATCATGAAGATTTTACAGGACAGTATGGCAAATTTTATCGAACATTCAATCATATGGCCTGGTACCAGAAACAAGTCAGTGATAATGAATTATTGGCGGCAAAATATGGATTTGCAAAAGTTTCTCAGATGAAATTGTACGTAGCCAAAGCTATCAAAGCCTATGTGGCTGCGGGGGGATTTCTATTTGCCATGTGCTCAGGTGCCGATTCATTTGATATAGCACTGGCGGCCGAGGGACTGGATATATGCGAAACAATGTATGATGGCGACCCGGCCGATCCTGATTATCAAAAAAATCTGGACTATAGTAAAACACTCGCTTTCCAGAATTTCACGATTTTCGAAGATCCTTTTGAATATGAGTATTCAGATATTGATGCGACTCAGGATAGACGGATTCCTCAGAACCAGGATTATTTTACTCTTTTTGATTTCTCAGCCAAATGGGATCCCGTACCTACCATGCTGTGCCAGAATCATACCGAGATTATAAAAGGATTTATGGGCCAAACAACCTCTTTCATAAAAGATTACATTAAGCCCACCATAAAAATCCTTGGCGAAAATGCATCTGCGAATGAAGCACGCTATGTTCACGGTGAATTAGGTCAGGGTACCTGGACCTTCTATGGAGGTCATGATCCTGAAGACTACCGGCATCTGGTAGGAGATGAACCAACTGACCTTGATTTGTATCCAAATTCTCCCGGTTATCGTCTGATCCTAAATAATGTGCTCTTCCCTGCTGCCAAAAAGAAGAAACTGAAAACCTGATTTTTTAGCGTATTAGCTTAAGCACATGTTGCTATTCTATCCTCCGAATTGTTTAGTTTTGTTATTTAAAATTCTAATTCAGCGACTATGGACCTGATTTCATTTGTTCTGGGCTTAGCAGCCGGTATTCTGATTTTTCTTCTGGCCTATATTCTGATCAAAAGAACAGGGAAGTCAAAGCCAGATCAGACTCAACCCGATCTGCGATTAAGAGTACGAGATTTGGAAATGGAAATTTTCAGGATTCAGACTCAAAAGAATAATTTCGAGGAAGAAACCATCCGGCAGGAGAAAAAAATTGAAGGAATAAATCGTGAGAACCTTGAACTGCATAAAGACCTGGTTTCAAAAAACGAAAATCTCCTTTTTCTGAAAGAGAAGCTGGGTAAACAGACTGAGGAATTTGACAAAACCAGAAAAACCCTTCAAATCGAATTCAAGAATCTGGCTAATGATATTCTTGACGAGAAAACCAGGAAATTCACTGAGCAGAATTCTGTGCGCTTGAATGAGATTCTGGTGCCATTTAAAGATCAGATAAGTGGTTTTGAGAAACGGGTAGAGGACACTTATCAGAAAAGTCTGAAAGATCAAACCGACCTTCAGGCTGAATTGAAGAAACTGCAGGATCTGAATGTCAAAATATCTGAAGAAGCCAATAACCTTACCCGTGCATTAAAAGGTGATGTGAAGAAACAGGGGAACTGGGGCGAAATGATTCTGGAACGCATTCTGGAGCGGTCGGGTTTGAACAAGGATGAAGAATATACAACTCAGGAATCACTGCTCACCGATGACGGACGTAGAATTCAACCTGATGTGATTATTCACCTCCCGGATAATAAACATATCCTGGTTGACTCAAAAGTATCTCTGATCGCATATAATCAGTATCTCAGCACTGAAGATACTGAGGAGCAGAAAACTCATATCAAGGAGCATCTGGGCTCTATTAAGCGTCATGTGAAAGAGCTCTCTGAGAAAAATTATCAGAATGCAAAAGGTATACAATCGCCTGATTTTGTACTGCTGTTTATGCCAATGGAAGCTTCATTCAGCATTGCGGTAAAGGAAGATCCCGGATTATTTAATGAAGCCTGGGAGAGACATATTGTAATCGTTAGCCCGACCACTCTGCTGGCCACTCTCATGACAATAGCTTCAATCTGGAAACAGGAGAATCAGACAAAGCATGCTGTAAAAATCGCTGAAGAAGGAGCAAAGCTTTATGACAAGTTTGTTAGTTTTCTGGATGATCTGGATAAGCTGGGCGAGCGTCTTGACGGAGCCCGGCGCATGTATGATGATTCGATGAAGAAGCTCAAAACCGGGCGGGGCAATCTGATATCAAAAGTTGAAAACCTGAAAAAAATGGGTGTTCGTTCGAAAAGTGGTAACAAGAAATTACCTGCCAGCTTTGAGGACTATGAGTCAGAAGATTGAGATTGTTTTTTCACTAAACCCTTTACTACCAGCACGATTTCCCCTTTAGGAGGGTGTGTGGTGTAATATGCGGCCAGCTCTGAAAGGCTGTTTCTTCTCACCTCTTCATATATTTTTGTCAATTCACGTGCAACAGCAGCCTGACGATCATTACCCAGGGCATCGGCCAATTGATTAAGGGTTTTAACCAGGCGATGGGGCGATTCGTAAAACACCAGCGTTCGGTCTTCATCTGTAAGACGGTCAATGCGCTTTTTACGTCCCTTCTTATGGGGAAGAAAACCCTCGAAGATAAACCGGTCATTGGGTAAGCCAGAGTCCACAAGAGCCGGAATAAGAGCAGTAGCACCAGGCAAACATTCAATATCCACACCTGCCTGAATGCATTCACGAACAATTAAGAATCCGGGATCAGAAATTCCTGGTGTACCTGCATCAGAGATTAATGCTACTGATTCGGCAACAGAGATTCTCTTAACCAGAGTTTCAAGCTGTTTATGCTCATTGAATTTATGGTAAGGCGACAAAGAAGTCTCAATTTGATAATGCTGCATCAGTTTTTTGCTGGTACGCGTATCTTCAGCCAGAATAAAATTTACTTCCTTTAAAATTCTGACTGCCCTGAAACTCATATCTTCAAGATTGCCAATTGGGGTTGGAACCAGATATAGTTTACTCATTGCCACTCCCTTTATAAGCTGCGCTATAACACTCCCTGCATAAAGGCTCATAATTATCAGTCTCACCCAGTAAAACTAATTTCTCATTAGCAATTTTTCTATGCGAATACTGAGCCAGCTGTCCGCATCGCATACAAATGGCATGCACCTTAGTCACATATTCGGCAATAGCTAATAAATCAGGTATTGGTCCGAAAGGTATACCCCTGAAATCCATATCCAGTCCAGCCACAATCACTCTTACTCCCTGGTTGGCAAGCTGATCGCACACTTCCACCAATCCTTTATCAAAAAACTGGGCCTCATCTACGCCAACCACATCCACCTCACTCACCATCAGCAGAATATTTGCAGCTGTTGACACAGGAGTTGAACGTATTGAATTTGAATCATGTGACACCACTTCTTCTTCAGAATAGCGGATATCTATACTGGGTTTGAATATTTCAACCCTTTGGCGAGCGATTCTTGCCCGATTCAGTCTCCGGATTAACTCTTCAGTTTTCCCTGAAAACATAGATCCGGCTATCACTTCGATCCAGCCTCTTCGCTCAATTGGTGTACGAGATTTTTCGAGGAACATTTCCAATATATACCAGAATTAAGGAACTATCGTTAATTTTACAAAAATAGGAGAATTCCCGGGTCACCGTTTCTTCTCCGGATGAAAATGTTTCATTGTTGAAAACTTATTGCATTCATGAATAAAACAGGATTACTAAAAGTGTTACAGCACCAGCTCGATGAGCTGCAAACTCTGCTTGTCAAATTTGACCAGAACCGACCAATTCACACCATCGATGTTGACATCTTCATGTCGAAAATCAGAAATCTTTACGAAGAGACTGGCTTATTATTTAATATAGATTCAAAATCTGATGTCCCTGCACCTGAGCCGGCTCCCTCCATCCCCCGACCGCAAGCAGTACATCCACCGCCAGTAAAAAAGATTACTGCCCCGCCACCAATTCAGACACCTAAGACGCCAGTACAAGCACCAGCACCTCCAGTACAGCGCCCCCCAACATCACAAGCACAATTTATAATCCCCCAAACACCCAAACCCACCACACACACACACACACACACACCCAAACCCACTTCACCCACACCCACACCCACACACACACCCACACCCAATCCTCCCCTAGGGGACCATCTCAAGGCTTCCGGATCAGCTGTGAACGAAATATATGGCAAAGCCAAAGGCTCAACCAAAACTACTTCTAACCCACAGCCAGTTACTGATATTCTAGTTGCGATCGGACTTAACGACCGCTTCATGTATACCCGGGAATTGTTCAATAACGACTCAGGCATGTTTAAATCGACCATCACCGTCCTGAATAATTTACCCAATTTTGATGCCGCTCAGGAATATTTGAAAAAAACATTTAATTGGAAAGACGAGGATGCCAATGCCGAACAGTTCGTTCAGATAGTTCGTCGAAGATATCTGTGATGCTGAATTACTCAATTAAAAAATTGGCAGCAATTGTCTCAGGGGTATTTGAAGGCAATCCGGATGGTATAGTAAAACATATTATTACAGATAGCCGAATTTACATTCAACCCGCAAACAGTCTCTTTGTTGCTCTGCATGGCCCCAATCATAATGGTCATCTCTACCTGCAGGAGTTAATAAGCAAAGGAGTAAAATACTTTATGGTAGATCAGGAATGTGATGATATTGATCTTACCCAGGGTGTAACTATCATCAGGGTTAATGACACCTTAACAGGTCTGCAAAAACTTGCACAACATTACAGACAAAGCTTCGGGGGTTCAGTTCTGGCCATTACCGGGAGTAATGGAAAAACCACAGTAAAAGAATGGTTGCACCAGGTATTATCCGGCAGGTTCAAAACAGAAAAAAATCCAAAATCTTTTAACTCACAGGTTGGTGTTCCATTGTCAATATTGCAAATGGATAACAGGGCACAAATGGTAGTAATGGAAGCAGGGATCTCCAGGACTGATGAAATGCAGAAACTCGAAAGGATGATCAAGCCAGATTGGGGATTAATCACAAATCTGGGAGATGCCCATCAGGAGAATTTCATTTCACACGACCAGAAAATACTTGAAAAACTTCAACTTTTCAGAGGATGTAAAAAGCTATATTACTGTTCTGATCATGACACTATTCGCAGAAATTTGACTGATATTAATCAGAAATGGAATATTCCTGAAATAAAATGGTCATATTCTCAAGGTACTGATTTACAGATATTAAAAATAGAATCAGCAAAAACGCAAACAAAGATATTCGCAATTTATAACAAGCAGGAGATTACCATAGTTATACCTTTTATCGATCAGGCATCAATTGAGAACCTCATTCACATATGGCTTATCTGCCTTGATCAGGGACTCAGCCCCTCAGAAATCCAGCGGGGAATCGATCGCCTTGAACCCCTATCAATGAGATTAGAGCAAAAAGAAGGGATTAATGGCTGCACCCTGATTAATGACTATTATAATTCTGATTTTCAATCTATTGATAATGCAATAAATCTTCTGTTTCAACAAACTCCTCAGGCTGGTAAAACCATAATAATCTCAGATATTTTACAAAGCGGTGAATCAGCTACTGTTATGGTTGAGAAAATAAAAATTGCCCTGGAGAAAAAGGGATTCGATAATATGATTGGTATTGGTCCGCAACTGTACCATTATCACCAAAATACGCCCTTTCTCAATGAATGTTATCCTGATACTGAATCATTTCTTGCAAATTTCACTCCTTCCGGATATTCCAAGCAGGCCATTCTCCTCAAAGGAGCCCGTAAATTTCAGTTTGAGGCCATAAGTCAGCTCCTCGAAAAGAGAATTCACCGCACTATTGTAAGGGTTCGTATGCCTTCACTTCTCAACAACCTGAATAAATATCGTGAAAAGCTCAGGTCGGATACAGCTATCATGGTTATGGTCAAAGCTCTCGCATATGGAAGCGGCACACATGAGGTAGCTCGCTTTCTTGATCATCAAAGAATTGACTATCTGGGTGTTGCCTTCATTGACGAAGGAATTGCCTTACGTGATGCCGGCGTAATAAGCCCAATCATGGTAATGAATCCTGATTTCAATCAGGCTCATTCTCTGATATCAAAAAACCTTGAACCGGAGATATATAATCTCACAGCACTCGGAAAAATGGAACAGGCAGTAGCAGAATCAGGCCAAAAGTCTTATCCCATTCATATTAAAATTGATACCGGCATGCATCGTCTGGGTTTCCTGCCGGATGCAGCCAGCTCCCTGGCTTCTCGTCTCAAAAACTCCTCCCTGAGAGTTGCCAGCATCTTTACTCACCTGGTAGCTGCAGGGAATCCGGAACATGAGAGCTTTACAAAGCATCAGATTCAGACTTTTACCTTGGCAAGCCAGAAAATGGCAAATATCCTTGGATATATGCCTATCCGTCATATTCTAAATACTGCCGGGATAGAATCAAAGCCTGATTCTCAATTAGAGATGGTAAGACTCGGGATTGGTTTGTACGGCATTTCAAATGATACGGCTCTACAACTTGAGGAAGTAATCGAATTAAGTTCCTATATCTCACAAATTCACACTATCTCTGGTGAAGAATCAGTTGGTTATGAAAGAATGGGTAGACTTGAAAAAGGAGGTAAAATAGGAGTCATTCCTGTTGGTTATGCTGATGGTTTTGATCGACGACTCGGAAATGGTAACTGGGATGTGGTCATCAATGGTGAATTAGCACCTACAATCGGCAATATTTGTATGGACATGTGCATGATTGATATAAGTCATCTGGATATTAAGGAAGGTGATGAAGTTATCCTGATCGGGAAAAGTCAATCGATAAAAAAGATGGCTGAAACACTGATTACTATTCCATATGAAATCATGACAAGCATCTCGACCAGGGTAAAAAGAGTGTATTTATTTGACTAGCCTAGCTCACAAATACGTAGTAATCTACTTTCATTCACAACCTTGATACTTCTTCCCTGAACATCCAATACATCTTCATCAGAAAAAATTGACAGGGTACGGATTGCGTTGGATGTGGTCATATTTGAAAGATTGGCGATATCCTCTCTCGAAAGGTATGCTCTGATGGTCATTCCATCCTCTTCAAAACCATATGTATTTACCAGGAAAAGCAATGATTCGGCAAGGCGACCACGTATGTGTTTTTGTGTAAGATTAACGGTACGATCATGTGAAATGCCCAGCTCATTTGCCAGCGATTTCATAATAAGCATAGTAATCTCAGGGCGTTTATGAATAGTAGCAAGCAAATCTTCACGGTTAAACTGACAAACAACTGAATCCTCAATAGCTACTGCTGATGCCAGATAGTTTTCTTCAGCAAAGAATGCCCGATATCCAATAAAGCCTACAGGACGTGCAAGACGTACAATCTGCTCCCTGCCGGTAACACCTTCTTTTATGATTTTCACCTTACCAAATGCCAGACATAGAATTCCAACCGGACGCTCTCCAATCTGGTAGATCATCTCACCTTTTTTATAAAATCTTGATGTATGTCTCCGGGTAAGCAAATCCTTCTCTTCCTGACTCAGATTTTCAAAAACTGATCCTGGGGTTTCCAGACATGTTTTACAGGCTTGAATAACGTCAACCATTAGATATGTTTTATAACACAAAGTTATTAAGGCGTCATTGGTATCAGCTAGATTTTTAGTTAAAAAATGTTAATCATTTGTAAAGCTCTGAGGTCTATAAAGTCTTGGTATTTGCAACATTCGGGCAAACAATCGAGTAGTTTTTTTTGATTATAGCGCAATTCCATTAACTTTGAAATTTGCATAAAAAAATAGTTATTATTCATACACTTAATTCATTGATAAATGAAAAAAATTACACTACTTCTGGCCGGACTGGCAATTATCAGTCTTTCATACGGCCAGGTTCTTCAACAAGCTGAGGATGCTTTAGTTAAGCAAGAACTAAACATCGAAAAAGCAATTTACAGCAATGACTTTAAAGCAGGTGGAGACACCATCTGGTTTACTAGCTTTGACTGGGCCGATGCATCACAAGAGCGAGGCTGGGCATTACCTGATGGATGGGAGATCAGTGACTTAACTGATTTTGGAATGCCTTGGATGTGGCGCGATGACACAATCGGCGGGAATTTCACAAATGTTCCTGCACCAGGACATTTTGACACAGCAGAAGATGGATTCATTGTTGCTCCAATTGATGAGTACAATGCTGTGGATGGTGTAACTACCTCAAACAACATTGATTCATATATTCAAACTCCTCCTATTGATTGTTCCAGCAATCCTTCAGTGATGGTTAATTTTAACCACATGTTCCGCTTGTGCTGTTCAGATTACAATCTTGAGATGCTGGTAACCAATGACAATGGTGTTCACTGGGCTCTTTATGATGTTCGCTTCGGAGTGGCAGGAAACACAGTTACACCTGTCAAATTCCGTTCACCTCAGATTAACATTTCTGACGTAGCTGCAGGAATGAGCAATGTACAAATCCGTTTCTACATCCATGGCCCCAGCCATTACTATTGGATGGTGGACGATCTCACTCTGACCGAAGCATATCAGAATGATTTGGTACTTGAAGATTACTGGGCAGAATTTAACGCTGGTTTTGATACTGGAATTGGCCATGTTAATTACTGGCCTATGAGTCAAATGGGTATGGAATCTGAGATCAGTGGAAATATTGGTGACTATCTTTTCCGTGGTGCTTTATTAAATAATGGAATGACCGACCAGGAAAATGCCATGGTACAAACAACCATTCTCAAGAATGGAGAACAAACTTTCATGGATGTATCTGAACCCACTGTAATATGGCCTCTCGACCGCGACTCATTGGATGTTGTTTCAACATTCCTGGCAGATGATTACGGTGATTACAAAGTAAGCTTCGATGCCATCTCTGACAATGAAGAAGAAGTGCCTGAGAATAACTCTTCTTCAATCATGTTTACTGTAACAGACACTCTTCTTCATCGTGCTGACTTCACAACTGAAGCTTCCTCCAATACAGGTGGCTGGGTTGGTGGTGGAAATGCTGGTGACATGGTTGGAGTAGGATATGATATTATGGCTCCGACTGAGGTGAACGCTATGTATGCAAGAATATCTGGTGTTACTGACGATCAATTCCCAACATATCAATTTGTATTATTGAAGTACCTCGAAGAAGAAGATATATATGAAGAATGGTTATTGTCAGATATCTACGCTGCAGATTCAACTATTGCTGGAACCTGGCAAAGGCATGACATGGAGAAAGACGGTGAGACAGAATTTATCGAGCCTGGATTCTATTTTGCCTGCGCCAGAATGTGGGGAGATAACGGAACTGAAGAAGGTAGCAATGGTATGTCATTTGGCTGGGATAAAGATGCCAAATGGAATGGCTGGTACACATATATGTTCCAGGCGGTTAGCGGCAATGCATACAGTACTGGTAAAATGAATCAGATCGGTATTATCATTAATGAAGAAGGCGGACCTACCGAAGCACCTGCAACATTTAATGTTGACATGAATGCCCATATTACTAATGGTGAATTTTACGTTGGTTCTGATTTCGTTGATGTAGCTGGTAGTTTTAATGGCTGGGCCGGTTCAGAGCAAATGACAGATGAAGATGGTGATGGTATTTATTCAATCACCCTTGAAGCAATGCCGGTTGGTGAAGTAATCGAATATAAGTACCGGATTAATGCAAACTGGGACACATCTGAATACCCGGATGGTGGTCCAAACAGAACCTATACAGTTCGTTACTGGAATATTATTAACAATGTATACAACGGTGGTGAAACAACCGGAGTTAGTTTATTAACTATTATTGAATCACTTAACGTATACCCGAATCCAACAAGTGGTAATTTTACTGTTCAGATTGCAAGCAATGAAGTTTCTGATATTGAAATAAGCCTAATGGATATTCAGGGACATATTGTTTATAGTCATCTTGTATCCGGGATTCTCAATCATACTGAAGTTATTGAAAATAACTTTGCTAAGGGAGTCTATTTCCTGAGCGTAAACAATGGTAGAGATATCAAAATTCAAAAAGTAATTATTCAGTAGATACTTGCAGTAGCCTAGACCAATATTATCGAAACGCCGGAAATTACATTCCGGCGTTTTTTTTACGCACTTGCCAAGCAATCAGACATAGCCATATCATCTACTAACACACCCCCCAAACAGTCTGTATCCCGCAGCTGGCAAAGCTTTGATTAGACTTGCAGTCTTTCTATTTTGCATCATCATGTCTAATCAAATAATAGAATAATTTATGAAGAAATTTACACTATTACTATGCGCCTTAGGCATTGTGAGTCTGTCATTTGGGCAGGTTTTACAAACAGCACAGGACGCACTGGTAAATCAGGAGAAAGAAGTCATTTCCTTAGGAAATGCAGACTTTAAGGCGGGAGGAGATACTATATGGTTCACAAGTTTCGACTGGGCTGATGCTTCACAAGAGCGCGGCTGGTCTTTACCAGAAGGGTGGGAGATTGCCGACCTAACAGACTTTGGAATGCCATGGGTGTGGAGAAATGACACTTTGAATGGCAATTTTACAACACAGTCAGCACCTGCTCATTTTCCTACAGCTGAAGATGGATTTATGGCTGTTCCGGTGGATGAATATAATGCTATTGATGGTGTGACCAGTTCAAACGCATCAGACACATATCTACAAACACCACCTATTGATTGTTCATCAAGTGCATCTGTGATGGTGAACTTCAATCATCTTTTCAGATTATGCTGTTCCAATTATAATCTTGAGATGTTAGTTACTAACGACGATGGTGTTCACTGGGCTCTTTATGACGTTAGATTTGGTGTTGATGGTAATACCGTTACTCCAGTCAAATTTCGCTCACCACAAATTAACATCTCTGATGTTGCAGCTGGTATGAGCAATGTTCAAATTCGTTTTTACATTCACGGTCCCAGCCATTACTACTGGATGCTGGATGACCTGGTATTAACAGAAGCATATGAGAATGACCTGGTTCTTGAAGATACCTGGGCAGAGTTTAATGGCGGATTCGACGAGCGTATTGGGCATATTAACTACTGGCCTATGAGTCAGTTAGGCCTTGAGGCTGAAGTTGGAGGAAATATCGGCGATTATCTTTTCCGCGCAGCCCTGCTGAATAATGGGATGGTTGATCAGGAAAATACAATGTTACAAACTACAATTCTGAAGAACGGTGAACAAGTATATGAAGATGTTTCTGAACCAACAGTAATCTGGCCTCTTGACAGGGATACGGTTGAGGTTGTTTCTACATTCCTTGCCGATGATTATGCTGATTATCATGTAAGCTTTGAAGCAATTTCAGATAACCCTGAAGAAGTTCCAACTAATAACTCAGCCTCTGTTATGTTCACAGTAACAGATACACTGATGCACAGAGCTGACTTCTCAGCTGAATCAGGAGCAAACACAGGTGGCTGGACAGGAGGATCAAACGCTGGTGATATGGTTGGAGTAGGATATGACTTGTATGTTGCGACTGAAATGAATGCAATTACATCATATATTTACAATGTCACTGATGCTGATTTCCCAACATATCAATATGTGTTAATGAAATACCTCGAAGAAGAAGATCTGTATATAGAATGGTTGACTTCTGATATTTATAGCGCTGATTCAACAATCGCACGTTCATGGCAAACACATGAGATTGAGAAAGATGGCGAAACTGAATTTTTAGAACCAGGCTTCTATCTTGCGTGTGTAAGGTTGTGGGGTGATGATGGATCAGATGAAGGAAGCAATGGTTTATCAATTGGCTGGGACAAAGATGCAAAATACAGAGGTTCTTATACCTATATGTATCAAGCCGCCAGCAATAGTGAATACAGCACAGGGAAAATGAACCAAATCGGAATTGTAATCAATGAAGAAGGTGGCCCTGTTGCTGCATCAGTTACTTTCAACGTTGATATGAATGCACATATTGCAAATGATGAATTCAATATTAACTCTGACTTTGTTGATGTAGCTGGTTCATTTAACAATTGGGAAGGCTCAGCTCAAATGACTGATGAAGATGGTGATGGTATTTATACAATCACTATTGACAATGTTGATGTAGCTGCTCTTATAGAATACAAATACCGTATTAATGCTAACTGGGACACTTCAGAATTTCCTGCGGGTGGTCCAAACAGAACATACACTGTTCGCTATTGGAATATTCTTGACGATGTGTACAATGGGGGAGAAACAACAGGTGTAGAAGATTTAGCTTTAATTGAGAGCCTTATTGTTTATCCAAATCCGACTCAAGGGGATTTCACCGTTAAGGTTAGCAATACAGAAGCGACAAGCATTTCAATCAGTCTTATAGACATCCAAGGTCATGTAGTATATGAAAACCGCTTAGAAGGCGTTATTTCACATACTGAAACTATCGAAAACAAATTCTCAAAAGGAATCTATTTCTTAAGCGTGAATAACGGCAAAGAAGTAAAAGTTAAAAAGGTAATTGTTCAGTAAAGAACTTTATAACCTCATATCAAAGGGCCGGCATTAGTCGGCCCTTTTTTACTTTGGTACAAACCAATAAAGCTGGTGTGGATTTTAGAACCTCTCTGGGCGAAGCCCTGCCCGTTCTTAAATCCACACCAGCTTTATTGGAACAGATAAGTTGCCAGATTGATCAGGCTGAATTCATTCAGACCTGACCCACTATCCAACAAATCCTCCTGTACTATAATATTGAACCTGTCTGGGCAAAGCCCGTTCAAT
>JABHCC010000091.1 GCA_018669475.1 Bacteroidota bacterium | reverse complement strand
TCAACAGGAGTGGAGAACAAACCAAAAGAGCTTTCTGAAGTCAAAATTTATCCCCAACCTGCAGAAGGATCCTTTTGGTTTGATTTGAAAAACATGGAAGCGGGTAATTTAACAATACAGTTGTTTGATATGGTGGGGCGTGAGATTTATACATATTCACAAGCAGTGCCCGGTGGTGATAATATAATTGAGATATCTATTCCTGATGTTGATACAGGTACTTATCTCCTCAAAACAAGTGGAGTCCATCTTGGAATTCAAAAACTGATAGTACGGTAGTTTGCATTAATTAATCAATCAATCAATCAATCGATGGGTTCACCAAGGTTAAACCTGATCATCACCTGATGTGAGGTGTAGCGGTTGGGTACCTGTGCACTTACGGGCACTTCGAAAACATAGCGGATTTCGAGATTATCAAGTTTAACACCAACCAACATTCCCAGACTTTCCTGAAGACGATATGAAATACCGGCCTGGAAAGTATCCTGCAGGTGGAATATTGCATTAGCATCGGCGCGAAAACCTGATTGCAGATTGTACTTCAGCCAGACAGATGGCTCGAGGCTAAAATCCTTGTTGAAAGTTATATATCGCCCATAATATGCATACATACTGCGCGCCAAATCAGAATTCATACTCATCTGATCGAGACTTTCAAAACTTAAATCCCCAAACTGAACAGTGGAGTTTAGTAATTGGATAATAGAAAAACCAGCATAACTTACATCATCATAGTAATGCATTCCTGCATTTACATCAAGAAAGAGTAATGATTCTGAAGGATCATTTGAGATCAGGGGATCGATATTGTTACCATCCGGCAGGGTAAAACCTGACTTATTTAGTGAATATTGGAAAAAAACCGGGGCCAAACCGAAAGCTAAGCGACCATTACCGACAAACACGTGATAGGCGTAATCGAGATGTACACCCGTATGACTTACGGCTCCGTAATTGTAATTGAAAACCCCACCTCCTATGCCAATGCGACCAAAAGAATTTTTACCCTTATTTATAAATCCGGTTGGAGTAAAACGAATATCTTTTGCACGAATGCGACGGTGAATACTGATCGATTGTGTTGACGGGGCCCGGTTGAGTCCGATCCACTGCTGACGCGTATTAATATTAAGGGGCATATATCGCTCAGTACCAGCAATAGCCGGATTTGCCTGGAAGGGGTTCACCAAGTACTGATCAGATAGAGGAGCAACCTGAGCTGATGAGCTGTTAAATGAGCCAATAAAAAAAAGCAACAGAACAATAAGAGCCCCAGTTTTATAAAAGAATCTGATAACTGACAACTGATAACTGATAACTGATAACTGACAACTGATAACTTGCCCCATATTTCTCCACTTAGTCTTGTTCATAATAATGTCCTTTCAGTCATCGGATAATAGTCAGGTTTCCAGGTAACAAATCTAAAGAATCGCTCAGTTTTATCACAAAATAATAGCTTCCGGTTGGGAGGAATTCATTGTTGTATTTGCCATCCCAGGCTGTAGGGTATCCCGGAGAGGATTCATGAACCAGTTTTCCTGTCCGGTCATAAACAGTAACTACTGACTCAGGATAATCATCCAGAGCTGTAATTAACCAGGTATCATTAATCCCATCACCATTTGGCGTGAAAGCATTTGGAATAGATAAATTTGGATTCTCCATTCCCAACTCAATAGTAGTTAATAAATTACAGTAAGCTGCGTCGCTAATAGAAACAGAATAAGGTCCCAATCCTATACCTTTTCGTTTCGATCCGGTTTCAAAATTCGACCATAGAATGTCATAGGGAGGAATTCCTCCCTCCACTGTAAGAATTATTTGTCCGTCGGTGCAAATTTCGCAGCTGGGTGAAACCATACGGGCATCAACAGAGATTTGATCGGGTTCTGAGATCAACAGAGGGTCGTTCCAGGTGATCATGCAGGCAGAATCTTCCACGACCTGAATTGAAAAATCTGATCCGGGAGCCAGATATTCGAATATTCCGTTATTAGCATCCCAACTATCTCCGCCATCTAAACTATATTCATAATAACTGCCTTCTCCTTTGCTGAAAACCAAAATGCTTCCATCATTAGCACCATAGCATGAAATATCGCGTGCTACCACAGAATCAATTCTGAGAGAATCAGGACTATTTACTGTAATAATCACTTCATCTGTATTGCTACAGCCCTCCCGGGTTACCAGAACCGAGAAGTTTCCTGAATAGATGATATCAACAAATTGAGTAGTATCACCTGTGTTCCACAGATACTCATCGGCTTGCCCTGCATCCAGCTTGAATTCAGAACCCCGGCATATTGCCAAATCCTGTCCGAGATCAACGGTAGGTAAAGGTCTGAATTCTATATTTATAGTGTCGCGCATGCTGCAATCATTCTGATCACGTACCTCAATCCAGAGGCTATCTACACTAGCACTTATGTTTATTACACGATCGCTTTCTCCTGTGCTCCAGTTCCAGCTTTGGTAGGTGCCTCCTCCATCAAGCGGGAATTCATCTCCTTCGCAGGCCACTCTGTCATTTCCCAGTTCAGGTGGTTGATATGGAAATACATCAATAGTAATCTCGGCAAAAGCTGAGCATTTATTGTTTTGGGCATCGAGAGAATATCCTTCCACAATATATGTTGTGGTAGAGTATGGCTCAACAACAACCTCAGTCTCAGTTGATTCAATCGGATCAGTCCAGGTATAAAAGGTAGCACCCGATGCAGTAAGTGTGATGGCTGTACCTGCACAAATGGCTTCGGTGATATCAGCAGAAACTTCAACGGGAGGAGCACCGGTTTCGGATATTTGAACTTTTCGATTTCGGGCACATCCTGTTTCTTTTGAAATTATATCAAGGTCATATATACCACGACCAAGGTTATACATTATATTACCTGTACTATCGGGAAAATCTTTCCAGTCGAAAATGTAATTTGAAGGATCCAGGCCTGTCACAACCTCAGCACTACCATTATTAAATCCACACGATGCTTTAACGGTTATTATTTCTTCAATAACCGGCAATGGAAATTCTACTACCTGGGTGGTATCAAATTTTATGCATCCATTATTATGAGTTACCCTAACAGCATATTCTCCCTCAGTTGCAAGTGTACGAAAACGCTCCAGTAGATTTACATTATCGCTCCAATGGTAAAAGGCGCCATCACCTGCATCCAGTACCACTGTTTTGGTAGCACAAAGTACCGTTGTGTCAGTAAAATTAAGTTCAGGAAGAGCATGAATCATAATTTCACGCTTTTGTTTTATATCGGCACCATTTTGTTCAACGTCGAGCTCAACAATATAGTTACCTGGCTCTTTAAACTGAAAAGTACCTTCGAAGGTTTCTGCATTTACTGTGGCCTCACCTATATAATTAGCACCGGTTTCATCAAAGATGGTCCATTTTGGTGTTCGTTCAATACCATATATCGTTGACAAATAGAAAAGGGTAGTATCGTTTTGACAGGTATTTTCGAAATAGAATTCTGCTGCTTTGAAAAAATCCGGCAGGAAAGTAGGCAGGCCATAGTAAGTTTTACCCCCTGTACCTTCAGTATTATCAATCAAACTGGCACCCAGTTGTACAAACTTACAGTCTTCCTGGGTTGGTGAATTGATAACGCCCAGATATTGTTTACCTGCAATGCAGACATATATTTTACCATTGAATGCCAGCTGAATAGCGCCAAGTGTGATGGCTGTCATATTAGAATTGAGTATCTCAAGAGAGTTACGTATGGATGTCTGTTCAGGCTTTGACAGATCCCAGCGATAGAGACGTCCGCCCTGACGTGTCGACCCGTAAAGATAATTTCCGGTAGGGGAAAACTCCACTCCATAGGCAGCATTTTCAGGACTTGTAGGGTCATGCTCAGTTCCGGCAGGCAGGGCAGCTAAGGCTCTGATCTCTCCTGTTTTACTATCAAAATGGAATAACTCAAACGTTTTTAAACTTTCAATGGCTACAGCCAGATAATCACCTTTTGGCGAAGCTTTCATATAACCAACAGCACCACGGTTAAAATCATCAGAGGGATCAGTATTTTCATGTACTGCTCCAAGAGTTTGTTGTGCAAAACCACCAGAGGCCGGGGAAACACCAGCTGTTGTAAGACGATAAACATAAAATGTGGCATTATTCCAACCATGAGCAATAATCCAGTAATCTTCACCATTATCATGTCTTACAGCCGTGATTTTTTCGACACAGATAGGCAAGAGATTTTCATTTTTAGGAAAAACCCGCCCAAGTCGGTTGTTTAAAACCATATTGACAATCGAATAGTTCAGTCCTTTACCGGGAACACCATCGTCATCAACCACATCTACTGTGAAAACATAGTATTCAAACTGCTTATGCGGGGTAGGTACAATAATAGATGATTGGGTGGAAGTTACATGTCCGGCTAAGCCCGTACCATTATCCATGACCTGATGAATCTTATTCCACACAGTGGTACCGTCAGTATAGAACAACAAATCTCCCTCGCTTGAGGAGATAGTTGCCACACCTTCTCTTGTATGTATCTGTCCGTCAGTCAGTGGTTTAGGGTAGTGTCTGGTAAAATCGAGGCCAGCATTATACCCGAAATACCAGATAGATCCTTCTTTTTGAGTCATAGCCGGCATGGAGAAAAGAAAAGAGATTGCCAGCAACAGTGCGTATTTGCAGGTTTTTTGCATGCGATGACAAAAATAGCGATTAAGTTAAAAGAATATCATTTCTTATAACATAATCCGTAATTTAGGCGAAATTTCAAGGTAATGAAGAAGGTACTGTTCATTCTTGTGGTTTTGGCTGGTTGGAGTGCGATGCAGGCTCAGAGTTTTATATCGCAACCTGACTACCCGATTCTGAAACCATCAAAAGAATATAGATTAAAGTCATCCGGAGAATTACCCACGAGGGTTGATAATTCTCAAACCAAATATTTTCCTC
>JABHCC010000090.1 GCA_018669475.1 Bacteroidota bacterium | reverse complement strand
TTATCCCACAAGGTCAGATCGATGGGATAATCGCTGTGATCGATGCCTGGTCCGTAATATAATTGGGCATCACGAATTTCTGATGCAGAGGGATCAATGTAATTTATATCCTCATCAATGGCTCCTGCCAATCCAATTCCGGCCTGCTGAACAACCCTGATATCAGCTTCAGGGATCTGATGGTTGGCAATCTCTAATATTGATGCGGGGTATCCTCCCGATGCACAGGTTCCTTCAGTAGCAAGAACCCCGATAACTGATTTATTCTTTCCTCTTCCAGACAATAATTCTATTGCGTTTTTAGCTCCGGCTTCAATAATTCCCAATATTTCAATGTCTAAATCCCAGTAATCCATCGCATCCCTGACAGTTTCCAGTCCGTAAGCAGTTGCTGTATTACAAGCAATAACAATACTTTTCACTGCTTCCTTATCTTTCTTTGGAAGGCGATCCTGAGGTGATGAATAGTACGAATTACCTAGTAGAAACAAAACATCTTTCAAAACCAGCTCCCGCAAAAAATCAGCTTTCCCTTCAGCATTGTATTTTCCGTATGGCATATTGGCCTCATCAGCAAGATAGATGAAACGTTCAGAAATGAAATCTGCGATTCCATCACTTCCGGACTCATGGCTGGAATTGTTGAATTCATCGAGTTCAATGATTGAGTTCAGCACTGAGAGGCCCCCTGTACCAGAGTCAAAAACTCCTATAGCCAGGTCAGATCGATCTCCCGGATATTGCCCCGGGTTAAAATAATGCTTGCTGCCAGTATTTGAAATTGCTGTAGAAATCAGGCTGAAATCGCTATCCTTAACAAGCCGCCTATTCTTGCACTGACTAAATATAACCAGCCCACACAAGATTGTAATGTAAACAAATAAACTTCTTATGTTCATAGGATCAGAGCCTCCTGGTATAGATTACAAGGTAAGCATATTATCCTATTCTACTACACGTCCTATCAGAAAAACCGGGTTGTCATCATCAGAGATACTGGCGTTTAAGACACCAAATTCTATGGCTTTTTCGCTTGTCAATTCAGGATTTTCCAGAGCTTCCTGTAAATATTCTTTGAACTTTAAAGATGTGAATCCGAGACAGGCTGCCTTATCATATGAATTGATTGTAAATCCATCAACTTCCATCTCGAAATAATCATGATAAAAAGAGCTGATTGACTTAATAGTCTGAGTTTTCTGGTCCCACAGGAATGAACTACTCCCGGTTATCCGTACCATTGAACCTCCGTCGATCTTCTCACTGTGAAAACCAACCAGAGATAGTTTCATCTGGTTTTGCGATTGTGTTGAAATCTGAGGTAGATCCCCAATGGGTTTAGTTTCAAAATCATAGCGATTATTCACCTTGATAAAGCACATTGCTGCTTTCTTTACCCCATCCATCAGATATAATGAATCAGAGAATTCATTCATATAGTAGATCTGGCCATTTATCCGTCTTAAATACTCCCCTCTGCCAGCAAAAGATGTAAAAATATTTTCCTTCTTGTTAGGTAAACTATCAAGCATTCGTCCTTTGAAGTTCATGGTAAATAACTCCAGACTTGATGATTTATAACCTACACAGAGAATATGATCATCTGCAACAATAAACTTACTAACTCTGTTATCCGGCAGGGGAATCTCAGAGAGTTCAGAACCTGAATCCAAATCCATAACCATTAGATTTTCACGGTCTCCATAGTGTTTCAGATATAATTTATTTTCATCAGAATTCACATTAAAATGATTAATTCTGCTGTACTCACCCGGCCCCTTTCCATGACTTGCCAATATCCTGATTAGTTTTCCTTCCGTATCAAATTGAAAAATTTTATCATCAGTCAGAATCAAGATATATTTCTCCCCAATATATTTGCGATAGGATTGTGGTATAAGGATTTCAGGGCTGGTTTCAAGGCGAACCAGCTTATAATCAGTCAGTATTTCATTCAGACATAATTGACCACTCTCGTGAGAAGTAGTCAAATCTATTACCGGAACGGTGGTTTCCTGTGGGCTGCAAGAAAATAAAATGGCCCCAATCAAAATAATGAGACCTTTATTAAAAACATTGAACATCATCAGCTTAGCGTTTAGTCAGTGTATTGTTAACGAAGAACCAGCTGATTTTGGTATAAATCGTTGGGGAGTTCCATTCCTGTGTTTGCTCCTGATGACCTGGAGGATATCGTGTGTTAATATGAGTTTCTGTTCGATGGCGAACAGAGCTTCCTATCTGGATTTGCAGATACTTTCCTGATTTATCCTTTAGATGCAGCTCTCTCACCCAGCCCAGGCCAGCCGAATATTCTTTGAGTTCATGAAGACCCAGTCCTGCTTTGAGATAAATTCCATTCAGTACACGCCGATTCTTTTTTTGCTTGAATCTGTCACTAAAAAACAGTGATATTCCAAAATCCGCTGCGGGTCCGAAATACCACTTAGACTCAAAAACATCGACATGGGCTGCCCGACCGTAAACGCCAAGATCCAGGCTTATAAATTCAGCTGGACGATATTGAATTGGAATCCCTATCCATCCGCTGCCTCCAAGAGCTATTCCTGTACTTAATTTTGGCAAATCCTGGCTACAAAGTTTCATTGGTACTGATATTACCAGTAACAAAACAAATTGGAGAAAAATCCTGCTGATCATGACTATCTGCTGATGTTTGAGTAAAGATAAGGTAATCTTTAGTTTTTAATTCCCCGAAGCGTTTGAAAAGGAGCCATTCTCTATCTGTCATTTTACCTTCCAGGTGATATTGTATGCTATGAAATTTTTACCTGTAAGTCACAAAAAAAGGGCCCCCACCGGAGCCCTCTCTATTAGCCATGTTAGCCAATTACTGGTCTAAACACAATATATAATAATTAGTTGCCACAAACCACCGCGTGTGCAACAACATATAAATCACCTTCAGGTACTGTTAATGTATAAGTATCAGTTCCAACTCCTGCCAATCCATCATGAATCTCAGTATATAGTCCCGGAGATAATGTGAAGACACCATTATCTGATGGTAAAGCCAGAGAACCAATGTATAAATGGGTTTCTTCCATGGTATATCCATTGTCCATAGAATAATTAACTTCTACAGTAGTTGCACTGGTGAAAGTAATCGTAAGTGTACCCACCAAAGTTCCTTTTTCGATATCACATTGTGCGGCACCTGCATAAATTGGTAATTCATAAATAGAGCTGATACTTCCGTTTATTGCGTTAGTCCATCCCCAACGTGCGAAACCCCAATTACTAAAACAAGTAGCTATAGACTCTCCTCCATATGCAAAAGCAGTCTCACATCCATCATAAGTTGGGTCATCAGGATCCGGAATCTCAATATCATTGTCGCCACCTGTGCAGAATCCAACAATAAAATCATATATTCCATCATCTCCTGCATCGAAAGTGATCAGTCCGCTCGGATCAATTACATAGGATCCATCATCATACAGAATTTCACTCTCATCAGTGAAATACCAACTTGTATAGTATCTGTATTCAAATACTGGCTCACCTGTGACAACATCAAATCCTACAATCTCAAGGACATACATTTTAAACTCATAACGATCTTCTACATCCGGACGATCAACATAAGGAATTGACAATGGAGGAACAGATGCGTACTCATCAGTATTTACATATCCAGCCTCGTTGTTGTATGTGCCCATATGGTTTTCGTATGTGCCATCATAATCATCATCGCGAAGCACTTCAATCTGGAATATGGCCGGCATATCAACTTTTGGATAATCACCGTATAAGCTACCTTCGTATGACAAAAAGATCTCTGAACATAAATCACCAAAGAACCATTTTTCACGAATGATCTTCAGGTTGGGCTGGAACCAGATAAAACCAAATTCTTCATAGTCTTCCTCTTCGTAACACAATACTCCAACTTCAATTTCAATTTTCAAAAAGGCCTCAACGTCAAATGTGTAGTCTAAAGGATTCAACACCATATCAGCAAATGGAGCACCATCATGTGGAGCTGCACTTATCATAATATCATCACTGGTGTCATCAGGTGTATCGTTATCATTCCACAAAGTAAACTCCTCAAGAGTATACTGAGCAGGATCTAACTTAATAGCTTGTGTGTACAATACATCATTAACTGTAAAAGTTGCTGCAGTGTACAAAGTACCGCTGATCTGAATCACAGCGTAATCAGCTTCCAGTGAACAGTCCATTTCTGCTTTCAACAAACCATCACCACTAGTATTAAATATCACATCCCGGGGCGCATTTGAATCAGGTCCGGGTAGATCTTGCTGACAACTGCTGAACAATAGAGCAAGTGCGCTGGCAAATAAAAAAAATCGTTTCATAACACTTAAGTTTTTGTTTTATAATCATTTAGGTAAAATCCTCAATTCCAAAGCTTTTCTGCTATACATAAATTTTGCCAAACTCCTTAATCTGTTGATCTTCTGAATATTACCATAAGTCAGTGTATTGTGAAAATGTTCACTTAATGGAAACAATTCCTCATAATTGGAAAGTAACTATACTGCAAATCACCAATCTAGGATCCAAATAATCTGGTACTTTTGTCATAAATAAAAATAGCTGTACCATGAAAAAGCTCATGATCATCATCCTTGCCGTACTATTCTTAATCTCTTGCAACCATGAGTATCAGGGGGTGCCTGAATCTTACCACAAGCTTCTTGACATCGCTATCGAACAAGCCGGAGATAATGCCGAAGAAATAAAAAAAGCAATTAGCGAATCTCCTGCTGAGCAAAAAGAAGGTATGGCATTTCTTATCAGCTATATGCCTGAAAGAGATCTGACCAGTCTGGGAGCTGATTTCCTGCTTGAAAATGTTGAATATGCTTATCGGGCCAGAGAAGAATTTTCATGGTGTAAAAACCTGCCGGATTCTATTTTTTTCAATGAGGTCTTACCTTATGCGAACACATCCGAAGACAGAGATCCATGGAGGAAAGATTTTTATGAGCGTTTCTCTCTTATAGTAAAAGACTGTGAAAATATCGTGGATGCTATTTATACAATTAATAAACCCATCAACACTGAAGTAAAAGTTGAATACGATACGAGAAGATCAAGAGTCGATGCCAGCCCGAAACAGTCTATGGAAGAACACATGGCAACATGTACCGGACTCTCAATGATTCTGACTGACGCCTTTCGTTCGGTTGGAATACCCTCTCGTTTGGCCGGTACCGGAATGTGGACCAATATGAAAGGTAACCATACCTGGAGTGAAGTTTGGGTGGACGGAGAATGGATGTTCACAGAATACTATCCCGACACTCTCAATAAATCCTGGTTCGTAGCCGATGCCGGCAAAGCCGATCCTGAGAATGAGATTCATTGGATCTACGCAGTATCATATAAGCCGACAGGCATGTATTACGGAGCCGGCACACAGGCCATGCACCTGATAAATAAGATTGATCCCGACAAGATACCAGCATCCTGGAAGCCACGAATAGAGCGAATGAAAGCTTCCGGGATAGAATTACCTGAACCTTATGTATATGGACACAATGTGACCCAAAGATATATTGATATTTACAGGCAATCTATGAGTAATAGTGAACTCAATGAAGATGAATGTCTCTGCAACTTAGTTGTATATAAAAATGCAGAATCAAAAACCAGTCAAGGCCGAACCTCTTGTCTGCTTGAAGTATTCGAGGACGGGAATAAAGTAGATTTCGGCTATTCGCCTTCCAGCAATGATGACAATAATAATTTCCTGAAATTCAAACTCAAGAAAAATACCAGCTACGAATTCATTCTTAGCGATCAGGGTCAGGCTGATTACAAAAAAAAGATACCCATACTCACCAACAACGAAGCAATTCAAGACATCGCACTAATTTTCAAGTAAATATATATAGTCCGGGGTCCGGGGTCCGGGGTCCCTTGACCAGGGACCAAAGACCAACGACCACGGACCTTTGTTCATTTCTTCTTCTCAGGCCTGGTATAATGACAGCATCCATGCAGAGCATCGTAAACCTTATCGTTAGCACGCTCTATATCAGTATCATGACCAACCTTTGCAACAGCCTTGTGAATATCAATTGACTTAACCTTTTTGGTCTTGTAAGTCACTGATAGCATCTGTGTTTTCTGTGTCCAGTCAGATTTTACAACACCAGGAATAGCATTAACGGCCTTCTCAATACGGGTATCACACATACCGCATTTTCCGTAAACTTTGAATTCTTCAGTTTTCTTGCTTTGTGCAAACAAGCTTGTGGTAGCAATTAATACAGCTACCAACAGAATCATCTTTTTTGTTTTCATTTATTAAATTTTAAGTGAATGATTAATGTTCAATTATTTCTTTTACCTCTCCGCATGTCATCATAACATCTCCGAAATACGGATTAGCTATTTGTTCTTCACTACTGAGCCAATAGGCTCCCTGATCATTGAAAGCCATCGGGCAGAATTGGTAATAAACCTTCTCATTTTCCACACCGAAAGATTTTACTGCATTATAAATTCCTGTATTAAAATCAGAGAAGGCTAATCGTTGCATTTCAATGTCCTTTGTATCCATTATTTTGTCCATGGCCCCTTTCATGGCATTCAGCTGATCCATCCAAACCATATGGGCTTCACCGTCCAATAGATTCATATCAATAGCATCGAGAAATGGAATAAGTTTTTTTCCGGCTTTTTTTACCTTTTTTGCATTTGTAAGTACAAAGGCATTTTTCATTTTCAGATAGGATTCATATAAATCTGATAACTGATTTACAAACGATCCGTCAACCTCATATGAAACAATTTCTTCAGTCAGTACAGAATCTACTGCCGTAGGATCTTCATGAACATGTTCGGCCATGTCTGGTTCAGCTTCCATTTTCACTTCACCATGTTGATGACCAATATTCTGCACCCCGGCTCCGGGATTCATCATACTTACCAAGCCCCTCAACTGTGCAGATGCATCAATCTTAAATACTCCATTAATAACAATCTCCTCACCAGCCTCAAGACCTTCTTCAACCACATACTGATCACCTGCTTCAGCACCCAGAACTATTTCACGCATCAGGAAACTTGGAGTTTCACGCTCAGGTACGGATACATAAACCAATGATCTCTTACCTGTCCATAATACCGCGGTTTTGGGAATCATCAACAAATCCTCTGTGCTGCTCAAATTTGCCTCTAATACTGCCGAGACAAACATTTCGGGTTTGAGTAGTTTATTACGGTTCGGAACATTCAACCTTACCTTGGCAACCCGGGTCTTAGAATTAATTATCGGATCAATAAAATTTACCTTTGCAGAATATCTCTTCCCGGGTACCGAACGAAGTTCAAAGCTAACCTGATCATTAATTTTAATCCAGGGAAGATCTGACTCATAAGCATCCAACTGAATCCATACACTGGATAAATCAACCACTTTGAAAAGCTGAACACCTTCTTTGATGTAATCTCCCAGTGCTACATGTCTCATGGTAACTGTACCGCTAATCGGAGATAGAATTTCAAAATGAGATCTGGGCTCCCCTATTTTCTCAATCCCGTATATCTGATCTTCAGTAATGTCCCACAACAGTAGTTTTGTTCTTGCTGCATTGTAAAGTGCAGGTCTGCTTTCTTTGATTTTTGCAGCTTCAATCAATTCCTTCTGTGCACTTAATAATTCAGGAGAATAAACTGTTGCGAGGACTTGACCTTTGACAACTTCCTGACCCGTAAAGTTCACCTCCAACTTTTCAATTCTCCCTCCGAACCTGGCCGTAAGCTCTGCAATATTCCTCTCGTCCTCAGCCACTTTACCCTGCATACGAACAGCCTTTACCGGAGTTCCTGCTTCAACGAAAAGGGTTTGTATTGAGGCCAGCTTTGCTGCTGATAAAGACATGCTTACTTCATTTGGATCAACTCCTTCAACATCAGAAGCTCCTGTTTCCATTGGAATCAGATCCATTGCACAAATCGGACAAAGACCAAATTTGTCTTGTTTTATCTGTGGATGCATTGAACAAGTCCACATTGTGCCTTCAGCTAATTCCTGATCATGACTTTCTCCGGATTTACTCCCTCCTGAATGCAAAAAAATCCATCCTGCCAGTAGCCCAATCAGTATACTTGGGAGAATAACTTTATATTGTTTTACTATTTTGTACATCTTATTATTGCTTTATTTTCCCATTAAATATTTGATGAAAGAGATAGCGACTAACTTATCAGTTCTCGCTTTCTCCACTTGTAATGAATAGGCAAGTAGCTTTCTTTCCATTCTTAAAATCTCCTCGAAAGGAGCCCGGTTAGCAGCAAAATCAATTACCAGTATTTCAATAGCATTTTCAGTCAAACCAGTTTGCCTTTCATACAGGATAATTCTACGCTCAGCATCACGATAATCTTTCCAAACGCTCTCCAATAGATTGTCAAGAACATTCTTTTGATCAGTTTTCTCATGATTTTTTGCTACTTCGCGATACACTACCTCCTGAACCCTGGCTTTGTACTTATCCCGGTAAACAGGAATATTTATTCCTATCCTGGGAAATACGAAGGCATCGCGTCCGGATAGATTATTTTCTCCCTTCCCAACCATGATGTAATCAAGTCCGACTGTGAAATTTGGCTTGCCAGATAAATTCGCAATCTCTTTCCTGGCAAGTAATGCTGAACTTTCTAAATCCAGTTTGAGCAAGATGTGGTTCTTTTGAAATATACTTTCACGTATCACTGTTTTACTGATAGACAAATCCACATTTTCTAACTCAGTTGGTAAGACTGGCCGACCAGCATCCGGGGTGTTCACCAGCTTATCAAAAGCTATCCATTGTGCCTGAATCTGATCATCTAGCAAAGCCAGCTGATTCTCCAAATCGCCTAATTCAATATCCAGACGGATATCATCCAGAGATGAGCCTTTACCAGATTCAATTTTAATCAAAGCCAATCGCTTGAAAGACTCAAGAATCTTCTGATTATCACTGCTTATCTCAATGGCTTTTGATGTAAGGAAGAGTGAATAATAGCTCGATCTGATTTCATGAAACAATCTGGATTTTGTCTCCTCAAAAACTTCAAGTTTCGATTTTGCTTCCTCAGCGGCCAGTGTTCCGGCAGCATCCAAACTACCAAACCATGGAAAAAACTGAGATACAGAAAGCTTGAATCTCTGAGGCCCCATTCTAGTTTCAACCGGCTGTATGAAGTATGCCATGGCTAACTGGGGATCCGGCAGGCTTTTCACTTGCGGAAGTTTCTCAAGCGCTGCCAGATATTCATTGAATCTGGCAAGAAGTTGGGGATTATTCTTCCCTGCTTCCTCAAGAAAAGGATCCAATCCGGATTGAGCTTTTACTGGTACCCACCCCAAAAAAGCCAACAGAATTATATATACTATTCTCAACTTCATGATTTCAATGATTTGTTGGTTCTTTGAAACTTAATTTCCTGACCCATACTGTACAGCACAGGAACCACAAACATGGTAAGTACCTCAATAGCCATACCGCCAAATAATGGAATCGCCATTGGTACCATAATGTCTGAACCTTTTCCTGTTGAGGTTAATACAGGCAGAAGCGCAATAAGGGTTGTGGCAGTGGTAATAACTGCCGGCCGAACGCGCTTCTTCCCGGCCTCCAAAACCAAGGCCCTGATTTCCTTGACTGACTTCGGACTATTCTTTGCAAATAATTGCTTCAGGTAAGTACTGATCAATACACCATCATCCGTTGCTACTCCAAACAAAGCAATGAAACCTACCCACACCGCTACCGAAAGATTTATCGGCCTGATCTGGAAGAGATCCTGCATGTTGGTACCTCCAATATTGAAATCCAAAAATCCTTGTTGGCCATATAGCCAAATCATTATGAATCCACCAGACAGCGCAACCAGTATACCGCTGAAAATCATCAATGTAGAGCCAACTGAGCGGAACTGAAAATATAAAATCAGAAAGATTATTAATAAGGAAATTGGAATTACAATCAATAACCTTTTTGTGGCTCTGATCTGATTCTCATAATTACCTGTAAACACATAGTTTACTCCCGCTGGTATATTAAATTCACCAGAATCAATCTTATCCCCAAGAAAATCCTGAGCATTTTCCACTACATCTACCTCTGCATAACCAGGCTTTTTATCAAAAATGACATAGCCCACTAAAAAAGTATTTTCCGACTTGATCATTTGAGGCCCTCTCGTGTAGCGAAGATCAGCCAGTTCGTTAAGAGGAACCTGCGAGCCCGAAGGTGTAGGAATCAAAATATTTAGCAGATCCTCCGGATTATCCCTGTACTCTCTGGCATATCTGACTCTTACCGGATATCTTTCTCTTCCCTCAACAGTGTGTGTTAGTGCCATGCCGCCGACAGCACTTCCAATAATCATTTGGAAACTTTTCACTGACAAACCATATCTGGCCAAAGCTTCTCTTTTTATATCCAATTCCAAATAAGGCTTCCCAACAACCCTGTCGGCAAATACTGAAGATGCCTCAACACCTGGTACAGATTTCAGATGACGTTCAAGGTCGAAACCAGTCTTTTCTATGCTTTCCAAATCCGGACCATAAACTTTTATTCCCATTGGTGCCCGCATACCTGTTTGTAACATCACCAAACGTGTGCTGATAGGTTGCAATTTAGGTGCTGACGTAAGTCCGGGAATATTAGCCTCTTCGATAATAGCTTTCCAGATATCATCAGGTGTCTTAATTTCCGGCCTCCATTGTCTGAAATAATTGCCTCTTCTGAATTCTGTCAACTCCTCACGTGGAATCACTCTGAATGGATCAGTTTCAGGATTATAGCTACTACCATCATTCAAAATAAACGCTCCATCACGATCGGTTCTGAATCGAACCCTGTGTCCATCCTCATTCAATATGTACTCTGTACGATATAATATTACATTTTCATACATGGAAGTAGGTGCCGGATCAAGGGCTGAATTAACACGACCCCATTTACCAACCACATTTTCAACTTCAGGGATACTATTTACCTTTTTATCCAAAATGGCTATCACTTCCAGATTCTCCTCTATACCCGAATGTGGCATTGTTGTTGGCATCAATAAAAATGATCCCTCATCAAGGGAAGGCATAAATTCCTTGCCCATCCCTCGCCACACATATATTCCAAAAACTAATATGAGAATTGGTAAACTCAAAAAAGCCCATTTGTACCGTAAACACCATGATAGGATATCTGTATAATACCTTACCACCAACATCAATAATCCCAGTATCAATCCTACCAATCCAATAACAAAAAGGAAATTAAAAACCAGTCTGACTTCTGCTCCAAGAGGCATCCATACCTTGGTTAAAAGGTAAACCACTGCTGTTACAGCAAGAATTATGTTAATGGTTTTTAGCTGCTTTTTGCGTGGTCTTGGTTTTCTTGATTTGATAGAAAACACAATATGTGCCAATGTTGGTATCACAATTAGTCCAAGAACCAACGCTGATAACATTGCAAAGGTTTTAGTAAAGGCCAGGGGCTTAAAAAGCTTACCCTCAGCAGCCTCCATGGCAAAAACAGGTAGAAAACTCACAATTGTTGTCATTACGGCTGTGATAACCGCTCCCCCAACTTCAGTTGTTGCTTTATACACTACCTCCAGCAACTTTTTACCGCGGGCACCCAGGTTTTCGGGAAGACTTGTATGCCGAAGAATATTCTCAGTGAAAACCACACCCACATCCACCATCACTCCAATCGCAATAGCTATGCCTGAAAGAGCCACAATATTTGCATCCACTCCAAACCTTCGCATCACGATGAAAGTCATGAGTGTTCCAATAGGTAACAAGCTGGATATCAGCAATGAAGCCCGTAGATTTAAAACCAGAAGAATTACAACCAGAATACTAATGAGTATTTCCAGAGTAAGAGCCTCTTCAAGAGTTCCCAGGGTTTCCTTAATCAAACCGCTTCTATCATAGAATGGAACAATGGTAACCTTTGAAATTGTTCCATCAAGCAACTCCTTAGAAGGTAATCCCGGACTAATCTCTTTAATTTTGTCTTTTAGGTTTTCAATGGTAGCCATGGGATTAGCTCCATATCTTGCAACCACAACTCCTCCAACTGCTTCAGCCCCTCCTTTATCTAATCCTCCTCTTCGGGTAGCCGGACCAAAATTTACTTTGGCCACATCTTCTATCCTTACAGGAATATTATCATAAACAGCGACTACTGCTTCTTCCAGGTCTTCGAGCTTTTCGATATAGCCGATAGCCCTAACCAAATATTCCACACGGTTGTATTCGATTGTACGAGCTCCAATATCAAGGTTGCTGTTTTTAACTGCCTCAATAATTTGTGCAACATTAACTCCCTGGGCTTTCATAGCCTCCGGATCAATATCCACCTGGTATTCTTTTACAAATCCTCCTATCGATGCTACTTCGGCAACCCCTGCAGAAGCAGTAAGTCCATATTTCACATAGAAATCCTGTATACTCCTTAATTCCTGAGGATCCCATCCACCTGCCGGATTTCCTTCCGGATCACGACCCTCCAATGTATACCAGAATATTTGCCCTAATGCTGTGGCATCAGGACCTAATGAAGGAGTAACATCCTCGGGAAGAGTTCCCGCTGATAAAGAATTTAACTTTTCAAGAATTCGGGTACGACTCCAGTAAAACTCTACATCCTCCTCAAAAATGACATAGATACTCGATACTCCGAATATGGAATTACTCCTTATAGTTTTCACACCCGGAATTCCTAATAAAGAGGTAGTAAGCGGGTAGGAAATCTGATCTTCAATGTCCTGCGGTGACCTCCCCGGCCACTCTGTATAAACAATCTGCTGATTTTCCCCAATGTCGGGAATGGCATCAACAGGAACCGGATCACGGGGAAGAAATCCCGTATCCCAGCTAAAAGGAGAAGTAATGATACCCCAGCCAATAAAACCTGCAAGGAGCAGAAGGGTAAGCAGCTTATTCTCCAGAAAAAAACGAATTATTTTGCCAAGCATTTTGTGTAATTAAATAAGAAATGAATAGTATCAACGAACCAGCCGGGCATACCATTTGCCTGCTAGCTGATAATCATCACTTACATAATCATAAACAGAATACTTGCAATCGGGCAAGCACCGTGCCCGTATCTGGCGGGTGCAGAATTTTTATGGGATTGAGACATATACTATGAGCCTCAATTTTTTCAATAAAAACAGGATTTAAGGGAGGTAAATCAATCTGGACATCCTGAAAATCCACAAATTCTATGAAAGAAACATAATCTTCATCCAGCAAATAGGTCTCACTTTCATTAGAGCAACAATCACTACCCTCTCCACAGCAAAACTTTGGTTCCTGAAAAAGCTTGGTTTCAATGAGATTACCACAACAGAAATGCTGATGAATAGTGAATCCTGATGTCACCATCAGTAAAACGAATGAAAGAATAATATGACTTATTTTCCTGAACATTACATATAATACGACACAAACATAAGTTGTTTCCATCAAATCCCATGTTAAATAATTCCCAAAACAAACCGAAACCTCCAGACCAACGACCATCGACCAACGACCATCGACCCCGGACTTTGGACTTCGGACTTCGGACCCCGGACCCCGAACCCCGGACCCCGGACCCCGAACCTTTTTAATTTAAATTAACTACTTTTCCTAAAAAATACCCATGAAACATTTTATCCTCATTCTCGGAATCCTCACAATCATAATGTCATGCACACCAAAATTGGGGGAAAATGAATACAAAATAATCGTAACACTAGAAGATGAGCCCGATTCAGTAATGGTACACAACCATTGGTATGTCACTGAAGATACGGTCGCTATAGTTGATGGGAAAGCAGAGTTTACCGGTACAGTTGATTCTTTCCCAACCCTTGTCTCGTTGGGATTTCCTTACCCCCTACAAATCAGAACCCGTATGATTCTGGAACCCGGAATTATTGAAGTGACCTATTCTGAAGCCAGAGGATTTGAATTGGGAGGCACCGAAAACAACATAATTCTGCAAGATCTTTTCGAGCACTTAAAACCCCTTGAAGATGAAGTCAAAGTCGCCTGGCGCGGATGGAATACAGTATACAAAAAAGAGCCAAGATCAAAGGAGGAATGCGAAGAAGCCTGGATCATTCAGGAAGAAGTGAAAAAGCGAAAAACAGATCTCACCCGCAAACTAATCAAAGAAAATCCTAATTATGCCGGATTGGTGATCACCTTACCCCTTGTAAGAACCGAATCTGCCAGTGATCTGGCTTTTTATGTTGAGCATTTCAAAGAATTTGAAGGGGACAAGCGCTATCAGGGCATTCTTGACCAACATGAAATTGCCGAACGCACCACAAACGGAAAACCCGTTCCTGAATTCACATATCCAAACCCTGAAGGCGAAATGGTTTCCCTCTCGGATTTCAAAGGCAAATGGGTACTGCTTGATTTTTGGTATGTCGACTGCCACTGGTGTAGAAAATTAACACCCCACCTGATCAATATTTATGCTGACTGGAAAGACTCGAAGAATTTCGAGATCATTTCCGTCTCTGTCGACAAACCAAAGAATTACGAACGCTGGCTCGAAGCCATAGAACACGACGGTGCCATCTGGACCCAAGTCAATGACAATACAAAAACCTACCCCTTAGAATATGGAATCACAGGCTATCCAACAATGATCCTCGTTGATCCACAAGGAAATGGAGTTCGCAAAATTGTCGGCTATCAGGAAGAAGGCGGATTGCGACGGATACTATCAGAATATATTGAATAGAAAAGAAAACGGTCAATGGTCGCTAGTCCATGGTCATTGGTCGTTGGTCATTAGTCGCTGGTCATTAGTCGTTGGTCATTGGTCGTTGGTCATTGGTCGTTGGTCATTAGTCCTAATACTTATACTTAATCCTTAAGCCTTATTTTTCCCTTAAGCCTTAACCCTTATGCCCTAAGCCTTATTATTCCCCAAGATATCCACTTAAAACCCCCTCCAGCTCGTGACCTTCCATCAATCCGATATTTGAAAACACCTTCTTGCCATTTTTATACAAGGCCAGATACGGTACACTGGGAACAGAGAGAGTTTTGACTAAACTGCGGGAGGCATCAGTATTGACCTTAAGCAAATGAAGCTGGTTCGTACATCCAGCAATACACCTTCATTATCGCTAACAAATCGCTGAAAATCACTACTGTTTACCTGATGAACTGTATTGCTCTGAGCCTGCAGGGAGAACGATCCTCCCCACAGCCAGAACAAAATTATGATTAACCCTACTGTCTTTGCGTTCATAGAATATTGTAAACTAAATGTTCAATATCTATGTCGCAAGAAGTAGCTATTCCTTACAAATCAGCAAGTTTTTCTAATAGTTCTAACCGTGATTTCAGCTCCTTGTATCTGACATAAGCCTCATTACCTGGCTTTTGATCAGCCCTACTCACCATAGAATATAGATACCCAATCTGATTTGTCAACATAGGCTGAGGATAAACCCCTGAATCACTTACCAGCTCACTCCGAACCACCGTTAATATTTTAAGTAGATTGGTGATTTTGGCCGTCTGTCTTCTAGCCCTCTTGCCTTTTGCCTCTGCGTCCTCATTAAGTTTCGATAAAACAGAGTCAAGGTCTCCCTGAAACAATTTTGCCTCATCCTGCAAGTCTTTCACCTTAACACTCAAATCAAACTGTTCCTGAAAATAGGCCAGAGTCATCCCATCAGCCACCACGCGCGGGTCGGCTAAAACAGAAAAACTTGTCTCAAAAACCTTTTCATCCACAGTTAATCTAAGCGCATACTCTCCTGGTACTGCCTTTGGTCCTGAAAATCCTCTCCTGCCGGATGCTGCGCTGGCCCCACCATGATTTAATCCCCAGGTGAGACGATGTAAACCTTTTTTCTTTGATGCTTTGAGTTGAGAAATTGTCTTTCCCTCCTGATCCAAAATTTCAACTCTTACCGAATCGGCCTTATCCGTCAGCATATAATGAATAGTAGCACCACGGGTATCTCTTGATCGATATGCCGTGCGTGGGGTAAACAATTGAACAGATGCATGAGCTGTTTTTGAAAATTCGTGCAGAGGGCTGATGTCATCCATAATCCAAAATGAACGTCCCATGGTAGATAAAACCAAATCCTTCTGATGAACCTTAATATCGGTAACAGGCACCACAGGAAGGTTCTGCTGAAAAGATATCCAGCTTTTCCCATCATTGAATGACACAAACAATCCAAATTCAGTACCGGCATAAAGTAAACCCTCTCTGTCAGGATCCTCCCTGATTACCCGGGTCGGATGATCAATTGGAATTCCGTTCTCACCTGTTGAAATTCGAACCCAGGATTTACCATAATCTGTGGTACGGTATATATGCGGACTAAAATCGTTGAGCTGGTACCGTAACACAGCTATGTAGGCTTTCGCAGCATCATGAGGCGAAGCTTCAATAGTTTGTACCCGACCACCCGGGGGCAGATCAGGAGGGGTTACATCTTCCCAGCTTTGACCTCCGTTTCTTGTAAGGTGAACCGGACCATCATTTGCTCCAACCCAGATTACACCTTCCTGAAGAGGAGATTCATTCAAAGAATAGATGGTACTATAGAACTCCTCACCAGTGATGTCACGAGTAATAGGACTCCCGGAAACCACCTGAGTTTCAGGGGTAAAAGCTGTTAGATCGGGTGAAATAGTTTCCCAGGTCACTCCGTCATCTGTGGTTTTATGCAAATATTGCGAAGCGTGATAAACAACATCCGGGTTATGGGGGGATATGAATATCGGCGATACACGCTGAAAACGATATTTCAAATCTTTGGGATTATGTCCGTACATATTGGCAGCACCCACATAATACTGCTTCTCTACCCTTGATATCTTATTAAATACCCCAAATCGACCCTTACAATTAGCATAAACAATGTTATGATTTCCGGGTTTTGGAATGGCCGGACCAGTTTCACAGCCTCCAACTGACATAATACTAGTGCTGCCCCGCCTTGATGAAGTTGTGCTTGTGCTGGGAATTGCCAGTGTGGAATTATCTTGTTGCCCCGCATATAGCCAATATGGAAACTGATCATCCACATTTACCTGGTATAGTTCTGCTGTAGGCTGATTTCCCTGTGTTGACCATGTTTGTCCCCCATCCCTGCTTACATTGGCTCCGCCATCATTTGACTGAATCATCACATTCGGATCGGATGGATTAATCCAGATATCATGATTGTCTCCATGTGGGGTGGATAAGCGACGCCAGGTCTCACCCTTGTCAACTGACTTGTGGCAACCTGTTGTATTCACATAGATTATATCCGGATTGGTGGGATCTACGTCAATGTTGCAATAATAAAATGGTCGGTCAAGCAGTGAGCGATAATCACTTAGTAAGCTGAAGCTCTCACCGTAATCATCAGAAAAATAAAGTCCGTTTTTGCCATCAGCTGCTTCCATTAAAACATAAAGATTAGCAGGATCGGCCAGGCAAACGGCCAAATCAGACTTGCCAACGACTCCATCCGGCAGGCCATTACTTAACTTCTTCCAATTATCACCAGCATCGCTGCTTTTATACACACCTCCTTCTTCCGATCCTGAAATAATGGTCCATGGTTTTCGATCAACTGTCCAAACAGAGGCATAGATAATATCAGAATTATCGGGAGCAATCTCCAGATCGACTACACCTGTTTTATCTGAAATAAATAATACATGCTTCCAATTCTCGCCTCCGTCAATGGTTTTATACACTCCCCTTTCCTTATTGGGTCCAAAAGGATTGCCAATTGCGGCCACATAACAGATATCCGGATTATCAGGATGAATTTCTACAGCTCCAATTTGCCCGGCATTTTTTAAACCGATGAAATCCCAGGTTTTTCCTGCATCTTTTGAACGATACATCCCTTTTCCAATTATTACATTGCTACGCATCCCGTCTGATCCTGTTCCCACATACACTATATCAGGATTGCCCTGAGCTACACGTATAGCGCCTACAGAACCAGTCGCAAAAAAACCATCGGATATATTTTTCCAGCTTTGTCCGTAATTGGTGGTTTTCCATACTCCTCCTCCAGTAGCTCCCATGTAAAAAATTGAAGGACTGGTTTCAATTCCAGCAACAGTTGTTACTCGTCCACCCCTGCTGGGGCCAACATTTCTGAAGCTCAATTCAGAAAACGAATGATTATTTTGGTTCTGAGCCGGACAATTAATGGCCAACACAATCAGGAAGCTGACAAGGATTGTTCTCATGATGGATGGATTAAAAAAATACAGGCTTAAATATACAATTCCCACCGACTATTATTGATGCTGTGCAATAGCCCTTTCATATTTGCTTAAGCGCTATGAAAATGGCTCAAATGTCATCTTTTTTATCTAACCCATATTCATTTTTATATCAAGCCAATACATCTCTCAATCAATGGCATTATTTGAAATTACTCAGATTTTTCAGTACCTTTCAGCCCGGAACACGTAAAACTCTTGGATTTGGAAAAAATCTGTAAAAACTGTCGGTTTTTTAACCGAAGTGGTGGGGTTTGTGATAATATCAAGTCCCCAAATTATAAGAGATTAGTCTGGGATAGTAAAAAGACTGATGGTTGTTGGAAAGCGATTCAGTATCCAGGACCCAATCAATCAACACTTTCCAGAAAATTAATTATGTAATTAATTACGTATTTAATTACATAATTTAATTTACTACGAAGCTCCCTGTCATAACTGATTTATCGCAAAGTACTTTCAGTACGCAATATCCCTTTTACACAAAATATTCATAAATTACATCAAATTTGAATGATAAATATTCCCCGATTATGAACCGAGCATGACAAAAGGAAAAAAATTAAATATAAACGGATGAAAAACATATTCAGCCTCCTGCTATTTTCATTGATTATTCTCTCCTCCGGATTCGCTCAGACTCAGTCAATTAATAATTCCCCTCCCCTCTCTAAAGCGAAACCGGAGCAAGTAGGTATGTCATCGGAGCGTTTGGCACTCATTGATGCCATGTGTAAAGAAACAGTTGCATCGGAGGACATTCCAGGGATTGTGGTTCTGGTAGCCAGAAAAGGAAAAATTGTGCTTAACAAAGCTTATGGGATGGCTGATAGTCAGGCAGGCAGGGCTATGAAGACTGATGATATTTTTCGCATAGCCTCTCAAACCAAAGCTATTACCTCCACAGCAGTAATGATGCTTTGGGAAGAAGGAAAGTTCAGACTGGATGACCCGATTTCAAGGTATATTCCGGAATTTAAAAACCCGCAGGTTCTGAACAATTTTCGCTATAGTGACACTTCATATACCACTATCCCGGCAAAAAGAGAGATTACTATACGTGATTTACTCAGTCATAAATCCGGAATCGGATATGGTATGATTGATGCAGACGAACGTTTTACAATGATATACCAAAAGGCTGGCATAATTGATGCATTCACCACTGAAAACATCACAATTGAGGAAAATATCAAGAAACTGGCAAAATTACCACTCCACCATAATCCAGGTGAGGATTTCACATATAGCGAAGGCCTGGATGTGCTGGGCTATTTTATCGAGATTATTTCAGGAATGCCTTTCGACAAGTTTCTCCGTGAAAGATTATTAGATCCACTGGGCATGCATGATACCTGGTTTTACCTGCCGGATGAAATAGCTGATCGCCTGGCCCCCGTCCAGTACCCCCTTGATGGAGAGTGGCAAAGATTCCCTAAAACCTTGTACGACCCTGACTATCCCATTTCAGGAGCAAAACGCTTTTTCGCCGGAGGAGCCGGCCTTTCAAGCACCGCAAAAGACTACGCTACCTTCCTCCAGATGTACCTCAATAAAGGTGAACTTAATGGAGTAAGAATTCTGAGCCGAACAACAGTGGATGTAATTCTGAGCAACCAAATTGGCGATATCTGGGAAGGCAGAGATTCACATTTCGGACTGGCATTTAGCGTACTTAATCAGTTAGGAGAAGATATGGGTGGCCGCGGTAGTAATGGAACCTTTGACTGGAGCGGATATTTCAATACTCAGTACTTCGCTGATCCCGTTGAGCAAATCATCGGAATCATGATGAAACAAACACAGGGTAATTACACAGACAATACCGCATGGAAGTTTCGCCAACTGGTGTTTCAGGCTATTGACGATTAACAAATCGGTATTGCATTTGTTTTTTTGTAAGGATGACCTTCTTTTAGCGACTATACAGGCAAAGAAAGTTCTAACATTAAACAAATCAACAGCATGATAACTCAAGCTTTTAATCCGATAATACATGAAGCCTTAATTCAACAACATCATGCCTCTCAGTATGTAGGAATGGCAGGCTGGTACTTATTACCACAGCTGCCAGATCAAAGCAATACCAATATGGGCTATGTGGCCGAATCAAAAATGCTAGTCGGAAATACACTTCCCAATGGCCTTAGTGTTGGTCTGCAATTGTCGAGCTTACAGCTTCATCTGATCAGAGAAGGTAAAACCACTAATAAGGCAATTTCTTTGATTGGAAAAACACAGGAGGCTGTGTACAAAGAGCTTAGGGAAGCACTCGAACAAAACGGAGTGGATACTTCAAACCTCCTCAACAAACCCAATAATCCTATTCCAAGCCATGATCTGCATGTGGGCGGAATGTTTAGTATACCTGATCAGGAGGCTTTTAATGAGAATACACATTATCGGCAAAATGCCGAAACGATCATCACCCAAATTGCAGAGGATTTAGACAATGCTTCCAGCATACGAGTATGGCCAGAGCATTTCGATACAGGTGGTATTGAAAACATTGCTTGGAATGACCAAAAAGAAGTCACTAAATCTCTTGGCTTCGGATGGGCTATTCCGGATAGCATGATTAAAGAGCCCTATTTTTATCTTAATATCTGGTCTCACGAAAACCTGGAGGGTTTTAATGAATTGCCTTCTCCGGATGCAGGTGAATGGAGTAAAACAGGTTGGCATGGTGGAGTACTTACTCACTCCGAAATAATGAAAGCTGGCACATCTTATGATCAGCAGGCAATGGTTTTGTCTTTTTTTCGATCAGGAATCAAAATTTTTAAAGAAGCGTATAGCTAAAATACCACCTTGCATATGAGTTCGAAAACAGAAATTAAATGGTATAAAGTTCTTGACAATCCAGAAGCCCTTCTTGAAGTAATGTGTGATGTTACCCTGATATAAAGACTATAAACTATGGAGAATTCAAAACTTGTTATTATCATCTCAGCTATGACAGGGAATCATGTAATCGGAAATGAGAGTGGTTTGCCTTGGAGTATTCCTGAAGAATATCAGCAATATCTTGATTTTGTGGAAGGTAACACTGTTATCATGGGAAGAAAATCATATAATATATATGGCAAAGACCTCAAAAAAACACGTGTTCTGGTAATTACCCGGCAAGCCTCAATTACTGGAGCCAAAGCCGTTCCATCTCTGGAAGCAGCTATTGAAGAAGCAAAACTTCACACACAAAGGATTTTCATTGCCGGAGGTGGATCCATCTACAAAGTTGCCATTGATCTGGCAGATGAAATGTACTTATCCTTCATCAAAGGATCATTTGAAGGAAACACTTACTTTCCCCTTATCAAATTGGAGGACTGGGATATCATCCGGGAGGAAAACCACTCCCGGTTTATATTCAAACATTTCCGCAGAAAATAATTAAGAGATAATCGCTTGATATTTATTGCCCGACCGGAGTATTACTATAGTTGCTTCTTCGCTAAACAGCGATCAATCGGCCTTTATATTGTAAGCCATTAAAACCTCACCATGTCGGATGTAAAGTATGCCCTTATTAATTACCGGATGTGACCAGTGAGGTCCCTGGCCTTCTTGTATCCGGAAGGAAGAAATGATATCCATCTTCTGTTGATTGGGTTTGACAAGTGCAAGATTGCCCCGTTTTTCTTCATAGAAATACAATAATCCGTCAGCATATATAACTGAGCCCTTATTATTCCATTTCTCCTCCCACATCGTTGCACCCGTCTCCCAGTCGACGCAAAGCCAGTTGCCTTGTCCGTTGCTAATCCAGTTTGAGCCATACAAATAGCCATCCAAAAGAACGTATCCACCCATGTGTGTATCAAAATCAAAACTGGTCCATTTCAGATTCACATCGGTTCCGGATTCATTAAGTGAAAGCATGGCTGAAGGATGATCGTATCCCTTATTCAACAGAACTTCTCCCTTGTGATAAAGGGGTGTATTACAGTTCGTTCTGATCATATAAGGATTACTTTGCCGGGTATCCAGGCCGATATAATCAAACTTCCATAGAATTTTCCCATCGGCCGGATCCACTCCAAAAGCCCAGTTTGCCAGGATGTTGATGATCATTTCCTGTTCATTATGTTTGACATACAAAGGTGACACATAAGCCGCTGAATCGGGTATGCTTTCAGTTTGCCATATGAGCTCACCCGTTTCTGTATCGAGGGCAATCATGCTCGTTTCAAATCCGCCAGGTGAATAGAATATTTTATCCTCAACGATTAAGGGAGCTTCAGAAGGTCCGTATAAATTATACATCCCTGAAAACTCCGCATTAGCATCGCGAAACCATATTTGCCTACCGGTTTCAGCATCATGACAAACCACCTCACCCTGACCTGATATCAGATAAACCTTATTGTTAAATATTGTTGGAGTGGTTCGTGTTTCAGGATAGGATTTATGCCAGGCTTTACCGAATTGCACTTGCCAGATCTGTTTGCCCTGGTAATCCAAAGCTGTTAAATACTCTTGAGCATCTTTTCTTCCTGTGACGTAAATATACTTCTCTCCAAAGGCAGGAGAAGAGTATCCATTCAATACCTTATCAGATGACCATAGCTTTTCAGGACCAGATTCAGGCCATTCTTTGAGTAGATGTGACTCATTGTATATCCCTGTTCTGCCCGGGCCTCTCCACTCAGAAGTAATTTGAGATTGAGCTGGCAGAAAAAAAATCGCACAAAAAAACAGCAAGAGGTACATCATAAGATCAGTCTATAAAAATTGGGGAGCTAAAATATAAAAAATGATGGTATTATGACACAAGGCCAAAGTTGCTTGGCCTACTCGCTGTCACCCAGAAGAACACCTATAATGCTATTTTATTTGTCGGTCTATATCCTCTTAAACCACTGAATCAATGGAATAGGAACAGGTACAAATTCACCTTCAAAATGAACCCCGGTGAAACCAAACTGGAATGAGCTGGTTTCAGTGGCCTGGAATCTCAAACCGGGTGCTAAAACCACAATTGGATTAGATTTTACTATTTCAGTAACGATCCTGTAAGTACTCTTAAAGTTATTTGGGTCCTGATCAGACCTGATTTGTTGACGTTCCATGTCCTTACCAGCCAGCATGAAAAAAGAATCAAAAACGAAGCTGAATTTATCGTTCAACCTGAACATCCCCGCCAGAGAAAACATAGGCCTGCCTTGTGTTTCAACCTTATCTTGATGGGAAAACGAGTTCGTAGCTCCCTCATGATCAGGCTGGCTGTGGAGAGTATACACTCTTCTAGTTTCAGTAAAAATAAAGCCATATCCAGCGGTGAGATTAACATTATTCACTCTGTCGCCAATCGAAAGAAATCCGAAAGGTAAGGCCATACCATATTTCGGGAAAGCCCACGATCCTGTTCCGCCCAGAAACCCTACTCCACCAAATATCTTTTCAGAAATTTGGGTACTGTATTTTGTTGTTCCAATAATTGGCATTCCTGCCCAGGAGGTCATCACACCAACCGTGAAATTATCAGCTACTCCAAATTGAAAATCCGGACCAAAGAGGTTCCACTGCACATAATTATCTCCTTTATTTATTGAGAAACCGTTTGTTGTCAGAAAATATCTTGTAGAAAACAATCCTCCTGTTACAAACTTTTCTCCCTCATGAATCTCAATAATCTCATCAATCTCATGCTTGGGAATATAAATCATGCCCACCTCCTCAGTGTTCAAAAGAATTTCCCTTGCATCCTCTGAAACTATTGTACCAACGAATGCAGCTCCATTTTGCTTTATAATCTTATGAATCTTAAGCTTTGAAACCTGTTCATCCTGAGCATAGGATCCATATCCCATCATTACAAAAACCATCAGAATGGTAAAAAATCGTAGTATTGTTTTCATACTTTTATATTTATATCAGTTACTCCTTCTTGAATCGGTATAACTCGCGTAGCAATTAATAAAACATCCTAAATGTTAAAATGTTTTTGTTTTTGTCATGCCCGCTTCACCTCATGGATATTATTACTACTACTAAAGTAAGACAAATTTAGCTGATTGTTTAAATTTCAAAAATCTCACCGATTTATTTTCCTACCTTGCTAGAAATGAGATCATTTCAGAACACCGCATTAAAACACTGAATATCAAGGTGAAAAACTAAATCTGATTACTCGTTTATCTGATTTGTTACAAAGTATATAGAGCTACAAAACATGAAAAAAGTATGTGGTTTTGCACCAGCCAGTATTGGTAACTTTTGTGTGGGATTTGATGTTCTCGGCCTTGCTTTGGAAAGCATTGGTGACAAAGTTGAAGTCTCTTTGAATGGAACAGATACCAACAGAATTACACAGATTGTCAATGGTGAAAATCTTCCAATGTCTATTGACAAAAACTGTTGCAGCGTTGTAATTAGAAAAATGCAGGAAGCATTGGGTAATTTCAGGGGGCTGGATATTCGCATCCATAAGGGCTTTGAATCAGGAAGTGGTCTCGGTTCTAGCAGTGCCAGTAGTGCTGCAGCCGCTTTTACATATAATGAGTTTCTTGGCAAGTCATTCAGTGATAATGAGTTGGTGGCGTTTGCTGCAGAAGGAGAAAGACTTGCATCAGGAACAGCTCATGCTGATAATGTTGCCCCGGCCCTTTTGGGAGGTCTGGTGCTGGTGCGTGATAATAATCCAATTGATATTATTCGTCTTCCCATTCCCAAAGGACTATTTGTGGTTATTCTATTTCCAAAAATTGTAGTGAACACAAAGGATTCCAGGTCGGTCATGCAGCAAAATATCTCACTGCAGACGGCAACAAATCAATGGGCCAATATGGGGGCACTGGTAGCGAGTCTCTACCAAAATGATCTTTCCCTTCTTTCACGGGCCATGGTAGATGAAGTTGCTGAGCCTGCCAGGGCTTTGTTGATCCCGAAATTTGAGGAAATAAAGGCTGCTGCCAAGCAAAATGACGCAATTAGTTTCGGAATATCAGGCTCCGGTCCATCTGTTTTTGCACTGACAGATAATATTACTCAGGCAAAAAAGATACAGGAGGCGATGAAACAGGTCTTTTATAATACTTCCATTGACACCATGAGTTTAATTGAATCTCTTGCTAATAATAAGGGCGCCAGACTTGTCGACACGTTCTAAGCGAAAAGAATGAAGTATATTAATACAAAAAACATTAAGGAAAAGGCATCATTCAAACAAGCTGTTGTGCAAGGGCTCGCAAGGAACAAAGGCCTGTTTATGCCAGAAATGATACCAGTTTTGGATGCTTCTTTTTTTTCTCAGATGCTTGATCTGTCAGATATTGAAATTGCAAGCAAAGTATTGTATCCCTTTGCTAAAGAATCAATTGAATGGAGTGATTTTCAGAGTATCCTCAAAAAAACTTTAGTATTCCCCATTCCTCTTGTACCTGTAGCTCCGGATGTTTATGCGCTGGAACTCTACCATGGACCGACAAAGGCTTTTAAAGACCTCGGAGCCCGTTTCATGGCAACTTGTTTGTCGCATTTCACTGATACTAAGCAAAAAGTAACAGTTCTAGTGGCTACTTCAGGCGACACAGGAAGTGCTGTGGCGCATGGATTCTACCAGGTTGACGGAGTAGAAGTTGCCATTCTGTATCCAAAAGGCAAGGTGAGTCCTTATCAGGAGCACCAAATGACATCTTTGCAAGGCAATATCAGGGCGATTGAGGTGGATGGTACATTTGATGATTGTCAGACCCTGGTAAAGGAGGCATTCGCAGATGAATTCCTGAATAAGGAAATGAAACTCAGTAGTGCAAATTCAATTAATGTAGCCCGTTTATTACCCCAGATGCTATTCTATTTCTTTGCCTGGAAACAGATTAGAAAGCTGACTGAAAATCCAATTGTAATTTCTGTTCCCAGCGGCAATTTTGGTAATCTTACGGCTGGAATAATAGCCAGAAAAATGGGTTTGCCAATAAAACGCTTCATCGCCGCTAACAATGCAAATGACACTTTTCACCTCTATCTTAAATCGGGTCAGTACCTGCCAAAATCTTCATGTTCAACCTATTCTAATGCAATGGATGTAGGGGCTCCAAGCAATTTTGAGCGCCTTATGCATCTTTTTGATGGAGATCATAATGCAATTCAGAACAAGATACATTCTTACTCCATCGATGATAAGCAAACTCTTGGCGAAATCCGGGAGGTATTTCAAAGGAATAATTATACCCTGGACCCACATGGTGCAGTTGGGAAAATTTGCCTGGATAAAGACCTCACCAAACATGAAACAGGCATCTTTTTTGAAACAGCCCATCCCCAGAAATTCGGAAACATTGTCCGGATGGCAATTCCAGACCTGCCGGATAACAAAGTAGACCTGTCTGCCTGCAAAAAAACCAGTATCGGGAATAACTATTGTGAGTTTTTTGATCTGCTGGTTCCTTGATTCCAAAGATTTCTATTTTCTTATTGAAGGCTTTCCAAAAAAGCATGGTTGATTCCATGATTTGGCATTTTTATGATCAAATATTAGCGCGTACCCAACTGCTTTTCTGCTATTTATGTTTCTTGGCTTAAACATTGTACAAAGTCAGGCAAATATTAACTAATCCATGAGAACATTAAAATTATTCTTAGTAGGAATCCTTGGCATCTTCTTATCTGGATGTAACCAGGATTTACCTATGGAACCACAAGGTGAACAGGAAATCATTTTTAATATTGACAAGGGTGAGTTAGGACTAAAGGGAGAAGGGGAAAGTGATTGTTTAAGCGAAGCTGACTATGCTTTAATCAAGCTTGAAGGTATTACCGAACCTATTGTCTTAAGCATATTGGACATAAATGGATTATTATATACCACTGCATTAAAATTGCCTCCCGGATCATACATTCTGGAAGAATTTTTCTTAATGAAGTATGGAGATCCCAGTGATATTGTTGTCAGTGCAGCTCCTCATGTTCAATCTAATTATGGTAGTTTTGTAGTTAATCCTGTACACATACCTTTTGAAGTTGGGGCTTTTGTTAAAGCTGAGATTAGTGTGGATGTCCTTTGCTTTGAAACAGCAGACTCCGAAGAGTTTGGATTTACATGGTTTAAAATTAATGTCATAACAGTTAAAGAAGGTTTATTCTTTGGCGACCACTGCTCAGAACTATTCGAAGACTATGCTGGATCCAAATATGGTGATAATCCTAAATTTGATATGGCAGCCATTTTTAAAATCGATTTATACCTCAACGATGACGATGATCCGGACTATGAGACACATGTAGGCACCTTTAATAATTTCGAAGATGAGAATGGTGAGATTATTTTAGATGAATTTGGAAATCCTGTCTATGTTACTATGATTGATGGATCTTCAGTTCCTCCACTATCGCTTATTTATCTTGACAGACCACAAATTGATGATTATTACAAATTGGTCATTTCAGTGTATCAGAAAAGTGGTGAGACTTTTGGTTATATAGCCAGTGACCCATGGTATTTTACTGATGACATTGAATTGCTTGTCGATCATCCTGGTCCATTAACAGCTTCCTCAGTAACAATATCAACTGGCAGGGATGGAATTTATGATTTCATTTCAGGTCCATGCCTGCTATCAGAATTTGATTTTGATATCTAGTAAGCTGGTGATGACAACGAAGACAGGTATGTTTTCCCAGGCGACATTGTGGTTGGAATTAATAATTTCTATTTGATAGCACATGCAACTGTTGTAAATTAGAACAGTTACAATTATCATACTATCCGCTTAATCAGGGGGTGACAAATTCGAATTTGTCACCCTCTGATTTATTGAGTCATTCACATAGCAAATGCTTATATCTTACTATTGGAACTAGCTAAAAGACTGGAAAGCCTGAACAAAGGCAATAATCCTGCATTATTTATACCTTCGCTGACATGAGAAATAAAATATTTCTGTTGTGCATGTTTATGCTCACTCTGCAAATAAATATTGTTGCACAGAAAGCCACCGATTCGAATATCAGGTACAAAGGCATTGCGATTTATATTGATTACCCGGATGTACCAGCCTGGATAGATGCAGAACGATTAGATAGTCTTATCAATGGGGTTAATTATCAAGAAGAAGGGGCTTCACGATCCTGGAGAAAATACTGGTATGAGCAAAGCAGAAGGAATATCGATTTCACCCACGACATTTTCTTTTATACGGCGCCTCAGAATTCTACTTACTATGAGTCCATTACCTGGCAAGAAGGAATCCTTCTATGGAAAAATGCTTTAGAATGGATCATTGCCAATAATCCAAACTACGATTGGAGATCCCTAAGCATATGTGACGATAATTTTGATCAAGGCATGAAAGGCGGACTATTGTCGGTGATGATAATAAGCTCCAAATGGGGACCAAAAGGCGTTGGGGCTTCTCATGGGCCAAGATGGACACTCTCGAATGGAATAAAAATAAATAACCTGCAAGGAGCGGTATTAAAGTCACCATGGGACACAGCACCAGTTAATTTGTTTATGACTCTCCACGAAACTGGTCATGATATATTCGCTTTTCCCGATACTTATGATACCGATGGAGGCACAGACCATTCCAGTGGAACAGGATTTTATAGCTTAATGTCTGGTGGCAAACCTGATGTTGAGCCCATTGGAGGTCCATTTCTTGCTCAATACAATTGGGGGTACATTGTTGAACCTGTTTCCGGAGCAAACACCATAACACTCAGAGCTGATGGAGATAGTGTTCTTGTATTCAGAAATCCCTACGATCCTAATGAATACTTCACTATTGAAGCCCGCAAAAAAAACACTATAGGAAATTCACTATTCCCGGTTGATATAGGATTGCTCATATGGCATACTGATTCAAAAGTCAGTACTTCAAACAGGCTATCAGATATGACACCTTCAAAGCACTATCGTCATGCAATCGAACAGGCTGATGGTTTATTTCAATTGGAGAAATTGAGAACCCATCAGGGTAACAGAGGGGATATATTCGTCCCGGGGAAATCCTTTACTAATAGTACTGTTCCAGATTCAAAATGGTGGGACGGCAGATCGTCAGGATTTGAAATCACTGATATTCAAATTATCGGAGCCGATCAGATACAGTTTGATGTAACAATCCAAGATCCTCCATCTCGATTCCCAGAAATCCCACAATCTGCATGGAGGTTGATATCTGCTACTCCTTCTCAATATGGCTATTCTCCTTCAAAGGCTTTTGACGGAGATAAAAGTACATATTATCATGTGCCGTGGGGGAATACTCATCCGCGGCCTCATGAGATAGTCATTGATCTTGGTCAGCTTTATGTGATTAACGAATTTAACTATCAGGCAAATACAAATACTGTTTCCCCTTGGGAAGGTCGAATTGCTGATTATAATCTTTATTTAAGTGAGGATGGTATAGAATGGGGTAACCCGGTAGTATCCGGCCAGTTTTTCTATACAGGTCTGAACCAATATTCTCTATTTCAAAATAGTACAGGAAGATATGTCAAATTTGAGGCAATCAATTCCTGGTTATGGGATGCATCACAAACAGATGTCAGGACCTCCATTGCAGAAATAAATTTCAGAGGAACCACACCAGCATCAAAAGCCATATCAAGCTCCATTGGTGAAATTTCGTTTAACATATTTCCAAATCCCGTTGGCAATGAGTTGATTGTTGAATCCACATCTATATATGAATGCCTCATAAAAATCTACAATCTTAATGGATCTTTGTTAAAAACAAAGGCATTTAGGGAATCAACAATTCTTGATGTAGCAAATTTATCTCCGGGGATGTACATTATTAAGCTTGAAACAGCTCAGGTGCTTGTCCTGAAAAAGCTGTTTAAGAATTAGGCAACTAAACCCAAGCCTAGAAGCGATTGGATCATCAAAAGATATTATTGTTTTCGTCCCAGTTTTGAGTTTGATCTGGCAAAACTAATGGTACTTTATAGGATTGTTATTTAATGATCCGTTTTCTTCTATTCTTTCTTTTCTCCTTTGTAGCCGGAATAGTTATTTCATCAGTTTTAGCCGCAGGAGTGTACAACCCTGTCTTAGTATCGGAAAGAATAAAACCGGTTCCTGTACTATTTATCCGGGCTTCATTATTAATCTTGCGGTACAGAGTAATTTGTTTGCCGGTATACTCTGATTTATAAAATGCACCATTCCAGGAATATTTACCATCTTCAGGACAACGATCAATTGTATACACAACACATCCCCTGTAGTAATGTGGTAGAACAACTGTTTTTCTTGATGCAGTCCAGCCATTCAAGAAATCTTCAACCAGGGTCAGACTTATTTCATATGGAACATCATCCATCTTATTACTCCCATCAACAAAACCGAAACCATCAAAATGGAATTTTGCAAATGCTTTCTCATATTGGCAAATTAACTTATCGCCTTCAATCTTGGCTTTTGCAAACCTCATCACAGGAACCCCGCCAAAAGCTTGCAAAAGACCTTGACCATCCTTTAAGGTTTTTGGGAATTTATACTCAAGCATGCAAGGGCAGATTACCTCTTGCTGGTACTTGCTTTGTGCAATGAGAGAAGGTGCAAGGAAAAGTCCAATAATAAAAAGAATTGTTGTTTTCATAAAGCCAGGTTTTTATTGGTTTCTATCAAAGATATTGAATTCAATACATTTACTAGTAGCTATTATTCCCCGTTTAATATTTTCAATAATCAGTATACCCTTTTTCCCCGGTAGTGTAATAAGTTGCTTCGTCGGGCAGAGCAAAAGGTAAACCCTTTCTGATAGTTTCAGGTAGATCCGGATTTGAAATAAATGGTCTTCCAAAGGCAATTGCATCAGCTCTTCCAGATACTATTTCTTTTTCGGCGGTTTCGGGGTCGTCATTTGATCTCAACTAACAACCGTCCAACAACCACAACCGGGTTATCATTCTCCGTCATCAAACCTGCCACTCTCTTTAATTTAAATCGATAAGGTTCTGTAAAATCATCATCTTCCAGAGCCTTCTTAGCCTGATCAATAAAATCAATGGACTGGTACACAAAGTGAATAATACCATTCCCCTGAATGCTTAATGATTTATTATCTCCATCATATATACCTTGATGAGTGGGATCAAAATGAATAGGCCCTTGGTGATAGACTTTTTCTTCTTTTTTGTCGAAAATATAATTTGTTGATTCAAAGTAGATGATATCGTCAACTATTTTCACTACGGATCTTTTCTCAAGAACTACCCAGTCATTGGTTTCATATTCCATGATCATAGAACAATAACCTACCCTATCCGGCGTATTGGTTACTCCAAAATCAAACGAAATAAATGGAACCAATCTGTTCTTTTTAACAGTAAAAATACTTCCATCATCAAACAATTCATACCTCGCTTTGCCGTCAAAAACAAAAAGGTTCTTTCCGCTGGAAACGTTAAACCATCCGGCAGGGGCTTCAAATGTTTTTAATAACTCACCAGAGAGATCCTGTTCATACAAATAGTATTCATTCTCGCCTTCTTTAAACTTTGCAAATGGGTTCACCAATAGTGAATTCTCAGGGGTAAATTCAATATTTGTACTTTTGCCCTGCATAGCTTTTTTCAGGTCACCCAAATACTCTCCTGTGTTCAGGTTAAACCGAAGAAAATAATTCTTCTTAGCGGAAGCAGCCATGTATAAGGTTTGAGATTTTTCATCAACAGTCCACCCGCTTCGGGTATATTCGTTAGGTCCCTGACCATATCTTGCTAATGTCCGGATAAACCTCCCACTACGATCAAATTGAAGAATCCCAAACCTTCTCTTCTTGAATAAGATATATTTCTCTGTCACAAAGTATTCACCTCGGTTTACCAGGCATTCCTCCTTTGTCTCTAAAGGAATAAACTCAAAATCCTCAGCAAAATCAGAGAGCTTTGGATAAAGCGTATCCTTCACATTATCCATATGAATCAGGTATTCTTTATCTGAACCATTCCAGGCTACAGTCACAGATTTATCCTCTCGTCCACAAGACAAAAATACTAACAGGATAAAACATGTCATTAGTGCATTATGCATACGAGTATATGTCTATTTTACTTTTGAATATGGGATATAGAAAAACGAATTTAGGTGTTTTTCTTCTCGTTCCTATGTCATCATTCGCTAAGAGACTGGGGGGGGAATAATGTAATGATTGACTTTTGGTTGAAGTTCCAGGCTATTCAATCAGTTTCTGAATTTGCTCTCTAAGTTTTGGAATATCCCTCGAAATTATTCCCCAGATTATAACATCATCTACTTTATCGTAACCATGTATAACCCAGTTTCTTAAATCGACTATCCTTCTTGAATCTGAAATCTCTATTTCACTGTCAATTTTAGTAATTCTATTTGTTGCCTCTCCAATAATCTCCAATTCTCTTTCGATGCCACGTCTTAAAAGTTTATTCCCCAGATAATAGTTGAAATCACTTTTATCCCCCAGGTATTCATAAATAGAATCAATCGATTCCCGAATATCGTGCAGGTATTTTAGAATTTCACGCTGCATATACTAATTGTTTGGTCTCTTCAACACTTTCAATGAAGTATGGATTCGATAAAGAATTCTCCGTGATAATATCAACTTTTCGTTCAAATAATTTTTCAAATTCATAATGCAATTCAAAATAATTATCTGTGTACTTTTCAATCGAGATTTCCTTGAAAGAAACCAGAATATCAATATCACTGCTATCACTAAACCTTTCAGTACAAACTGAGCCAAAAACATACAAAGTTTTTATATCGTATGCCTTGCAAATCTGTTCTATCTCAAATGTTTTATCCTTAATGAATCCTTGCATTCTCAAATAGTTTACCAAATATAATATATTAACTTCTCAAATTATCATTCCTTAATTGGAGTTCAAAATTAATTTAAGTGCTATCTCATTTGATTAAGGTGCAATTATTTGAACAATTCTTAAAATCTATTGATCAATTCAATAGTAAAAATTGTTTCAAACCCGGGAATAGAATGAACAGAGATGCTTCCTCCATGGTTCCTTATGATTTGCTTTGATAAACTTAGTCCTATGCCAGTACCTGATTCTTTCGTGGTGAAAAATGGTGTGAAAATTTCATTAATTATGCCTGGGTTGATACCCGGACCATTGTCTTTGACCGTTATCACAGATCCTTGGTTCGTAGCTGAAATTCCGATATCTATTTGGGCTGATCTCACTTTTGATACTGATTCATAGGCATTTTTAACGATATTCAGTAAAACCTGAATGAGCTGTTCCTGATCTCCCATCAGCATATGATCAGTAGGATTTATTGCGATATTAAGTTCTGCATCTGGTATATTTGACATGGATTGACACAAAACCATTAGGGTTTCAGTTATTGTTTTGGCTTCTATTAATTTGATTTCTGGTTTTGGCAATCGAGTCAGATCTCGATAGGATTCCACAAAGTCCAATAGCGATTGGCTTTGCTCTTTAATAACATGCAAACCCGTAAGGGCTTTATCCAACTTTTCTTCACTCGTTAAACTTCTATCTGTCTCCTCATTATTCTTAGACAAATAATGGGTCAGAGATTCGGACAATGAGGTAATTGGAGAGATGGAATTCATTATTTCATGTGTCAGTACCCGAATCAACCTGATCCAGGATTCAGATTCATTCTCCTCCATTTCTGATTTAATATCCTGTAAGACAACCAATAATAGCTCTTGGTCCTTCACTTTTATTCGGCTTGATTTCAGAGAGATGTCATATTTGTCCTTTTCTGTCTGAAATTTCAGGTGTTGCTTATTTCCAGGTTCCATACTTTTCAATATCTCCCACAACTGCTGATCTATGCGCTGAAACTGATTAACATGGGTTAGAGTCTCAACTTGCAGATAGTTTTTTGCAGCCTGATTAGAGAACCAAATATGTCCCTTTTGATCAATACTGAGAATTCCGGTTTCAGCCTGCTCCAATAACATCTGATAATAATGTTCCTGAGATTGAATATCCAACCTGATTTGTTTTATCAGATTATTGACTTCATTCAGGCTTGAATTCAATTCTTTAACCGTTCTGTTTTTTGAGATAAGTGGAAAATGCAGAGTGGAATCATCATTCTTTATGGCTTCAAAAAAGAAAGCAATTTTACGATTTGTATGGTTAAGGAAGTAGATCAATGAAATAATCTGAACAATAAACAAAGTCATAGTAATAAGGATAAAACGCCAATCCGGTATAGATTCCCAAAGAAAGAATGAGGTCAGTGTAATTAGCAGAATCCTAAAAACCACCGTATGATAGAAGTATTTACTAGCCATGATTATGTTTTATGGATTACTTTTTCTGATTTTATTGTATAGAGTTTGCCTTGTGATCCCCAGCTCTTCAGCTGCGGCACTCATATTCCCTTTATTCCTGTCAACGGCCTTTCTGACCATCACCTGCTCCATCTCATCAAGGGTTCTCGGATTCTCCATATTGATGGATTGACTGACTTTGAGAAACAAATCATCAGGCTGGATGATCTTGCTTTCAGCCAGAATAACGGCTTTTTCCATGGTATGTAGAAGTTCTCTTATATTCCCTGGCCAATGATACTGCATCAAATCTTCCAGAGCTCGTTCATGAATGGTGATTTTTCCCTTGTTGTATTTCTTCGAAAACTTGTTGAGATAGAAGTTGGCCAATAAAAGAACGTCCTCACCCCTGTCTCGCAAGGGGGGGGCCTCGATTATGATAGTGTTGATCCGATATAGCAGATCCTCTCTGAAAGAACCTTCCTTGACAAGGGTGGTAAGGTCTTTATTCGTGGCACATATTAGTCTGATGTCTACCGATCTTACCTTATTTGATCCGACCCTGACCACCTGACGATTTTCAATCACAGATAAGAGCTTGGCTTGTAAAGGCAATGAGAGGTTGCCAATTTCATCAAGAAAAAGTGTTCCTCCATGTGCAGTTTCAATTTTCCCAATCCGGTCGTCAAAAGCATCTGTAAAAGCCCCTTTTTTGTGACCGAACAGCTCATCCTCGAACAAAGATTCACTTATTGAGCCAATATCCAAACCTACCATTGACTTTTCACTTCGTATTGAAAGCCTGTGTAATTCCTGTGCAATCAATTCCTTACCTGTTCCATTTTCCCCGGTTATCAGCACATTAGCATCCGTTTTAGCTACCTTCCGTACCATTCTCATCACCCTCATCAGTGAGTCTGAATGGCCAACAATAGTTTTATGGGGTACAGTTAGATCTTCATTAATTACTTTCTGTTTCTGTTCAAGCTCAGACAGCTTTCTTTTTGTCTGGCTCAATTTGAGTGCTGAAAAGAGAGTAGCTAATAACTTGTGATTGTCCCAGGGCTTCAGAATAAAATCAGTGGCCCCTTTTTTAATGGCATTCACTGCCAATTCCACATCGCCAAAGGCTGTTATCAGAATTACACTGATAGGTGAATCAATAGATAGAATTTGCTCAAGCCAATACAAACCTTCGTTGCCTGTATTCACCCCTGCAGCAAAATTCATATCCAGTATGACCAGATCATAATCATCTTTCTCAAGGATGGAAGGGATGAGATTTGGATTTTTAATCGTTTTGATATGATCAAACTCAAATTGAAGCAATATTTCCAGCGCTTTGAGCACATTCCGATTATCATCAACAACTAATATTCTCCCTTTTGACATTGCTTAATCTTTGTTTAAAAATAGATATGAAAACTGCCAAATGCAAGAATCTGTATGATTTTTTGACATTAATGTGTCTAAAATATTAACCTTTATTGCTTGAATTTCAATTTTTGGACATTTCTTTGATCTGTATATCTGTGACTTAGATATGATGGCATATTTGTTGGGCTTTGCCAGGAAAGCATTCCATGCCTATGAGAACCACACTTTTGCTAGTTTTTATCATTTTAATAGCTTCTGTGAAACCTGTTTTCACTCAGGAAATCTGGTCACTACAAGATTGTATTGAATACGCAATGGATCATAACTTACAAATTCAGAAAGCCGGGTTGAATAATGAAAGGAATGAGGAAAGCTATCGCCAGTCTATCCGTAATCTGTTACCTTCCTTAAATGCAAGTTCTCGTTTTCGGCCTAATTTTGGTAAATCTATTGATCCCAATACGAACGACATCGTATATCAGTCCTTTTTTTCCAGTTCTTATTCTGCCGGCACATCTGTTTCCATATTCCAGGGATTCAGTCGAGTGAACCGTATAGCCTTCTCAAAAATTCTATGGTCTACCGGGCAATTTGATGAGCAGGCTCTGAAGGCAGCACTTTCTTTTCAAATTATGGATGCTTACTATAATGTCATATTTATTAAGGGTCTTATCACTATTTCTGACAGTTTGTTGGCTCAAAGTCAATGGAATCACAACTTTGTTGCCGGGATGATTAGTAATGGCTTGAAAGCCGAGTCTGATATCCTTGAGGTTGAAGCAGAGTTGGCTTCTGAGCAATTAAGGAAGCTAAGAGCACTGAATGACTATGATCAGGCCGTTTTGAAATTAAAGCAACTGATCAATCTTGACATGGGTGTTGCGTTTGAAATCAGACAAGTAGTTCCAGATTTACCCGAAAACATCAACTGGGATCATTCCATTGATTCATTGTATATAACAGCCCTTAATACCCTGCCTGAGATTAAGAGTTTTGGCGAAAGAGTTCAGGCTTCAATAATCAGTTTGGCCATGACAAAAGCCAATTATTATCCTTCTCTTGGCTTATATGCTGGCATAGGAACCGGATACTATCAAACCTTTCTTGATCCTACGGGGAATGTTATCCCATTTGTAGATCAATTATCCAACAATGCATCCCAATACCTGTCGTTTTCCATGTCAATACCTCTTTTCAACAAAGGAAGTTACCGCTCACAAACAAAGCTGGCCCGGATTCAACTTAAAGAAACTAAACTCAGCCTTGTTCAGGAACAAGAAAGGGTATATCAGGATATCCAACAAGATTGGCAAAAACTGCTCGCAGTGAAAATGGAGATCGATCAGGCCAAAATCCAGGTTGAGGCCAGAGAGGCAGCTGAAGCCATAAGCCGTAGGAAATTTGAGAAAGGATTGGTCAATCAATTTGAATATAGTCAGGCGAAAAGCAAATTGGCTCAGGCGAAATCAGACTTGCTGAATACCAGTATACAGTACATTATCACCCGGAGAACAATTGACTATTACCAAGGTTTACCTATTTCAGGTATGTAGTAAATGAGAACGATATTATGGATGCAATGGACATTAAAATAGAAAGAAAAAAGGGCATACGGCCAAAACATATTATTTACTTATTAATTGCCGGAGCCCTGATTGTGATCATGATTAAAATAATTTTCGGAGATCATGCCTCAAGATACAAGGTCGACAGAGATAAGCTAACCATTGATGAGGTTTTCTTTAGCGACTTCAAAGATTATACAGATATTAACGGACATGTTGAGCCAATCAAATCCATACTGCTGGATGCCTCAGAAAGTGGCAGGGTGAAAGAACTTCTGATTGAAGAAGGAGCCATTCTTCTGGCAGGAGACATTATTCTGGTTCTGGAAAATCAAACACTTCATCAGGAGATTCTTATGAGTGAATCGCAGCTTGCAGAAAAGGAGAATAACCTTCGCTCAACTAAAATCAACTATGAATCGAGTAGAATGTCGACCATGAGTGCCCTTACAAGGTCTTATTACAGTCTTCAGCAGGCTAAACGAAAAAAGGAACAATATGAGGATCTGTACAAGGATAAGCTCGTTCCAAAAGAAGAATATTTGAGAGCTGTTGAAGCATTTGAAGAAACGGAAAGCCTGATGATGATTACAGAGCAACGGGCATATCAAGACTCTTTGTTATCTGAAACCACCATGAAGCAATTGGATATTGATCTTGAGAGAATGAGAGCCACCATGAAATTGGTCTATGCCCGTTTGGAAGATCTGAATGTTAAAGCACCCATTGATGGACAATTGGGTCGCCTGGATGTAGAAATCGGACAAAATATTAGTCGCGGCAGCAGTATTGGCCAAATCAATGTTTTATCTGATTTCAAAATTGCCGCAATGATTGATGAACATTACATTGATCGTATTCGAACCGGTTTGCCGGCGAGTTTGGAACGCCAGGGAAGGCTATTCGAACTGGTCATACGCAAAGTCTACCCGGAAGTGCGTGACGGCCAGTTTCAAATTGATTTGGTGTTCACTACAAATAGACCTGACAACATACGTACCGGACAAAGCTTTTTCATCAACCTGGAATTGGGCCAGTCAAAATCTGCCCTCTTGTTAAAGAAAGGAGCCTTCTTCAATAGTACAGGTGGTCAATGGGCTTTTGTGGTAGATAAGGGTGGAGAATCAGCCTCTAAAAGAATGATTCGTATTGGACAGCAAAACCCTGAGTATTATGAAATTCTAGACGGATTACTGGAAGGCGACCAGATAATTAGCTCAGGTTATGGGAGCTTTGGGAATGCAGAAAAAATAGTTTTTAAATAGAATTATGATTAAAACAGAAAAACTTTCAAAAATCTTCCGAACCGATGAGATTGAAACCCGCGCTTTGCTGGATGTTGATTTTATGGTTGAAGATGGTGAATTCGTTGCCGTAATGGGTCCATCAGGTTGTGGAAAATCAACCCTTTTAAACGTTTTAGGATTGCTTGACAATCCAACGGGAGGAAAATACTATTTCAATGGCAAAGAAGTTGCTCAATTATCTGAGCGACACCGCACCCAGTTCCGCAAAGGCAAGGTTGGCTTCGTTTTTCAAAGCTTTAATCTGATTGATGAGCGCACTGTTTTTGAGAATATTGAACTGCCACTAATTTTCTTGCGCCTGAGTAGCGCAAAACGGAAAGAAATGGTAAACGAAGTTATGGATCGCATGAAGATTGGCCATCGGCGCAATCACTACCCGCAACAGTTGTCTGGGGGACAGCAACAGCGGGTAGCAATTGCCCGGGCTGTAGTGGCCAATCCCAATCTGATTCTTGCCGATGAACCGACCGGTAATCTTGATTCAAGAAATGGGGACCAGGTAATGGATTTGCTAACCGAATTAAATCGCGAAGGAACAACAATCGTTATGGTTACCCACTCAAAGCATGATGCTGGTTATGCACATCGAATCATTAATCTTTTTGACGGACAAATAGCCTCAGTAAACATGAATCACCAAAATAGCTGATCTATGGTTTTCGTTTCTGCCCTGTCGCAGACCTTTAGGAATCTAAAGGCCAATCGCTTATACAATATCATTAATGTCCTGGGGCTCTCTCTGGGCCTCGCCAGTACCTTTATCCTGTTTAAGATTATTTTACATGAAAAAAATACAGATAAATTTCATGAGAATTATAATCAGATATGTTATTCAACAATAAGGATTACACCATTGAGCGTTCCAAGGCATTCATGGATTAATTTTGGAAAAACGGATGTCTCAGATTATCCTGAGATTAAGTTTGAAACTGCTTTAGAACAAGTTCCTGTTGGCGAAATTACTGTTGGCGATAACTACTATAAAATGCCCATAACAGTTGTTGATTCTGCTTTCAACAAAGTGTTCAATTTCCCATTGTTGTATGGAAATTATGATAATCTTTTTGAAAACCTAAACAGTATCATTCTATCAAAAAAAGTTTCAGAAAAATTGTTTGGAACATTAATGTCTGTTGGAGAAACATTGGAGTTGGAAAACAAAAAGCTCAAGGTAGTAGGTGTGCTGGATGATCCCCCGGGGAATAGTTCTATTCACCTGAAGGCTATTGTACCTGATGGTTTCCATAATTGGTCATATGTGGGAGCTGAGTTTATTTTACTTAATGACAATGTTAATTTGATTGAACTAAATGATAAAATCAAATTTCTTGCACGTGATCATTCTCAGTCTCCTGAAGGAATTCAGGAATGCATGCCGTTTGAACAACTCTACTTTGATACAAATGTCAAGGATTACCATGGTGAACTTATCCATCATGGCAACAATAAAATGCTGAAAGTATTATTGCTGATCGCAGGACTGCTCTTTATTGTTGGAACCCTAAACTATCTGAATATTTACCTTGTGACTCTGCAGAAGCGTGCAAAGGAGATTGGCATATTATGCATTCACGGTGCTGGATCAAAGTATCTTGCTAAATACTTTTTAAGGGAAAATTGTATTTCAATTGGGGTCAGTGCCTTGCTGGTTCTGCTTATTTTCTCACTGCTCGATCAATATATTCCTCTCTTTCTGGGGAAGGATTTACCAATGCTTTTTTTTCAGAATTTTATTTTGCTGGCTATCATTTCTCTTATCCTGATCATTACAACATCAACCATTACCGCTTTAAGGTTCAGGAAAATAAGTCCTATTGTTTATATTAAGGAAATATCAACTGGTGTAAAAGCCTTGCTTGCAAGACGAATTTCAACAGGTTTTCAATATGCCCTAACCATTGTACTAATTATTGTTTCACTATTCTTTGTCAAGCAGTTGAATTTCATGCTACAATCCGAAATGGGATTCAAGAGTAAGAATATTATTTGTGCCCCATTCTTTTTAAGGATTCGCTATGAACGTCAACCAGGAGAAAGCGATGAGGATAGAAAGAAAGCCATGGAAAACCTAGGTGAGAAGTTGAAAATCCTGAAATCAAACCTACAATTTGTTGTTGATGAGATTAATGCAAATCCTAATGTTCAATATCTCAGCTTTGGCTCCTCTCCCTTAGAAAACAACTCGTCTCCCTGGAAAAACATGAATTCAGAACAGGATTACATGGATGCTGATGGGTGGGATGTTTCTCCCGAGGGTATTGATTTATTTGGACTTAAAGTACTTGAAGGGAGATTTTTTGAAAAAGATAAGGATAAGGGCCGTCAACATAAAGTTGTTATTAATGAATCAGCAAAGGCTTTTTACGGTATAGATGATATCTCCAAAGTGAAATTTGCGAGCCGCTATTGGGGTGCCGGTTGGGAACTACTAGGTGTCGTCGAAGATTTTTCTTTTGATCATTTGTCCAGAGAAATCCAACCAATGGTAATGTATTTCTTTGGTGATAAAACAGAAAATAACCTCATGTTGGAGATTTTGGAAGGAAAGGAAGCTGAAACAATAGATTTCCTCAGAAATTTATTTGAGAAGGTTAATCCCGGCAAAACCTTTGAGTATCATTTTGTTCAGGATGAAATTGATCAACTCTATGAAGAAGATGAAAAACTAGTTAAGGTATATTCGTTATTCACAATAATTGCCTTGATTATCTCGTCTCTCGGATTATTTAGTTTCTCGATCTACGACGTGCAGCAGCGCTTCAAAGAAATTGGCATTCGCAAAGTGAATGGCTCTGGAATATTGGAAACAATTCTGTTTGTAATAAAACCTGTGTTTGCTTTGTTGGCAATTGCCTTTGTTATCGCGGTTCCTGTAGCCTCGATAAGCATTCTAAAATATCTGGAAGAATTCGCCAATAAGGCTCCATTATCGTGGTGGATCTTTGCCCTGGCCGGGCTCTTTACTTTAATCATCTCAATACTCACTATAATAACTCAGAGTTATAAGGCTGCCACCCGTAATCCGGTTGAAATACTTAGATATGAATAGAATATATAATTCAAAAGAAATGAAGCGATGATAATAATTTCAGCCCTATCTCAAATACTTCGCAGCCTTAAAGCAAACAGGGTCTATAATATTATAAATATTCTTGGCCTCTCCCTGGGTCTGGCCAGTACATTTATTCTGCTCAAAATTGTTCTTCATGAATGGAATACAGATAAGTTTCACGAAAATTATGAGCAGATCCACTATGCAACTATCAGGACGACGCCTCTAAGTGAGCCACGCGTTTTTAGCCCCATAATGTTTTTTAATTTAGACCATACAGATTACCCTGAGATTAAGGCTGGAACTGAGGTTCATTTTCAGCGAATTGCTGAGATTGGCATCGACCAAAATATTTATAAAACACCGCTTTTAGCTATCGATTCTACTTTTCCAATGATTTTTAATATCCCTTTATTCCTGGGTAATTACGAAGAGCTCGTTACAAATCCGAATGCCATTATTCTATCCAAAGAGCTTTCGGAAAAGTTCTATGGAACTACCGCCACTGTTGGACAAAAACTGGATCTCTTTGGCAGACGTTTTACCGTGGTGGGAATACTGGATGATACCCCAGGCAATAGCTCTTTTCTAATACATGCCCTTGTTTCTGCGAAGGCAAAGAATTTTTGGTCAAATGGATCTGTTGCTTTCGCTCAGTTCAATGAAAACGCAGATCTGAAAGCCTTTAATGATAAAATAAGAAATGTAGGCAAGGACCATGAACAATTCTCTGAAAGCATTTTGGAATATCATGCATTTCGTAATCTATATTTTGGACAAGATGGTTCATCACAAGCTCTTTTCTTTCAGCACGGGAGCAAACAATCATTAAAAATTCTATTTCTGATCGCCTTTTTACTATTCGCGGTCAGCACTTTTAATTACCTGAATATTTATCAGGTGACCTTACAGAAAAGGGCAAAAGAGATTGGAATCCTCTGTATTCATGGAGCAGGACGAGCATATTTGGCCAGACTTTTTCTGAAGGAGAACATTTTCTCCGTGGGAATTAGTGCATTACTTGTTATTCTTATTTATTCCATACTATCATCCTATGTTCCTGTGTTTCTAGGAAAGAACCTGCCTGTTTACCCTGTTGAAGACTTGATATTGCTACTTGCTATTTCAGTGTTGTTGATTTTATTAAGTTCTTCCATTACGTCGCTCCGCTTCAATAAAATAGATCCAATCAGATTTATAAAAGAATTGTCAACGGGGAGGCGAGCCTTGCTGGCACGTCGCATTTCAATGACTGCGCAATATTGTGTGACGATAAGTTTAATTGTGATATCACTCTTCTTTATCAAACAATTAAATTTCATGTTGAAGTCGGACATGGGATTCAAACAGAGCCGAATCATCAGTATCCCATTCTTCACTCGTGCTGAAATGGACTGGGGGCTTCAGGGCGAGGAGCAAAAACAAGCTTATGAAGTCTTCAGTGAAAAGCAAAAAAATCAAAAATCTAATCAGCAATTTGTCGTTGATGAGATCAACAAAAATCCCTTTCTTGATCACCTCTGTTTTGGAAACTCTCCATTAATCCACCACACGGCTCCCTGGAAAAATACTTTATCAGAACAGGATTATCTTGATGCCAGCGGAAATGCGGTGACTCCGATTTTCAAAGATCTATATGGAATTCAAATGGTAGAAGGACGTTTCTTCGAACAAAAAAAGGATAAAAGCCGTGGCAACAAAATAGTCATCAATCAAACTGCAAAGCGCTTCTTCGATATTGAAGATCTTACAAAAAGTAGTGTTGCAAACAGATATTGGGGGGCAGAAAAGAGACCATTTAATGTAATTGGAGTATTTGAGGACTTCTCATTTGACCATTTGTCGAAAACAACGCAACCTCTTGTCTTATATTATTTTGATGATAAAGAGGATAATGATTTAATGCTTGAAATAACGGAAGGGCAGGAAACTGCATCCGTAGAATTTCTCAGAAACCTTTACGACAAAGTCAATCCCGGTAAAACTTTCTCATATCATTTTGTAGAGGACGACGTAGCTCAACTATACATTGAAGACAAGAAAATGGTTCAGATCTATGGCATTTTCACGCTCATTGCCCTTATTATTTCTTCTCTTGGCTTATACTCATTCTCCATCTACGATGTGCAACAGAGATTTAAAGAAATCGGCATTCGCAAAGCCAATGGTTCAGGGATATGGGAAACTGTTTTGTTCCTGGTTAAACCGGTATTTGTTTTGTTAACCATTGCTTTTATCATTTCCGTTCCGGTGGCCTGGTTTGGAATATTAAAATATCTTGAAGGATTTGCCCATAAAGCTCCATTATCTTGGTGGATTTTCGCCCTGGCAGGACTTTTCACCCTGCTGATCTCAGTTCTTACAGTGATTACACAAAGCTATAGAGCAGCCTCCCGAAATCCGGTAGAAGCACTTAGATATGAATAGATTATTCAACATTATTACTCTAATATTGATATGCACCAATTGCATAAATCACAAGGATCCCTCTGTCTCAGAAGATAAATTGATTTCTCAGATCAATGTGCAAGAGAGTCAGAAAACTGAGGAGGAGAAAATAGCCCAATTATTACGCGACTCCCTGGCCAGCCTACCTCAGGGTTTTCGATATCAGGAGAATCGTTCAGTTGATCCAAACCGGCCGCCTGTGGTGTTCCAGTTTCCCGATACTCTTCCTGTAAGGGAATACAAATTGTCAGAGATTGCTTCTGAATTGGAGTACATTGTTATAAAAACTTCCAGGGATTCAACACTTTTTATACCCAGGGTATCTGTAGCAATGGGTACTGATATAATAGTTTGTTATGGTCTTCACGGAGTAGAACTTTTTGATCGCCAGGGTAATCACATTAAAACTGTCTTGAAGAACCGGGGATTGTCGATGAGGAATGGTCAGCCATCAGGATTCGCGATAAAAGAATTAGTTGGAATCCCATTTACCGATATATCATTATTTAATGATTCATTTATTTATCATTTTCACAATGGCCCTGAGAAAAAAGAAAGTGTCATCAGAGTTGATCCGGATCTTGGGCTGTCTGCGCACATCCAATTGGGAGAAACAATCTCAGAAAATCCTGCAGCAGGAACCAGAATCAAGGAGGTTCAGGGAATGGAGTTTATTAACAAGCTTGGCTTTTATCAATTAGGAGATGGATTATGGGCAGCTTTTGAAAATAAGTGGCTTTCAGGAACGAAAGGGGATCTGCTCACTCTTTATGGTCCTTCGGGGGATACTCTTTGTCAATTTAAAGATTATGACCGTATCCGCGATTACCCGGGGGGACCCTACCGGAATACGGATAATGAATTCAAGTATCACTATAAAAAGACCTTTTCTTTTAAGCCCGCTCATAACGATACACTTTTCAGAGTTATTCCTCCAAACCGACTACTCCCAACCTATGTTTTCGATTTCGGAGTCAGAAAGGTTCAGCTTATGGAAGGATTGATTTCTTCCAATAGTTTGAAGGGAAAGAATATTGGCTACGAGTTGTATGAAACCGAAAGACACCTGTTCTATGTATACTCCCGCAATCGTGCTATTTGGGGATACTATCGACCAGAGGATCGAAACTTTTTTACTCTGATTGACAAATCTAATCACCAGATTCACCATATCAGTAGTATTAAATCAACAGAAGACGGAATTCAGAACGATCTTGACGGAGGACTTCCATTCTGGCCAGACGGAGTAAATGAAGAGGGCTTCCCATTCATGTACCTCTCTGGTGCAGATTTCAAGAAAAAGTCTGTTTCAAAGAGAATTAATGGACTCGCAGATAATGATATTGTAGTAATACTGGCAAAATGAACCGACAAAAAATAATCTCTGGTTTAACCAAACTAATTTTGACATTTGTGATCCCAATCTTGATAATTGGGGCAAGTGCCTGCAATCGTGGTAATAGGTTAAAAACTGACGAGGCCAGTCTCAGCAATAAAATCATCTTGGAGGAGAAGCAAAAAGACAGCTTGCTGCAAGAACAGATTAAACTAAAAGGAAGCCCGGATGCTTCCACTGGAATAAGTTTTAAAGAAGACAAAAAGGCAAGACAAACCAAGCCCTTAATTTCACTGGATATTATCAAATCACGGGAGCTTGTTCGGCAATTAAAACTATCGGAAATCAGCAATAAGCTCGAATACATATATCTTTCTATTCCTGGTGATACCAGTCTCGTTGTCGAAGAGAGCTCCCTTGTATTCACTCCAAATTATATATATGTAAACTGGCCGCTTGGTATAGCCTGCTTCGACCATGATGGTAATTTCTTAAAAAAGATATGTGTTGGTACTACAGATCATTATCAGCATGATGGAAGAACTAGCTTGAGGTATATAAGCAAAGAATCAATGATGTTGTTTTATGGAAGTAAGGGAGATATTAATGCTATAGGTGATAAGCTTGTGTATCTCTACAAGGATTATCCGAATGAGATAAATCAATTGATGATGTTCGATCCGATAAGGGATATGGATGTTGTTCCCGGATTATACACTGAGCTTGAAAACAAAAAGGGAAATCCTATAGGAAGCGTTTTGAAATCTTTCAATATGGATTATAAGGGAACAAATCATTATCCCCTTGATGAAAAAACCTTTGGTACAATTCCGGATAAGCTGAGCAGAGAAAAAATGAAAAATGTTTTTGTTAGTAAATCTTATACTGATGATACTACCTGCGTATTCCAGGATTATGACCCTATAGAGAACTTTTCAAATTCAGTAGCCCGGGGAGTTGAACGTGGTGATATACATTATTTAAACGGCATTTTTCATTACCGACCTCGGTTCAATGATACAACTTTCATTTTGGAACCACCTAACAAACTCATTCCTAAATTCACAATTGATTTTGGTGAAAGGGGGATTTCGTCAAGCATGGAAGGAATTAATCCTAAATATAATCTGGTGGATAAATTTGTACATAGTGATATTATAGAATCTGCTGCACATATATTCGTTCAATATACTCAGGATTACGTCTGTCCTAAAACAGCAAGAAAAGGAACTCTGAAATTCAATCGTGCCGTTTATATAAAAAGATCAGGAGATTTAATCCATATTATGTTGGATTCCAAGCCTATTATTCAAAAAGAAGCTCTGTCATGGCCAACTCCTGCGAGGAAAGGAATTGTGAACGACATAGATTACGGTCTGGATTTTTGGCCTGATGGGATAACTGAAACAGGTATTCCTTATATGAAATTCTCCGGGGCTTCTCTAAAAAAGGAGATCCCTAAATCTGAAATCAAAAGCAAGGAATTAATTGATATTGCTAACAGAATAGGTCCAAATGAACTTTTAATTATCCTAATTAAGCAATAGAAGATCATGTTGAAGCACCATATATCTCATTTTATCTGGACCCTCCGGAAAAAACCAATCTACTCATTGGTAACCCTACTAGGATTTACCATAGGTATAACTGCCAGCCTGTTAATCTATTTGTGGGTATATGATGAATTATCATTTGATACCATGCACGATGATCATCATCGCATCTACAGGGTAGTCACTCTTAAGAAGCAGGGACAGGAAATTATCAAGACTCCCATGAGTGTAATTCCACTTGCAAATGTTCTAATAAAAGATTTCCCTCAGATCGAAACATCAACCTTCATCAAGCATGAGTCTATGATGCCATTGGAAGTGGATGAAAGAACTATTGAAATTATACCTGCCTACACTAATAAAAACTTCTTTGAGATTTTCACAGGCTTGAAGTTTATTGAAGGAAATTCAAAAACTGCTTTGAATCAACCCAATGCAATCGTTCTGAATGAGGATGTTGCTAAAAAATTATTTGGTGATGAATCAGCTCTGGGAAAAAACGTGATCAGTAAATATTTTGGCACAAAAAAATATATTGTCGGGGGAGTTATCAAAATACCCGACCAAACTCATTTAGATTTTGGGATGATAACGCTAATGGAAAACAATCGCTTTTTAAGCAACACTTTCAACTCCAACTGGAAAACTGGCGAGCGAACCAGCGTTTACATGAAGCTTAGAAAGAGAGTTGTGTTGGGCGATCAGGTTAGAGATCAATTGTCAGAGCTGATTCTTAAATATGCCAATCGATCTGATCGCCTGACATTTCAAGCGATTTCTGACATCCATTTAAATAGCGATTACAATTATCAATACGATAAAAACCAAGGAGATAAAAAATACCTCTGGATTTTTTCCGGGATGGCTGTTTTAATTCTTTTAATGGCAGCTTTCAATTTTACAGCTCTTACGACTGCTCGCTCATCTGAAAGAGCTACTGAAATTGGCATGTGGAAAACTGTTGGTGCATCCAAAACGAGAATAGGAGGCATGATACTTGGGGAGACGATCTTCCAGACCATGCTTGCTATGGCAATGGCCATATTGTTAGTATCCATTCTTCTGCCATGGTTCAATGATCTGGCCGGTAAATCTATTTCGTGGAGCCTTTCACCTGGCCTGATCGGCTCTCTACTAGGAATTGCACTTGTAGTTGGAATTATTTCTGCCATTTATCCTGCCTTATATCTGACTTCCTTTAATCCTGTTCTGATTTTTAAAGGGGGCAATCCTTCCGGATCAAGAGCCCGTTTTATTTCGCTTATCGTGGTCATCCAGTTTATTGCTGCCACCTTCATGATTTCAGCATCTGGAATTATCCTGAAACAATTATCCTACATTAAGAATAAGGACCTGGGTCTGAGTAAAGAGAATGTGCTGGTCGTCCCAACTGGTTTGTGGTACTCAATTGATGAATTTAAAACAGAATTGAAAAAGAACCCAAGCATTCTTAGTACTTCGGCCTGCGCCAGTATGCCGTTGGATGGCAACTGGATGACTACCGTGGGCTGGCCTGGAATGAGTTCAAGTGATTCAGTAAAAATGCGAAATGTATTGGTAGATCAGGATTTTGTGGATACGTATAAGCTAGAAATGATTAGTGGAGACTTTCTAAGGTACAGCTATACAGATTATTGGACAAATTCTCAAAAGAGTCACGAGGCGAAAAACAAGGGTAAATCCTTCACCTACTCAATCCCGGTTGTAATTAATGAAAAAGCAGTAGAATTAATGGGTCTTGAAGATCCAATAGGTCAGCGACTAAATAAAAATTACACAATTATAGGAATAGTCAAAGACTTCCATTTCAAGTCATTGCATCATCAGATTGAACCCATATTGATCCACAATAATCCTGAGGCCATTATTAGCTTGAGTATTAAGATAAGTGAGCATAATAAGGCAGAAACCATCCGATTTATTCAGGATACCTGGATCAAATTCAGGGGCAACAGGGGCTTCTCCTTTACTTATTTCGAAGACCAACTGTCCTCGAAATACCAATATGAAAATCAACTGGGGAAGATCATTCTGTATTTTTCTTTCTTATCTATGATAATTGCACTATTAGGAATTCTTGGGCTGGCAACTTACGCCACTGAAAGAAGAACAAAAGAAATCGGGATAAGGAAGATAAACGGATCAAGCATCTGGCAAGTTATGGTTTGGTTAAATATTGATTTTCTGAAGTGGGTTCTCATCGGATTTATTATTGCTTGTCCT
>JABHCC010000089.1 GCA_018669475.1 Bacteroidota bacterium | reverse complement strand
TATGCTATGCCTCTGGTTGTAGGATTGGTTAAAGCTGATGACAAGACGGCTGTTTACCAGAATTTGATAGCAGCGATTGAACGAGATGGCTATGCCCTTACTGCAGGAGATGTTGGCTTTCATTATTTAGTAAGAGCCTTACAAGATTTTGGAGCACATGAGGTCATTTGGAGAATGAATGCTCGTGATGATGTGCCAGGTTATGGCTACCAGTTGAGAAAGGGAGCCACGGCTCTCACAGAATCCTGGCCGGCCTTACGCTATGTATCAAATAATCACATGATGCTGGGCCATCTGATGGAGTGGCTATTCAGCGGAATCGGGGGAATCCGTCAGGCTGAAGGATCGATTGGTTATGAACAAATTATTATTGATCCGCAAGCGGTTGGTGATCTTAGCTGGGCAGAAGTATCGCACACCTGTATACGGGGTGAAATTTACATGAGATGGGAGAAAAAGGGAAAGGGTATCAGGATGGAGATCATAGTGCCTGAAGGATCTACTGCAGAGCTTAGTTTCGGAGGAAAATTCATTGGAAGCTATAATGCGGGTAAACATATTATAAAGAAGCTTAGATAATCGAAGCATAGTTTATATAGGCGGCACAAGCCTCAGACACTCTAACATTTTCTAATAATGTAATATTTGGAAACTTGAGAGTTTTATTACTATGTCTAAAAAAAACTGCAAATTATTGTCAGAAAGCCACTTTAATTGAAACCAATCTGCTCCAATTCTCGTAAACCCATAAATCGAACACAAAGAAACCACCAATGAAAATGAAAATTATTACCAGTCTCATAATTCTTCTTTTCTTTTCCCCGGGAATTATACTATCACAGGAAATAACTGATCCTGAAGCTGATGAAACACCAACAGCCGACTGGAGTTTCGCCAGTCAATGGGGTATAGGCGTAAAAGCCGGTTTGAATGGAATCGGGTTTGAAATTGTCAAAGGTTTTGGAGACCGCTTAAATCTAAGGTTGGCATATTCAACTTTCTCGTATACATACTCGACAGAGCAAACAATTGAAGGAATTGACTTATTAGCTGAAGCAAAGGCAACATTGGGGGCCATCGGAGCTATTGTTGACTATTATCCTGTCAAGAACATCATTCATTTATCTGCTGGACTTATTCAAAACAACACCTTAGTCTCAGTAAACATTAATCCCCTTAGTGGTTTCCCATACGGAGACCTCACTGTGCCACCTGAAGATTTGGGTGGTGTTTCTGCAGATTTGGGCCCTGACCTGCCTGTTGCACCTTATCTGGCATTAGGTTTTGGCAACACATTGAGTCGCAAACATCGTGTTTCATTCAATTTTGAGTTAGGTGCTATCTACCAGGGTGCTCCTCAATTATATTTAGAAGGAAGCGGAATGCTTGCCCCGATGGCAAGTGATCATAATGCCCAGGTAATAATGGATGCAATTGCTCCATACAAATGGTTTCCTGTTCTGAACTTTCAATTGACCTTTAAAATCCTGTAACCTTAACACAAATGAAAAATTTAAAATATTTCATACTAACGATTGCCATGATTGGCTTAGTTGGCCCTGGCTGTCAAGAGTTTAAGTTTGACGCAAATGATCTGGAGCTCGGAATTGATTTGGACATTGTCAAAACGAACTTTGCAATATCTTTTATTGATGCAACCACTGAAAGATTGATTGGTGAAGAAAGTGATCTAACGGTATTGGTTAGCATTCACGGTCAGGATGCAGATCATGTAATGGATCCATCCGGAATACTGGGTAAAGAATACAATTCAGCTGGTGGATCATTGTCTATCAGCGTAGATCCATACAATGTTGTTCCAAGTGAAGATGATCCTGTGAAATTTACTCTCGTAGCTGAACTGGAAGGTTACCTACCTACCAGTCAGTCAATTCAGGCATTTACAGAGGGTACATTTGATTATGAAATTCAACTCATGGAGATTGTGAATCCACCAGAAGGCGTTGAGGTAAAACAGGTTGAAAATGCAGGCGAAGTTGAAGAAGGTGAGATCAAGGAGGATATTGAAGTAAAAACTGAAGGAGATGAGGTAGTTATTAAAGTAGAACAGGGAACCGAAATTAAGGACGCTGAAGGTAATCCTCTTGAGGGACAACTGGATGTTACTCTAGTTCATTTTTCACCAACGGAAGAAGAAGCGATTGAATCATTTCCCGGAGGCTTAACAGTTTCCGTTGAATCAGAATCAGGGGAACAAGAGGATGGGAACTTCATTACTGCCGGATTTGTTGCGATTGAAATCACTGATGAGAATGGAAATAAGGCCGCCAATTTTGAGCAGGGCGAGCTGGAATTGGACATTGAGATCGATCCCGAGGTAGTGAATCCTGACACAGGAGAAACAGTTCAGCCTGGAGATCAGGTACCTTTATGGAGTTATAATGAAGAAAACGGGGAATGGACTTTTGAAGATGTGGTTACAGTTAGGGCCACTCCCGAAGGAAAACTGCGCACAACAACACAAATTCACCACCTCTCATGGTACAATCTTGACTGGTTTGGATTTGGAGCTTGTTCAAGTAGTCGACGCCTTGTATTCAGAAGCACTGAAATTGGAGCAATCGGCAGAGCTGCCGCTTTCGATATTTATATGTACAGACAAGTCTCCTCCGGTTATATCTTCTACAAAAAAATCACTTTCAGGGGTGTGGCCTCAGGCACATACCCTACCCAGTGGAACCAGTATTTAAGACTCGCCTGGGTTCCGCCCTGGAAGTTCAAGTTAGTAATTATTCCTTATGATTACTGTGGCAACCCTCTCTTTCAACAACCAGCTGATCAATACCTGAATCTGTGTGAATGGCAAGATTACCATATTGACATCACCCCTATTCCTCTGAAAGATGTTTTTGTTGAAGTTTACATTAACTGTTCAGATACAGGAATTCGAACCAAGCCTTCCCAGTCGATATACTCCCGGTACAGAGCTAAAGGATCAAACTGTTGGAATTACAGATGGGTTCACAATGGAGAGATTACAATTACAGGGGTACAGGAAAATACCACTTATGAATTACAGGCCTATTATCAAAACAGATGGCAGCCAAGTGCACCTTATGAGAAATTTATTGGAACTGAAACAAATGTAGTTTTCGAGCCTGAAATTATTTGCGGAGAATAATTGTTATTTATTAAACATGTGTTAATTGTCTTATTCACATAGAAAAAAAATTTAAAGCCACCATTTTTATGGTGGCTTTTTTTCGCCTTAACTCTTGTCTATTAGCTTTTTAAACCCTATATTTACTTCCCCATTTCGAGCAGGTTAATAATTATTTATATTGATGTGTAAGATCCATTCATTAATTGTATTGGTCTTAGTGCTTTCATGCTTGGGCCCAGATGCCTTTGGGCAAGTAGGTCGCAATCAGAAAGTTAAAGATCATAACACGTTTAACGAGTCTTGGGGTTTTGGTGTTAAAGCCAGCACTAATGGCATTGGCATTGAAGTTATCAAAGGCTTTGGGGAAGGGG
>JABHCC010000088.1 GCA_018669475.1 Bacteroidota bacterium | reverse complement strand
ATTTATGGATCAAAAAAGAAGCCTGATCCTGATGACTTGTCGGGAATTGATGTCCTGGTTTTTGACATGCAGGATGTGGGTGCACGTTTTTACACCTATATATCAACTCTGCACTATGTCATGGAAGCGGCTGGAGAACTGGAAATACCACTAATTATTCTTGACAGACCAAATCCTAATGGTTTTTATGTGGACGGACCAATTCGTGAACCCGAGTTTACCTCCTTTGTTGGAATGCATCCTATTCCTGTTGTTCATGGGATGACTATTGGTGAATATGGATTAATGATTAATGGGGAAGGATGGCTGAGTAAGAGTGTACAATGTGAAGTTAGCGTTGTTCCCTGCTTGAATTATGATCATCTGACTGCTTATGAATTGCCGGTGCGTCCGTCTCCCAATCTTCCAAATCAGATCTCAGTGTATTTATATCCATCACTTTGTTTTTTTGAGGGAACAAAAGTTAGTATTGGAAGGGGCACCAAATTGCCATTCCAGATTCTTGGTCATCCTGACTTGGATCAGGATTTTACTTTTCGACCAGTATCCACTCCCGGAGCCAGCCTGAATCCAAAATGTAAAGACCAGCTATGCTTTGGATGGGATGTGCGACATACAGGAATTAAGATGCTGTTTGATAAACCTGGTATTCAATTGGAATGGGTGATTATGGTTTATAATGAGTTGGGACAACCGTCAGACTTCTTTAGGGCTTATTTTGATACCCTGTCAGGAACGAAACGGATTCGGGAAATGATTGAATCAGGCTATGATGCTGAGACAATAAGAAAAAGCTGGGATGAAGAATTGAGGCAATTTATGCTTGTTCGGGAGAAATATTTAATTTACCCGGATTTTTAGTCATGAAGGCAGGAGGCTGGATGGATTTCAATTATTTCGTGAATATTGATGTATGAAGAGAACAATTTTATGGCTCGCACTTCTTGCTATTATGCAGGGGCTCTATGGGCAAAGCTCTAACCTGAGACGGTTTAATTATCTGGAGTTCTTTGGAGGTTTAGGATCTTCCCATTCATTTAAAGATTTTGGTGAGAATGATCCAAAATGGTCAGGTAAGCTTGCTGATATAAAGCTATTTCAAGAACTTAAGCCACTTGAAACTCGTGTTTCATCATCAATTGGGGCTCGCTATCTTTTCAACCGGACCTTTGCAATTTCTGGACAATTAGCGCCTGTTTGGTTGAGTAGAGAACAACTTGTGCCAGGTAATCCTGAGCAAGTTGTTTTCTCAGATGTCTACCTTGCAGAATTATCAGCTCAGGCTGAAATATATTGGCTTGGCCGATATTCTGGGATTAATCCATATTTCTTTGGAGGATTCGGAGCTGTAGCATGGTATTCTCATACTCAGGATGCAATTCTTCAGAGCTTTATTCATCCTGGGAATGTTCTTCTTGCCGGACTTGGATTCAGGTATTCACATAATAGGAAATGGACACACACCGCTGAACTGGGATTCCGTTATGGCTTAAATGACTACCTGGAGCAATTCCCGGATATAGAATTGAACCATGACAATTATTATCTTTTTCAATACAAATTATGCTATCAAGTTAGTGGTGGTAAGATGTATACAAAGAAAGGTATGCTTAGGCAAGGTTCCAAGAATCGGGCTAATCGAAGGAATAAGGGTACGGAGGGTGTACGAAAAGGAAACCTGATCGACCCTGCGAGCGGAGACCTTAGCAAGCGTGACAGACGAAAAGTACAACGTCATTTAAACAAAATTGAGCGTTTGAAAAGAAGCCGGTCAAAAAGATCTTGATAAGACATACAATCCTTTTATCTTTGTGGCACTTTGTCTGATAAACCGAGCATAACAAAAGGAAAAATAGTTTAACACACACGTGGATGATTGTTTTTGTTGTGCGAGCTCCATCCGATAAATAAAAAAAGGATATATACGGATGAATATAGAATTATGATCCAGCGTTTAATTCTTGCAATTTTTATCATAATTGCTCCTGTTAATTTATTTGCTCAACGCTCTTCGGGTTCTTCCCATCAAAGCTATGAGGTATTCGTCGGAATGGGCTCAACCCATTACTTTGGTGAAGTGGGCGGACCGAGTGATAAATACCAGGGATTGTTCGCAACCCTTGATAATCTTGGCTTAGATCCAACACAAAGTCGATTGGGGTGGACTCTGGGTGGAAGATATGAGTTTCGAGAAGAAATGGCCTTAGCATTGGCAATTAATCCATTGTGGATCAGTGGTAGTGACCTGAACTCAAAAAAAGAGGATAGAGGATATGGTTTTGATGTGGTTTTGCTTGAGTTTGCCGGAAATTATGAATATTATCTGGCTCAAAGGTTCACGGGATTGGCACCATATGCTACGGTTGGCTTAGCTGCCTCAGTATATCGAACTCGCGAAAAGCTGCAGCCTCACTGGACCAAGCTTCAGTACACACCAGCTATTATCTTTGGTTTGGGTACCCGTTTTCCCAGCCGTACTGATTTAACTCACAGTATTGAATTGGGCTTTCACTATATGTGGACTGACCGATTGGATGGGATAAAGGGATCAAGAGAAGTAGGAGACACTTTTTATTTTATTAAGTACTGCGTGAACTTTGAACTTGATAAAACATATCTGTTTGATTACCGGGGATTGGTTAGGTGAACCCCCGATATCCTTATCTGAATACCTTTTTCCCAGTAAGTCTTACTTAGCTTAGCCCAGTTTGCGACCCGGATATTGCTCCAGAGCTACTCGTAAACAATCTACAGCCTTTTCAAGATCTTCTTGTTTAAGAACATATGCAATCCTGACTTCGTTTTGTCCAAGGCCTGGGGTGGAATAAAAACCTGCAGCCGGTGCAAGCATTACTGTTTGATTGTTGTGTTCAAAATCAGTAAGAATCCATTGCGCGAAAATATCTGCATTATCCACAGGAAGTTTGACAGTAGTATAAAAGGCTCCTTTTGGATTTGGGCAAAGAACTCCTTCAATTTTGTTTAAAGCTTCAACTAGATAGTTTCTTCTTTCAATATATTCATTGTAAACTTCTTCGAAATAGGAAGCAGGAGTTTCTAAGGCTGCTTCACCAACTATCTGTCCCAATCCGGGAGGGCTTAATCTGGCTTGCGCAAATTTCATTGCGGTTTGAATTATAGCTTTGTTATGGGTAACAATGGCTCCAATTCGAACACCACATGCACTGAAACGCTTTGATACCGAATCAAACATCACTGTATTCTGTTCAATTCCTTTCAGCATTAATACAGAAAAGTGTTCCTCACCATCGTAGCAAAACTCACGATAAACTTCATCAGAAAAAAGGTAGAGGTCGTGTTTGAGAACAATGTCTCTTAACATTTCCAATTCCTGTTTGCTATAAAGATAGCCAGTAGGATTATTTGGGTTGCAAATTATGATTGCTTTGGTTTTGTCGGTAATTAGCTTTTCGAAATCTGCTATTGGAGGTAAAGCAAAGCCATCCTCTATTCTCGACGTAACTGGAATAATTTTCACTCCTGCAGCTACTGCAAATCCATTATAATTGGCATAAAATGGTTCAGGAATAATCACTTCATCGCCTGGATTCAAACACGACATGAGGGTGAAAAGAATTGCCTCAGATCCACCAGTTGTAATAATGATTTCTTCGTGATTTACCGGGATGCCGATCGTAGTATAACTAGCGGCAAGTTTTCGCCGGTAAGATTCGTAACCTGCAGAATGTGAGTACTCTATGACTGTTTTGTCAAGATTCTTTATAGCATTAATTGCTGTTTCAGGTGTCCGAATATCTGGTTGACCTATATTAAGGTGATAAACAGTTCTTCCTTTTTTCTTGGCTTCCTCGGCGTAGGGAACGAGTTTCCTGATCGGAGAAGCCGGCATTGCCAGGCCCCGTTCAGCTAGTTTTGGCATGTTTGGTGGTTTTTTGGTGACTTATTTCTTTTTCTTTTTCAAATCTTTCTGCTTCTTAAGATAAGCATCTTTTCTGGCCTGACGATCTGAACTTAAGCTCCGTCCATCGCTTCCTAAACTCTGTACTGTTTTTTTGTCGGTTATGGCTTTATCAAGACTCTTAGGATTGGAAATGTTTGAAGGTTTATCTGTGGCAACTTTTGCTCTTTGGGGGTGAGGTTTAACTTTGCCCTTAACAATCAGTCGAACAGGTGAGTTTTTTGCTGATGAGAAAACCTGGATGGTTTTGTTGAATGTACCAGCAATTTTTGTGTTATACTTAACGCTTATTGATCCACTTTTCCCTGGTTGAATTGGTTCTTTTGGCCAGGTTGGAACTGTACAGTTACAAGAAGATTTAACATTTGTTATAACCAGAGGTTTATTACTTGTGTTTTTGAACTTAAAGGAATGAGTACCGTCACCTTCATATTCCAATGCACCGTAGTCGTGTGACTCCTTTTCAAAAGCCAATTCCTTTTTGGCATTTTTTTGGGCAAATGATATACTTGCGCTAAGCAAGGCAATACTAATTAAAAGGCAAATTCTTTTCATGATATAAAACGTTTTATTCTATTGGGATACAAAATTACACTTATCTATTTAAAAAATGAATTATCAAACCATAATTCAGCGTGAGATATGCAATTATTTAGAACGATAGTGATTACCGAATAGTATATCGATGGATGCTTTTAGTGAGGAAGAAGAATAGAAGGGATATTTTACTATTTTTACCAAAATTTTGACAATAGATTTGCTTGAAATAAACGACTGTAAATGAACACCTTAGGAATTTCCACCAAATATGATCCTTCGATTACAGAGGATAAATGGTATACATATTGGATGCAGAATGGTTTTTTTCGCTCTGAACCTGATGATCGTGAGCCTTATACAATAGTGATTCCACCCCCAAATGTGACAGGTGTCTTGCACATGGGGCACATGTTAAACAACACTATTCAGGATATTTTAGTGCGCAGAGCCCGAATGCAGGGGAAAAACGCCTGTTGGCTTCCAGGTACTGATCATGCTTCTATTGCGACTGAAGCACGGGTTGTAGCCCGTTTACGTGACCAGGGAATTGAGAAGTCATCACTGACACGAGAAGAATTTCTCGAACATGCATGGTCCTGGAAAGAGGAATACGGAGGAATCATTCTCGAGCAGCTTAAAAAGCTTGGAGCATCTTGCGACTGGGATAGAACAAAATTCACCATGGATGATGAGATGTCGGAGAGTGTGATTAAAGTATTTGTTGATTTATATAAAAAGGGTCATATCTACCGGGGTGTTCGTATGGTTAACTGGGATCCCCAGGCGAAAACTGCTGTCTCTGATGAAGAGGTAAATCACAAAGAAGTTCAATCGAAACTTTATTATGTGCGATACCTGGTGGAAGGAACTGATGATGAGTATCTGACTATTGCGACAACCCGACCTGAAACTATTTTAGGCGATACAGCTGTTTGTATAAATCCAAACGATGAAAGATTCCGCAAGTTTGTAGGAAAGAATGTTATTGTACCGATGGTCAATCGTTCGGTGCCTGTAATTGAAGATGAGTATGTTGACATGGAGTTTGGTACGGGTGCATTAAAGATAACGCCAGCTCATGATGTAAATGACTACGAAATCGGCCGGAAGCATAAATTAAAATCCATTGATATTTTCAATGATGACGGAACTCTGAGTGAAAAGGCTGAGGTTTTTGTCGGAATTGACCGTTTTAAAGCAAGGGTATTGGCTGAAAAAGAATTGGAGAAATCCGAAAGCCTGGTCAAAGTTGAAGATTATCTGAACAAAGTGGGGTATTCTGAAAGAACCAATGCAGTGATTGAACCAAAACTATCTATGCAGTGGTTTATTTCAATGAAGGACCTTGCTCAGCCAGCCCTCGAAGCTGTTCTTGATGACACGGTACAACTCCATCCGGCAAAGTTTAAAAATATTTATCGTCACTGGATGGAGAATGTCAGAGATTGGTGTATCTCACGCCAGTTATGGTGGGGTCAGCGTATTCCTGCGTATTACCTCCCGGATGGTGAATTTGTCATTGCTGAGAATAAGGAGGAAGCATTAATACTGGCTCGCGAAAAATCCGGAGATGAAAAACTCTCCCTTGATGATCTCAGTCAGGATGACGATGTGCTGGATACATGGTTCTCATCCTGGCTGTGGCCGATTTCAGTTTTTGATGGAATTCGGAATCCCAATAATGAAGATATTCAGTACTATTATCCTACCAATGATTTAATTACTGCTCCTGAAATACTCTTTTTCTGGGTTGCAAGAATGATCATTGCTGGTTATGAGTACAGGGGGGCAAAACCATTTAACAACGTTTATCTGACAGGTATCGTAAGAGATACGCAAGGTCGGAAAATGTCAAAATCATTGGGTAATTCACCAGATCCACTGAAGCTAATTGCTAAATACGGAGCAGATGGTGTTCGGGTCGGAATGTTACTTTGTTCTCCGGCAGGAAATGATTTGTTATTTGAAGAAACATTGACTGAGCAAGGAAGGAATTTTGGAAATAAGATATGGAATGCTTTCAGATTAATTGCCGGATGGAATGAGGAGGGGCTTGAGCAGCCAAAAACAGCTGAGCTTGCAAATGAATGGTTTGACTCAAAGTTGAATCAGACGATTGGTATGATTGAAGATCATTACAGCAAATACAGACTTTCAGATGCCTTGATGAGTTGTTACAGACTTTTCTGGGATGATTTCTCATCCTGGTATCTTGAAATGATCAAGCCGGAATATGGAAAGCCGATTGATCCAAAAACCAAGAAGCAGGCCATGGATTTCATGGAGAAACTTATTCTTGTCTTACATCCCTTTGTGCCTTTTATCACTGAGGAAATTTGGCAAACAATAAAAGAAAGAGAACCTGGTGATTCAATAATGATTTCGCAAGCGCCAAAAGCAGGCTTCATTGATGATGATTTGCTTGAACGGTTTGACAGGGTGAAGGATGTAATTGTTTTTATTCGTTCTCTGAGGGCTGAAAAAAATCTTACTCCTAAGGAGCTTCTCAGGCTGCAGGTTCGACCAGTAGAAGGTGATTATCCGGGTACATTTAATCCAATTTTGAAGAAGCTTGCCAATCTGGAATCCATCGAAGAGGTAGATAAACAACCAGAGGATGCGGCAAGCCAGGTAGTGAAAGCGGTTGAGTTTTATGTGTTGCTTGAAGGACTTATTGATCCGGAGGAGGAAAAGAAGAAGATTCTAAAGGAACTTGAGTATGTGAAAGGGTTCTTAGCAGGAGTAGATAAGAAGTTGAGTAACAAGAGATTTGTTGATAATGCACCTACGGCTGTGGTAGAAAAAGAGCAACAAAAAAGGGCTGATGCTGAGGCAAATATCAAGGCACTCGAAGCTCAGCTCAAGAACTAGCAAATTACAGAATGCCAAATCCGGGAGGTAGTTATTATAATATCAGCCTATGAAGAACTTCGCGTTATATGGATTATATGGGGGCATTCTGGCCGGATTGCTCCTTTTTACCTCATGTACAACTCCTGATGAGAAAGTCAGAGTAATGAGTTTTAATATCCGGTATGCCAATCCGGGTGATGGAGAAAATTTTTGGGATTTCAGAAAAGAGCAGGTTTTTTCTTTGATTGACAGATATGACTGTGATTTTGTGGGTATTCAAGAGGCATTACCTGATCAGATTCGTGAATTGGAAGAGAATTTACCTGACTACAACTGGATTTGGCGGACAAGGGAAGCTGATCCTGAGAAAGGAGAGGCAGTTCCCCTGGCTTATAATGCTTCAAAATGGGAAGCCGTTTGGACTGAGTCATTCTGGCTAAGTGATACACCGGATGTTCCTGGTTCAAACACTTGGGAATCAGCATGTACACGTATTTCAACCTGGGGCTTGTTCAAGTCTCTGTCTACTGATAAGAAGATTCTTGTTTGCAACACTCATTTTGATCACATTTCTCAGAAGGCACGTCTGAATGGAGCCAGACTAATCCTTGAAAAAATTGAAGGTTTAAATGACAATATTCCTGTTATTCTGCTTGGTGATTTGAATGCAAAGCCTGATAATCCTGCTATTTTAGTTCTGACAGAGCTTCTGGATGATCTATATCCTTTGTTAAATGCACAGGACTCAACTAGTGGAACTTTTCACGGTTTTAAGGGTAGCACCAGGGGTAAAAGAATAGATTATGTGATGGTGCGAGCCAATTATGATATCAATCAGATTGAAATTATCAGAGATAATGAGAATGGCCTGTACCCATCTGATCATTTCCCGGTATTGTCAGATCTTACTTTTCATTGGTAGACAGAATGGAAAAGCCTGCAAAATATCATATTAAATCATTTTAGACTTTTTATTTTTGTCATCCAAATGAATCCGACATGGATAAATATCAAGGTATAATCAGCGCCAATTTGCTGGAACAGTTTTTAGATAAGCCCTGTAACAGTTTTACCCGAACTGATCTCATCAGGTTTATTGAGGAGAAGGGTATTCGAATGTTAAACTTCAGGTATGTTGCTGAGGATGGGAAATTGAAAACCCTGAATTTTGTAATCAATGGACGTGATCATCTCGAGTCTGTGTTAGCCACTGGTGAGCGTGTAGATGGTTCGAGTCTTTTTTCATTCATTGGCGCAGGATCCAGTGACTTATATGTTGTTCCCAGGTATAAAACGGCTTTTGTAAATCCATTCAGTGAGGTGCCAACCCTTGATATGTTGTGCTCCTATTATGATAGTGAAGGCAAGCCATTGGAAAGCTCTCCTGAATATATTCTAAGAAAGGCTCATAAGCGTTTCAAATCATCAAGCGGTTTTGTTTTCAAAGCAATGGGAGAGCTTGAATACTATGTTCAGGGTGTAAAAGAAGAAATGTATCCAACAGAAGATCAGCGTGGGTACCATGCTTCTTCTCCATTTTCCAATTATGAGAGCCTGCGCTTAGAAGCGATGAAGCTCATAAGCCGGGCGGGTGGTAAAATCAAATATGGGCACTGTGAAGTTGGGAGTTTTTCTACTGATGCAGAAAGTTTTGAGCAACATGAAATTGAATTTCTGCCAGTTGATGCAGAGGATGCAGTTGACCAACTGATTATTGCTAAATGGATATTAAGACAATTGGGAGATAAATATGGAGTGAATCTGAGTTTTGCCCCAAAAATCACAGTTGGGAAAGCAGGATCAGGTTTGCATGTGCATATGATGCTAACGAAAGATGGAAAGAATGAAATGATGTCAGAAAAAGGCCTGAGTGATATTGCTAAAAAGCTCATTGCTGGTCTTTTGGATTTAGCATCTCCTTTGACTGCATTTGGTAATACATTACCAACTTCATATTTGCGCTTAGTCCCTCATCAGGAGGCTCCAACGAATATTTGCTGGGGAGACAGAAATCGCTCGGTGTTGGTTCGTGTGCCCCTAGGGTGGCAGGCTGTAAGCGGTATGATTAAAGATGCTAATCCTCTCAGTGAAGAGAATTCTCAGAATTTTGATAGCAAGCAGACTGTTGAAATACGCTCTCCTGATGGTTCAGCTGACCTGTATCATTTGTTCGCGGGATTGATTATGGCTGCTCAGCACGGCCTTGAAATGGAAAATGCTCTTGAAATGGCCAATCAGCTTTACGTTGATGTAAATATTTTCCAAGACAAACATAAAGACCGCTTAGCTCAGTTAGCAAATCTTCCTGAATGTTGTGAGGATTCAGCGAAAGCTCTGCAGCAAAGGCGAGATATTTTCGAGAAAGATGGAGTCTTTCCGACAGGAACGATCGATAATATAATTGGAACACTTAATGCTTTTCAGGATAAAGGCCTGAGTGAGAAACTATACGGTAAAACTGAGGAAATACGGAAGTTGGTGTACAAATATCTGCATCATATGTAAAGACTATTTCTCCTCCCGGATGGATTTTTTCTGCAATCTGGCGTTTTTAATACTGGCATTGAGCTCAAATCCAATTAACAGGACTGCAGAATTAAAATAGATCCATATTAGGAAGGCTATCATAGTACCAATTGAACCATAGAGTTTATTGTACTGGCCAAAATTATTAATGAAGGCCGAAAACCCAAGTGAAGTGACTACCATAATGACTGTCGCTAAACTGGCGCCCGCTGAGATGAATCTGAACTTCTGCCTGCGTGAAGGAGCTAGATAAAATAAGAAAGATATTCCCAGAAACAGGAAGGTAAGAATGATCAGCCACTTACCATTATTGAGCAAGGCAAGAAGAAATCTGTTAGTTATTATCTCTTCATTCTCAAGATAATTGAGAAACGTTCCACTAAAGATAACCAGAGTTAAGGCAATGGTCACCAGAAAGCAAAAGATCATAACTAATAGTACTGATACCAATTGCTGATCTATCCATTTTCTGGTAAGAATTGTATGATAACTTGTATTAAAAGCTCTTATCAATGCTGAGATTCCATTAGTTGCGAAGATCAGAGCAGCAATAAAACCAAAGGATAACAAGTCGGTTCTTTTTCTTGTAACAATCTCCTCAACTGTATCTCTAATCGTATGAAAAACATTTATTGGCATGATATCACGAAGAGTTGTCATCAACTCCTCCTGTAGGTTGTCGATGGGAATATAGGGAATCATCGACACAAGCATAAGTAAGGCTGGAAAGAAAGCCAGAAAGAAGTTATATGCAACAGAAGATGCCCGAGTTGCCATATCCCCGTTTTTAAGTCCGTCAATAAAAAAACCTATCACATCAGCAATTGGTACTTTGTCAAATCCGGGCAGGCTTGCTCGTCTGACAAAAAGTAACAGTTTTCTAATGAGGCGAGGTGATTTATTGTTTTTCAATGCTGACATAATCAGATGATTGCATTTAAACTAAGATCGAGGCTGAAAATCTGGTGAGTTAAGGCTCCAACTGAGATATAGTCTACCCCGGCCAATGCGTAATCACGAATAGTTTCAAGTGTGATTCCGCCTGATGATTCTGTTTCGTATTTTCCATTAATAAGTACAACTGCTTGCCGTGTTTCATCCGGAGTGAAATTATCCAGCATAATTCGGTCAATCCGCCCAATTTTAAGAACTTGTTCAAGTTCATTAAAGTCACGAACCTCGATTTCTATCTTTAATTTTTTATTTTGTTTCTCCAGGTACTTATGTGTTTGAATAATAGCTTTTTCTATTCCCCCTGCAAAATCTATGTGATTATCTTTCAGCATAATCATGTCATACAAACCCATTCGATGGTTTTCACCTCCACCAATTCGTACTGCCTCTTTTTCAAGGAGTCTCAGATTAGGAGTGGTTTTTCTCGTATCGAGGACTTTGGTATGTGTACCGTTCATCAATTTGACATAACTCGATGTTTGGGTAGCAATACCACTCATTCTTTGGATGATATTCAAAGCAAGACGCTCGGTCTGGAGAATTGACAGGCTAGGCCCCTCCAAGTGCATAATCTCCATTCCTGAATGTATTCTGTTGCCATCCATTTGAAACAAATGAACTTGAAGTTTGGAGTCGAAAAGCTTAAAGAGGCGCTGAATAACTCTAACACCAGCCAGAATTCCATCTTGTTTAGCAATCAATACTGCTTTCCCATAAGCCGTTTCAGGAATTACAGCACAAGATGTATGATCTCCTTCACCGATATCCTCACTTAAGGCATTCAGTAGAATATGATCCAGATCTGTATTGTCCATCTGGTAAAAATAGCTATGATATGTCAATTCCGCTCACAATTTCTTATTTTTAGGTCATTCCAGGCTCGAAATTTGTCTGGAATTCAAAAAAAACAGCATGAATAGTGGAAATAAGCAAACTCTTCCTTCATTTTTACGAGCGAGTAGGTATTTCTGGATTGGACTAATCACTTTTCTTCTGGCGATAGCTTTTCAGTTTTTATACCAGAACTCCGGTAAGACTCATTCTGAAAATGAAAGGATTGAGAAAAGAGTTAACAGAGAGATAGCGCTACTGGAGACAAGAATTGATGAGATTATTCAGCAGCTTGATACAGCAAATCAAAGTGGAAAATTGTTTTTTGGTGATTTTTCGATGCAGGAAATGTTGGCTGACGAGAATTTCTCATTTTTTTTATTCTATGAGGACAGTCTTATGTTTTGGTCGGATAATTCAATTGTTTTACCTGAGACTGTTGACTGGGAGAGCAAAGAACCAAAGTTGGTCAGCTTGCCGAATTTATACGGGCTCTGTTTGAGTCGTGAAATTGAACATTATACCTTAAGCGGTATAATCCCTTTGCAGTACAGGTTTTCTCTCGAGAATGAATTCTTATCAAATCGTTTCCTTATTTCAGGAGGAAGGGGTGCTGATTATCAACTTGCAGAGTCAGATAAGGAAAGCACTACGAAGATTTATGATAGTCAAGGACAGTTGCTTTTTGCTTTGAAATATATGGGGATGAGTCCCTTAACCACTGTTTTCTGGTACTTTGCATTTTTAGGATACGTTTTTGGTTTACTAAGTTTGCTGCTCCTGATGATGGATTTATTCGATCTTGGTTTTAGAATCAGGAAATCGAATTGGTGGTTTCTTGCATTGGCTGCTGATTTATTTCTTTTCCGCTACTTACTTTCATACTTTAGCATACCCGGATTATTCTATCAGAGTATTTGGTTTGATACTTATACAAATCCGGTTTGGCTTTTTGAATCACGTGGTGAAACTCTTATCAGTCTGATCTTTATTCTTTTCTTTGGGATTGCTGGCAACAAGCATTTCAATTTATTCCCACAACAACTGATTAGTGATACGTCCAAGGATAAGCAACGCATAAAGGATAGTTTTTCTGCTCTTGGCTGGATTATCATTTTTGTAAGTTGGCTGGGCCTGGCCAGGATATGGTCATATATTCTAATCCATCGTGAGGATGTACTGGAAGTTCACAAAATATTGTCATTAAACGCGGAGAGTCTGATAGATTTGATACTTATGACTGTTTCTCTGGCGGTTTTCGGAGTCATCTTCTTTAAGATTTGTAGGGAAAACATTAAAATATACTCTCCGATTCGTTTCCCTTTGGTACCCATAGTTACTGGCATTATTTTCTTTTCTGTTTCGCGATATATGGGTTATGGACCCGGATTTGGAGAATTAGCCATATTGGTTTTATTAATCGTAATTGCAGGATTTATCATTGAGCGTAAGCATAACCGCTTGTATAATTTTGGTGTGGTATTGGTTATTCTTTTATTCTCAGTATTTATGGTCATTTTTCTAGATACTACCAATCTGGCGAAGGATAGTGAGATCCAGACTGAACTGATGCAAAGTCTGTCAAATGAACATGATCCTATTGCTGAGATGCTACTTGAGAGACTGGAAGGTGAAATCTATACTGATACTGTACTTCTGGATTTAATCAGAGATCCATACATTATTGAGGATGCTATTCACGACTACCTGTTAAGTAATCATTTTGGCCCGTATTGGAATAGATATGATATTAAGGTGAATGTTTGTGACTCAGCAAATATTCTTACCATAGAGCCCGAAATAATTGAAACTCCCTGCCTTGAATACTGGAATGGAATAAAAGAAAGTGAAGGAGAACCATTATCAGAAGATTCACATTTTTATTATCGTGATATGCTTGATGGTATTGTTTGGTACCTGGGGATTCTGCCTGTATACACAAGGGATAGCACTTATGTTTATCATTTGATAATCTCGGCTGAACAAGTATTAGTTCCGGAGAGTTTGGGCTATCCGGGTGTTCTAATTGCCGGAGAGGATCGTCTCGATATTGTTTGGGATAGATATGCCTATGCAAAATATCAGGATTGTCAGCTGATAAGCCGGTCGGGGGAATATAATTACAGCACCAGCTGTGTTGGCTATCCTTCTGGCCAGGGACAAATTACACATTTTGAGTTGAATGACTTTGACCACTGGATTTATCAGATTGATGAAATAAGTAAAATTGTATTGAGCAAGCCTAAAATCCGAATTTTGGATCATCTGATGAGTTTTTCATACCTGTTTGTGGGACTTTATCTTATCTGGCTAATTCTGTCTGCGGTTTTCTATTTACCAAAAAGAATTAGAACCAGAAAAAATGATCTTAAATTAAAAATTCAATTTACTCTGGTCAGTATATTGCTAATCTCTTTTTTACTTGTTGGTGGGGGGATGTTTTATTTCATCAACCAGAAATACGACGATTCCAATCTTAATACTATTTCAGAAAAAGCTCAGTCGGTTCTTATTGAGGTTCAGCACAAGTTGGAATTTGAAGATGAGTTAAATGTGGATTGGCAATCTGATGGATATTCATCTTTGCAAGCTTTGCTGGTAAAGTTTTCTTATGTGTTTAATACTGATATCAATCTTTTCCACCCTTCTGGTGAGATGCTTGCGTCATCACGTCCTGAAGTTTTCAACAGGAATCTCATTGGAAACCTTATGAATCCGACAGCTTACTACCATATGGAGACTCTCGATGAGGCAAAATTCATTCACAGGGAAAGTATCGGAGATTTGGGTTACTGGTCGGCGTATATTCCATTTTATAATACCAGGCATGAATTACTGGCTTATCTTAATTTGCCTTACTTCTCAAAACAACATGAGCTAAGGAAAGAGGTAAGTACATTCCTTGTTGCCATATTAAATGGGTATTTCCTTTTAATATTTATGGCAGTGGTTTTTGCCGTTGTAATTGGTAATCAGGTCACCAGACCTTTACGATTACTTCAGGATAAATTCTCACACATGCACCTTGGGGGCTCAAATACTCAGATTGCCTATGAAAAGAATGATGAGATTGGCGGGCTGGTTAAGGCCTATAATCAAATGGTGCAGGAACTAGAGGTAAGTGCTCAAAAACTAGCCAAGTCAGAAAGAGAATCTGCCTGGAGAGAAATGGCCAAACAAATTGCTCATGAGATAAAAAATCCACTAACACCGATGAAGCTTAGTATCCAACACCTCAAGCGTTCCTGGGACGATAAGGTCGATGATTGGGATGTTTATCTTGAAAGGGTTACACAAACCCTGGTTGAGCAAATTGATTCACTGAGTGCTATTGCAAATGAGTTTTCTCAGTTTGCTCAGATGCCGAGAGCCAATCGACAGGAAATTGATGTTATTGTCAAGATAAAAAACAGTATATCTATGTTTAAAGAATCAGGCGGTGGATCGGTAGATCTGGTTTCAGACATTGAGACACCAATTATGGTGCTAATGGATAAAGAGCAATTGTTGCAGGTATTGAATAATTTGTTGAATAATGCTTTGCAGTCGGTTCCCGCCAGAAGGAAGCCTGAAATTATTGTTAGGGTTAGCTCAGATCAAAATAAGGCAATAATTGCGGTGTCGGATAATGGTTCAGGGATTCCTGAAAAAATGAGGGAAAAGTTATTTCAACCAAATTTCACAACAAAAACTAGCGGAATGGGACTGGGGCTTGCGATTTCACGAAATATTATTAAAAACTCCGATGGAAGGATATGGTTTGAAACAGTCACTGACAAGGGATCAACCTTTTATATTGAATTACCTCTGGTTTAGAAAACTACCAGTGTAGAGGTGTCGGTATTGCTCTTGTTAAGTTCCCGGTCGTATAAGTAATAGAAGTACTTGAAATTATTAAATGGCAGAGGATTCACATCTGAATACCTGTATTCAATTTCAACGCTTATATCAGCAATCAGGGTTTTATTCTGGCCTGTTGGTGTAAGATTCGGGACACGATAATTTCTAGGGAACTCCACGTCTGTTACTTCAATAAAATCATTGCCAATCTTCTCATGTTCTCTGACTATCAGGTTGTAATAGAACGCGCTATCCAGATGAAAGGGGCCAAGGGTGTCTGAATTATCTAATCCAACATCTCCATTACCATCAATCAATGTGAAAGTTAATTTGACATATTTAACAGGATTGTTAAGAATATCAACGGAGTCTTTTACAATTAGTTCTTTAAAACTCAGACTGGGCTCATCGGGATAGCTTTCAATTTTCTTACAGGCAGAAGCTAATACAAATACAGCCAGTAATAAGATGAGTCTGTTTTTCAACATGATTACTTTTTTCTAAAGAACAGTCGGATAGGAACACCGGTAAAATCAAATTTTTCTCGAATTTTGTTTTCAAGATACCTTTTGTAAGGATCCTTAATATATTGAGGACGATTGCAATAAAAAGCAAATATCGGAGTCGGATTTGGTAATTGCGTGGCGTATTTAATTCTGATGAATTTTCCTTTTACAGAAGGCGGGGGATTTGATTCAACAGCCTCCTGAAGAAAATCATTAAGTTTAGATGTTTGGATCTTCTTGCTTCTGTCCTGATAGACCTGAACAGCTGTTTCCAGAGCTTTTAGTACTCTTTGTTTAGTAAGAGCAGAGGTAAATATCACCGGAACATCTGTAAATGGAGCAATGCGATGTTGAAGCTCTTCCAAAAACTTGGCTGATGATTTAGTGTCTTTTTCAACCAGGTCCCATTTGTTGACCAGAATGACAATACCTTTGTGATTTCGTTGAGCAATGCCAAAGATGCTGATGTCTTGGGATTTAACTCCTTCAACGGCATCAATTAACAATAAACAGACATCAGCATATTCGATGGCTCTCACAGACCGCATTACTGAGTAAAACTCAATATTTTCATGAACTTTACTCTTTTTACGAACTCCGGCAGTGTCCACCAGGTAAAAATCTAATCCAAATTTATTGTAGCGGGTGTGAATAGAATCCCTTGTAGTTCCTGAAATTGGAGTGACAATATTTCGATCTTCTCCCAGAAGAGAGTTAATCAGTGAAGATTTTCCAACGTTAGGACGACCGACAATAGCAAATCTTGGAATTTCAGGTTCTTCAATATCTTCTTTGTCAATAAATGTACTTGTTAATGAGTCCAACAAATCGCCTGTGCCACTTCCGTTAATCGAAGAGACAGGAAACGGATCACCTAAGCCTAAGGTATAGAATTCATTAATGTCAAATAAACGTTCATTGTTGTCAACTTTATTGGCTACAAGCTTGACGGGTTTCCCAGATTGTCTCATCATATGGGCTACTGCATCATCCAGATCGGTTACCCCATTTTCAACATCCACAACAAATAGAATGGAGTCACATTCTTCAATAGCCAGAATTACTTGTTTGCGTATTTCTTCTTCAAAAATATCTTCTGAATTTTGAATATATCCTCCTGTATCAATCAGTGAGAATTCAATTCCATTCCAGATACATTTCCCATAGTGACGGTCACGGGTAACTCCACTTGACTCATGTACAATGGCTTGCCTTGTTTGGGTCAAACGGTTGAAAAGAGTTGATTTGCCAACATTTGGTCTGCCTACTATAGCTACTATATTTCCCATTTCGATTATTTCTCCTTAAAAATATACGGATCTACTGGTCGTATCCAAATGACTTTAATTTCGGTAATTTGTTTCTCCAATCCTTTGACACAGTAACAAATAGTTCAAGATGAACTCTTTTATCAAAGAAGGCCTCAAGTTCTTTTCGGGATTCTACCCCAATTTTTTTGAGGGCCAGGCCCTTTTGTCCGATTAGAATTCCTTTTTGTGAATCCCTCTCTACATGGATTTTAACCATGATTCGTATGATATTTTCTTCTTCCTTGAAAGACTCGACCTCAGGTTCAACCGCATAGGGAACTTCTTGTCGGTAGTTTTCGAGTATCTGACCCCTGATGATCTCGGTAACGAAGAATCTTTCGGGTTTATCAGTCAGAGCATCTTTATCAAAAAATGGAGGGTTCTCAGGAAGCAGTTCTTTAATACGGTTCAGAAGATTATCAAGATTGAAACGGTGTAAGGCCGAGCTTGGATAAATTTCGGCATTGGGTAATCTCTTCTGCCATTCCAGAACCATTTCTTCAATGTCCTGTTGTTTTGAAAGGTCAATTTTGTTTATTATCAGCAGAACTGGTACACTTGCTTTGCTAACAGCGTCTAGAAACTCCTCATTCTTGTCTGCTTTTTCTTTAATATCAGTCATGTAAAGAATAATGTCAGCATCCTGGAGAGCTGAGCGGGAGTATTTGAGCATAGACTCCTGGAGTTTGTAATTTGGTTTGATTACCCCGGGTGTGTCAGAATATATTATTTGAAAGTCGTCTCCATTTACAATTCCCAGAATTCGGTGACGGGTAGTTTGTGATTTTGAGGTAATGATAGATATCCGTTCTCCTACCAAAGCATTCATCAGCGTTGACTTACCAACGTTAGGATTTCCAACAATATTTACAAATCCAGATTTATGTATTACTGTCATTCTTGACTAATTATATTATTTTTTTTTCATTTTCAACCATGCGATCTCTTTTGTACCTAATCTTCTCCATCTGCCACGAGCCAGATTCTTTTTAGTTAAACCGGCGAAACTTACCCTGTCGAGCTTCACTACATCATAACCCAGGTGTTCAAATGATCTCCTGATTATCCTGTTTCTGCCAGAGTGGATCTCAATTCCGAGCAGGGTTTTATCTGATGGATCAGTAAAACTTAATTTGTCAATTTTAAAAGAACCATCTTCAAGCTCAATCCCTTGGGTCAGCTTTTCGTAATCCTCATCTTTCAGACCGTGGTTAAGTTTAACATCATAGATTTTTATTACTCCATATCTGGGATGCGTGAGCCGGCCAGCAAGATCACCGTCATTAGTCAGTAAAAGAACTCCGGTTGTATTGCGATCCAATCGTCCAACCGGGTAAATTCTCTCCGGAATAGTGCGACTTACAAGATCGATTACCGTTTTCCTTCCTTCAGGGTCATCCGTTGATGTAATAGTATCTTTAGGCTTATTCATCAGGATATAAACCTTCTTTTCTCCATGAAGTTTTTTATTGTCAACCTCAACTTTAGCGTCCGGAAATATTTTAGTCCCCAGGTCGATTACTTTTTTCCCATTTACTTTTACCCTGCCGGATTCAATAATTTTATCTGCTTCACGGCGTGAACATGTGCCTGATGCAGCTATATATTTATTAAGCCGGATTAGATCCGGAGTTCGCTTGATAGTTTTTTTGCGGTCTGGTCTTGTCATTCTCAATTATTTGAGTGCAAAGTTCTCAAAAAAAAATCAATTTGCTCATCAAATTGTGTAAACAAGAAAAAAAGTCAATTTTTGTACTGTAATAATAACATGAACCCATAATGACATTAATTAAATCTATCTCAGGAATACGTGGTACAATCGGAGGTCTTTCGGGAACAGCGCTCACCCCGCCGGATATTATCTCCTTTGCCAGTGCTTATGGTGCCTGGGTGATGGAGCAGGCTGCTCCTCAAAACGGGAAAAGATATCGGCTTATTGTGGGCCGGGATGCAAGAATCAGCGGTATGGTTGTAGACGCCCTTGTTTGCAATACTTTACTCTGTCTGGGCATTGATGTGATTAATGCTGGTCTGGCCACAACTCCAACGGTTGAGATGGCTGTGACAATGGAAGACGCTGATGGAGGTATCATTCTAACTGCAAGTCATAATCCAAAACAGTGGAATGCTCTGAAGCTACTGAATGCCAAGGGTGAATTCCTTTCGGGGGAGGATGGTGTAAGAATATTGGAGCTTACCGGGGCATCGGATATCGAATATGCCAGTGTGGATAATTTAGGACAGCTGGAGAATAAGGATTTTCTGAATCGGCATATTCAGTCTATTCTGGATCTTGAATTGGTGCAAGCTGCATTGGTGAAGAAGTCAGGATTCAAAGTGGTTGTTGATGCCGTAAACTCGGTTGGAGGAATCGCCATACCTGCTATGTTAAAGGCTCTCGGGGTATCTGAGATTATTCCTCTTAATTGTGATCCTACGGGGGAATTTGCACACAATCCTGAGCCATTACCTGAGCATCTTCATGAAATAAGGGATGCGGTTGTCAAACACAAAGCTGACCTTGGAGTTATAGTGGATCCTGATGTGGATCGCTTAGCCCTGGTTAATCCAGACGGATCTTTTTTTGGAGAAGAATATACTCTTGTTGCAGTAAGTGACTATATTTTATCTAATAACAAGGGAGCTACAGTATCAAACCTTTCATCGTCCCGGGCACTTAGGGATCTCACCAGAAAACATAAATGTGAATATGCTGCATCTGCGGTTGGGGAGGTTAATGTTGTCGAAAAAATGAAATCACTTAGGGCGGTAATTGGCGGAGAGGGGAACGGGGGTATTATTTATCCGGAACTTCACTATGGCAGGGATGCACTTGTTGGGATTGCTTTGTTTCTTTCTCATATGGCAATAAGCAAGAAATCAGCACTTGAGTTGAGATCGGAGTATCCTGTCTACTATATGTCTAAGAACAAGATTCAATTGACTGAAGGAAAGGATCCGGACGATGTTCTGAGTCAGGTTCTTGCAAGATATGAGAATAATGATCCTATAACAATTGACGGAGTAAAAATAGATTTTGAAGATTCCTGGGTGCACTTGCGCAAATCTAATACTGAACCCATTATACGAATATATTCTGAGGCCAAATCCGCTGATGAAGCTGAGACACTGGCAAAACGATTTATGAAGGAGATGAGCTGATATAAAGGAAAGATGCGATAATTTGCTAATTTCTGCTGATGTTAATTATTGTTAATTAACCTTATTTAACTCAACAATATTGTGAAGGTTTGACACCTTGTTATAATTTTGTAGCAGGAGATTCCCCACCTGGTTGAATCGTACATTTGAAAAAAGTAAGACATGAATAAAAGATGGTATTTTTTAATAGCTATTGTGGTTGTGATAGTGGCTTTGGTTGTTTACAGCGCTTCGGGTGATGACACATCTGTAGAGGTTACTGCCATAGTAGAAAGTGGAGATTTTGATATAGTTGTGAGTACAACAGGAGAATTGCAGGCGATGAATTCGACTGATATAAGAGGACCTGAAGATTTACGGGATGCACGTGTGCACAGTGTGAAGATTGTCGATCTGGTGCCTGAAGGTACTATAGTTCATGCTGGTGATTATGTTGCCACCCTTGATCGTTCTGAAGCTACTGAGCGTCTTCAGAACCAGGCTGATGAAATTGAAGCCGATGAGGCTACTTATCGTCAGACTATTCTGGATACTACAATGACTTTGCTTGATTACAGGAATAATATTAAAGACCTGGAATATGCTCTTGAAGAAAAGCAAATTATTCTTGATCAATCGCAGTATGAACCTCCAGCCACCATCCGGCAGGCAGAAATGAATCTTGATAAGGCCAAACGGGCATATGAGCAGTCTGTTGCCAATTACAGCTTAAAACTTGAACAGGCCTCAGCACAGATTCGTAAAGCAGAGATTCGCCTTGAGAGGGAGTATAAGGAAAAAGAGGATTTATTGCGGGTTCTGGACCAATTTGATATCTATGCACCGCAGCCTGGAATGGTAATATATAAGAAAGAGTGGGGTGGAGCCAAAAGAAAAGTTGGATCGTCTATTAATCCCTGGGATCCCGTAGTTGCTACCTTACCTGATTTGACAACTATGATATCTAAAACATATATTAATGAGATAGATATTAGTAAATTAAGTGTAGGTCAGGAAGTTACAGTTGGCATTGATGCTTTTCCTGATAGTGAGTATACAGGCAAGGTAGTTGAGGTTGCTAATGTTGGAGAACAGTTATCCACATCAGATGCAAAAGTATTTGAGGTAGTGATTCAGCTTAATGAAACCGATACTACTCTAAGACCATCAATGACAACAGTTAATGAAATTTTAACCGGTACTTACGAAGATATAATTTATATTCCCCTTGAGTCGGTGCATAGTACAGATAGTATGTCATACGTTCTGAAGACGAAAGGAAAGGTCAGGCAAATTGTTGATCTGGGTCAGGCCAATGAGAATTATATCATCGTTGTTGAAGGATTGGAAGCAGAAGATGAAATCTTTTTAACTATTCCGGAGGGAAGTGATGACTGGAATTATGAAGGTTGGGAGATATTTGAGAAGGTGAAGCAGCGTCGGATTGAGGATGCAGCAAGGAAGAAAGAAGAGTCTGCGAAGAGACGATTGGAGATGGAGGAGGAGATGAAACGGCGTGATGAAATGAAAAAATTCAACATTGAGAATCTGCCTGAAGAGCAAAAGAAGAAGATACAAGAAATGATGAAGAGCGGAGGTGGAAGTATTCAAATGATGCAAGGTGGTAGCAGCGGTCGCAAGCCAGTTGTTAGAGCCGGACGTGCAACTACGGCAGGAGTTCAATCTTAAGCTATTTGATTCATGTTTAGGAGATATTTACACGACATCGTCATCGCCATTGAAGCCATAATGGCGAATAAACTGAAATCAGTGCTTACAGCGTTAGGGATAATCTTTGGTGTAGCAGCTGTGATCAGTATGTTGGCAATTGGAGCTGGTGCTCAGAAAGAGATATTAGACCAGATAGAAATGGTAGGAGTAAATAATATTATTATTGAACCTATTGTTGATCAGTCAAGCGGAAGTGGTGAAGAAGAGGAGGAAGGAGAAAAAGAAACAAAGAAATTCTCAAACGGGATTAATTTGCTGGATGTAGCTGCAATTGAAGGTATTTTACCAACTGTTAGGCAGGTCAGCTCAGAGATTCAACTAAATACTTTTGTGCAGCATAATCAGATAAGACGACCTGCTGTGTTAATGGGAGTTGACCCGGCATACTTTCACCTTTTTAATCTTTCTTTGAGAAGAGGAGATCCCTTTACCAGTTATCATGAAGAATTCGGTCAGGCTGTATGTTTGATCGGATCTAACGTGGCATCATTACTTTTTCCTGCAGAGGATGCAGTAGGGAAATTCCTGAAGGCCGGACATGCATGGTTGAGGGTTATTGGTATTTTGGAAAAAAGAGATGTAGTTGTCTCTTCTTCATCAGCAGGTCTTGGTATCAGCAATACCAATGATCAGGTATTTATCCCGTCAAAAACAATGCTAATCCGGTATATGAACAGGGCTATTGTAAATAAGAAACTGCCCCAGGCGACCGGAATAAATATTTTTGGAGGAGGCCGGCATGGAAGAGGAATGATGATTGCTCAGGCTTTGTCAACGGGAGGTGATTCAGGACCAACAACTGTAGCGAACTATCATCAGCTTGATAAAATTATTGTGCAGGTTGAAGACACAAAATTTCTTGAACCAACCACTGAAATATTGAGCAGATTGTTATTGCGCCGTCATAACGGGGTAGCAGATTTTAAAATTACTGTTCCTGAATTACTACTTAAGCAACAACAGCGTACTAAAGACATCTTTAATATCGTTTTAGGTGCAATTGCCAGTATCTCACTTATTGTAGGTGGTATTGGAATTATGAATATTATGCTTGCATCTGTGATGGAACGAATCAGGGAAATTGGTACAAGACAGGCAATCGGAGCTTCACGAAAAGATATTGTGATACAATTTTTAGCAGAATCAACTCTGATTAGCATCGTTGGAGGATTGATTGGAGTAATTCTGGGTATCATATTAACCAGGCTTATTACTCATTTTGCCGAGATTCTTACAATTGTTAGCCCATTCTCAGTATTTGTTGCCTTTGGTGTTTCTGCAGCGGTTGGAATAATTTTTGGTTATTTGCCTGCAAAAAGAGCCTCTGAGCAAGATCCTGTTGAATCATTGCGAGCTAACTAAGTTGATTATTAACACAAACTGAACAAAAAAGAAATAAGTATGAAGCTTTTCCGCAGCCTCATTGTTGTTATTCTGACAATATCACCGCTATTATTAAATGCACAAAATAGCCAGGTCAGGAAACTTGCCCTTGAAGATGTTTTATATACTGCAAAAACTAATTCACTGCAAGCCCTGCTGGCGAAACATAGATTTATCTCAAGTCATTGGAGCCATCGTAGTTATAAAGCAAATTATTTGCCCTCTGTTTCTCTGAACGCTGATATCGTTGATCTTAACCGGTCGATTGTAAAAAATGAGGTTTTTGAGAATGGAGAATGGATACCCAAATATGCAGAGACAAACAGATTGAATTCATCTTTAGCAGTGCAGGTTATGCAATACGTACCTTTCACTGGAGGAAGAATATTTGTGAATTCTGAGTTAGGGCGTCTAGATTTGCTGAATGATGATCCTGCTACACTCATGTCTACACCAATTAGTGTGGGTTTTATGCAGCCTCTTTTCTCTTATAATGCATTTAAGTGGGAGAGGATGACTGAACCACTCAAATATGAAGAGGCTAAGCGTACATATCTTGAATCGATGGAGGAAGTTAATCTGAGGGCAGTTCAACAGTTTTTTGATGTCGCTCTGGCTCAAATGAATGTGGCCACCTCTGAGTTTAATGTTGCAAACAATGATACTCTCCACCGAATTGCCGAAGGCCGTTTTGCCCTTGGTACAATTGATCAGGGAGATTTAATGCAAATGGAATTAAACTACCTGAACAGTACTGATAATTTGATCAAAAACCGACTTGATCTTGAAGTCAAGAGAGCTAAATTACGTTCCTTTTTGGGTTATAATGATAATGTAGAATTTGAATTAATCACCTCCAAAGACGTTCCTGACTTCAAAGTTGATGTCAGCGAGGCTATGGATTTGGCAAGACAAAATAATCCCCAGCTTCTCTCGATGGAGAGACAGATCATTGAGGCCGATCAGAGTGTTGCACAGGCAAAGGCAGAAGCAAGGTTCAACGCTGATTTGTTTGCCAGTTACGGACTAACTCAGCAGGCTAATGATTTTGTAGGTGCATTCACCAATCCAAGAGAATCACAACGAATTAATGTTGGTGTTTCTGTCCCAATTCTCGACTGGGGAATGCGGAAAGGAAAAGTCAGGATGGCCGAGTCATCAAAAGATGTGATCGAATTGTCAGTTCAGCAGCAAAAAATTGAATTCGATCAGGGAGTTTACCTTGATGTGATGCAGTTTAACCTACAATCAGACCAGCTCAAGCTGGCAGCCAAAAAAGATACACTTTCTCACACCCGATATGATATTACTAAGCAGAAATTCCTCATTGGTAAAGTTGATGTGCTGAAGCTGAACGATGCCTTGTCTGCTAAGGATGCAGCTATTGTGAACTATTTTCAGGCTTTGAGGACTTATTGGAATTATTACTATAATGTAAGAAAAACTGCTCTCTTTGATTTTGAGAAAAATCATGCGCTTGAGCAAGATTACGATGAATTGTTGAAATAGGTGTCCCTTACCTGTTTCCTGAACCGAACCCGGCGTAATATATACGGCGGGTTTTTTCAAAAAAAATGAATATATTTGCGCCTCCAAAAGCAAAGTGTTTTAAATTGAAATAATTAAACCTCAGAACAGATGCGAAATAAAGGAGCGATCAGGCTATTTGCGGTTGCCTTGGCACTTGTCTCGATTTATCAGTTATCATTTACCTGGCAGACAGCAAAGGTTGAAAAAGCGGCAGCAAATTATGCTAATGTTGATACCACCCTGAATGCGGATGAAAAGCTGGTGCTTGAAAAATTTTACAGAGACTCAGTGGCTGGAAAAGGAGTTTATCCTTTTCTTTTTGGCTTAAGAGATTATACATACAGAGAGTGCCAGGAGAGAGAATTCAACCTGGGCCTCGACCTTAAAGGTGGAATGAATGTCACCATGGAGGTTTCAGTAGTTGAGTTGGTGAAAGCCTTATCAAATTTTTCTACGGATGAAACTTTTACAGCGGCTATTCAACTGGCGCGCGAAATGCAAAGGGATAGTCAGGATGATTTTGTATCCCTCTTTGGGCAGGCATTTGAAACAGTTGATCCTGAAGGTCAGCTGGCTGCCGTTTTCAATACAATTGAATTGCGTGGCAGAATTGATTTTAATTCTACCAATCAGGAGGTCTTAAGTGTTATCCGGGAGGAGACAGATATCGCAATTGATAACTCTGTACAGATTCTCAGAAACCGTATTGACCAGTTTGGTGTTGCACAGCCTAACTTCCAGGAATTGGGAACCAAAGGTCGTGTGATGATAGAGTTGCCAGGTATTAAGGATCGTGATCGTGTACGTAGTCTTTTACAGGGAGCGGCTAAGCTGGAATTCTGGGAAACATACGAAAATGGGGAATTATGGGCTTTCTTGCAGGATGCAAATGAAAAGATCAAAGAATTGAATGATCTGGAAAGTGCTGAACCGGAGGCAGATAATGAGGCCCTTTCAGATGAAGAAAGTGCTGACCCTGCTGAAGAAGTGGTAGCCGAAGCTGATACTACTCAAAGTTTGCTTGATCAGTTAGAAAGTGACACAACATCTGCATTAGACGAGCAGGCTTCATTGGCCGAGTTCACAAAGAATTTTCCATTATTCGCGGTATTGCGTCCAAATGCTTCAGAAGATCAACTTTTTACCGGACCAGTAGTTGGTTACGCGCATTTCAGGGATACTGCAAAAGTTAACAAATACCTCTTACATACTCCGCAGGTAACTGATATATTCCCTTCAAACGTACATTTTTACTGGACAGCAAAGCCAGTTGACGGAAGCGAGGATTCATATGCACTGCTGGCTATTAAGGTTTCTAACAGGGAGGGCAAAGCAGCTCTCGAAGGCTCAGCCGTATCCAAAGCCCGGGCCGAATTTGGAGCTACTCAGAGTCGTCCTGAAGTATCCTTAAACATGAATGCTGAAGGTGCCCGTACATGGCAGAGATTGACCAAAGAAAATGTTGGCAGGCACATAGCAATTGTACTTGATAATTACGTTCGTTCATACCCAATTGTTAATCAGGAAATATCCGGAGGGCAATCTTCTATCTCAGGTGGAGGTATGACTATCGAAGAAGCACAGGACCTTGCAAATATTCTCAAATCAGGTAAGATGGATGCTCCTGCAATGATTGTACAAGATGAGGTTGTTGGACCATCACTTGGACGCGAAGCTATTCGTGCGGGTTTAATGTCATTCATTATTGCCTTTGTTGTTGTTCTGGTTTACATGATATTCTACTATCACCGGGCAGGTGTTGTTGCCAACCTGGCGCTGATTCTAAACGTATTCTTCATTATGGGAGTACTGGCTTCACTGGGGGCTGTTCTAACACTGCCTGGTATTGCTGGTATTATTCTTACAATTGGTATGTCGGTAGATGCTAACGTTCTTATCTACGAGCGAATACGAGAGGAGTTGGCTTCTGGGAAGGGGATCAAACTTGCGGTTAAGGATGGTTATAAAAATGCCTATTCTGCAATTATTGATGCAAACGTTACCACCCTTTTAACCGGTGTAATTCTTATTGCAGTTGGAACAGGACCTATCAGGGGTTTCGCAACAACTTTGGTGATTGGTATTTTCACTTCATTGTTTACTTCAATTTTTATTACACGATTGATTTTCGAACAATGGCTGGATAAAGACAGGAAGATGTCTTTTGCAACCAAATTGACTGCAGGTGCATTCAGTAATCTGAATATTAACTTCCTTGATAAGCGTAAGATATTCTATTATATTTCTGGTGTATTGTTGCTCGTATCAATAGGATCGTTGATTACACGTGGATTGAATCTTGGTGTTGATTTCTCGGGTGGACGATCATATGTAGTACGCTTTGAGGAACCTGTCAATACTGAAGATATGACTGTTGCCCTTGCTGTATCATTTGGTTCAGAGCCGCAGGTGAAAACTTATGGCGGGCAAGAGCAGGTACGCATATCAACAAAATATTTAATAAATTCTGAAGATCCTGATGCAGGTGCAGTTGTTGAGGCTGCTTTGTATGCTGGTCTGGTGGATTTCCTGCCGGATGGTGTTAGTGAAGAAACCTTCCTCGAAACCGACCAGTTTCTTAAAGAATCACATTTGGTTGGCCCAACCATTGCAGATGATATAATTCGGGCTGCCTTGATTTCAGTATTTTTAGCGTTGATAGTCATCTTCCTTTATATTTTGCTGCGATTCAGAACATGGCAATATGGTCTTGGTGCTGTAACAGCTCTTTTCCATGATGTAATAATTGTTTTGGGTATTTTCTCCTTGTTTTATTCTATCATGCCATTCTCGCTGGAAATAAATCAGGCTTTCATTGCGGCGATTTTAACGGTGGTGGGTTATTCCATCAATGATACTGTAGTCGTATTTGACCGTGTTCGTGAATATATAGGACTGTATCGCAAAAGAGACAGAAAACTAATCATGAATCAGGCACTGAATTCAACTATCAGCCGTACATTCAGTACATCATTGAGTACTTTCGTTGTATTGCTTACCATTTTTATCTTTGGTGGTGTATCAATTCGAGGATTTATATTTGCCATGATGATTGGTGTGGTTGTAGGTACATATTCATCACTATTTATTGCAACACCAACAGTTTATGATCTGGTGAAGGAAAAGGATGAGACAAAAAAAATTAAAGGTAAAAAGAGGTAAACATCTCTTTTCTCTGACCTTATTGTAATAGACACATTTTGTTGAAAGCCCCGGATGATATCCGGGGTTTTGCTTATATTTGCAGTCAAATTTTGTACAATGATTAATCATTTAGCATTTATTAGTGGTCAGGAAGTCATCATCATTTTTTTGGTGGTCCTACTGTTATTCGGTGCTGATAAAATTCCTGAAATTGCTCGTGTATTTGGCAAAGGAATGCGTGAGTTCAGAAAGGTAACCGGTGAAATAAAGCGAGAGTTTGAT
>JABHCC010000087.1 GCA_018669475.1 Bacteroidota bacterium | reverse complement strand
TTGAGCGGCCGAAATCCCTCTGTTTGAGCGAAGCGAGTTTGGGATTTCAGCGAAATGAGTACTAGATCATCTTGAAACGGATCTGCAATTTCAACGGGTTTATGACAGACACGGGATCATGTGCTTAAGTTAATGACATTGAGTTAGAGTTAACTATTACTTGAAAAAAACCTTTAAACAATGGCTCAGATAAAGAATTATATTCCTAAATTTTCTGAATCAAATTTAATGAATAAGGTGAGTAAAATTTCACCTTATCATCAAACTGGGTTACTTACTCTTTAATCGTTGTTTCAGACTTAGTGCAGCTTCAGCAGCAAGTAATCTCATAAATTCTGAGCCATTTGCTTGACCACCTTTACCTGTAGATCCACCTATTACAATTTCAGGAACCAATCGAGACTTTCCTAAACTTGTAAATAGAGCAGTTTGAATCTGAATTTCAGCTTTCAAAGACTCATCAAAAACATACTTTGGGTCAAGAGCGGCTGACTTAGCACGTAATCTAGCTTGAGCGAGTACGTCCATACCTTCTGCTTCTAGTCTTTGCTGCTTGAGAATTTGTTCCTGCTCCTTTGCTAATTCTGCTTTTACTGCGACTCTCTGTTGAGCTGAAATAATAGCGTTAGCCTTCACTCTTTCAGCATCGATCTGCTCCTTGATCTTTAATTTTTCAGATTCTGCTCTTTGCTTAGCAATAGCTTGTTCACCCAATGCGACTTCAGTTCGAGCCTGTTGTTCCGCTTTCTTTAGGTTTTGACGAGCTAGTGCTTCATCAGCAGCGGCTTGCTTCTGAGCTTCAAGCCGAGCGTCAACTTTAGATTCATAGTCAATATCAATAATACTCGCGTCGACAACAGTAATACCATAAGAAGCTAACATCGGGGAGTTTCGAAGCTTGTTACCCTGAGCGTCTTCCTTGATTTTAATAGTAACTCTTTGTTGTTTACTGAGATTTTCACCTCCTTCTTTAGTTCTCTGAGCTTTTTGATCAATAATTTGTTCAGTCACAAAAATACCATTAATTAGCTGATCGGAGAAGTCCTGACTTAATTGACCATTACCTCCGGAGTAATGCTGTTCTACGGACATCATTCTTGCGGATGCTTTTACATTCTCAGTAGTAGCTCTAACAAGTAAGTTAGAAATCAACGTATCCTGTGACCCAAATTCTTCGTGGATTTTAAGTAATCCTCTCAGAGTTCCGCTTGCATCAGCCGCAACATGACCAGGTAATCTGAAACGAGCGACTCCTCTAGCATCGCCTGTCGTAGTATCAAGAAACCGAATTGGAATCATAGCTACTTTAGCAACTGCCTTAGCTGTTTTTTCTCCAGAAAAATTTACTGAAATAACTTTTTTGTAAGGTTCAACAGACCCAAAAGCTTTCAGATAAGGCCCAGCTTGATTAATTACAGTCAAGTTACCAGTAAATGCAGACTGATGGACAAGTCTTTCATCAGCTTCGTTCCATGAGATCATTTCAAAAATCAGAATCAATGAAACTACCACAACAACCACAACAGAAGTTCCAAATATCATAATACGTCTATTTTTCCCTAAAATCTTCGTAGTTTTTTTCCCAATATCACTAATCTCAACACTCATTTTCATTAATCTCCAATATAAATAATTTGTGTTTAACGAAGCGGATAACTTCCTCTTCAGTTAGATGCGCGCAAAAACTTCCAGATTTATAAAGTTCGATAAAAGTACTTAGAATTTCCTGTTTTCTTTCTTCTAAGACGTCCTTACTCCCATGTTTATTATCTATTTTGATGAGTTCTTTGATAATTTCATCAACTACTGTATCTGGACTTTGAAGGACTTTATATTCATTCGATCGTTTTAATCCTTCCTTTCGAGTCGTGATTAGTATTGCGTAACAAGCAACTCCCAAGATTCCAATTAGGGTGACTAGCCCCAAGATATACAAAAACATTTAATATCCTGCTTAGATTTTTGTTCTTCCATCTTTATTCTCAAAAAATAATTTATTGTGATATTTTTTTACGTGCCCATTATGTGTCTCATGCGTTTCCAATAGCCAAATAGAAAGAAATATTATTTTATATTGCTGGGTATAACCTTTCTAGCATGTTATTTTACAATCATAGCATAAATTCTGTCCTTGTTGGTCTAAGTGAACTCTGCCAGGTCGATGTATTTAGGTATCTGCTTCGGATTGATGAAATTTTTCCCAGTTATCAATTTCCTTTTCTTTCCTGATAGTGGCAGCTTATTCCAAAAAAAGAACAAATACAAGGCGATCCCCCTTAATAATACCAGTAAAATAGAGCTCAACACTCTTTTACGAGAGGAGAACTTAGTGTTTTGCTTTACTAACCTCCATTCGCGATCGACTAATGATTAGTGTTGGTTTAAGCGGCAATATTGCCGGTGTCAAATACATTTAATCTCTTTTCGGATCTATCAATCTATTGGGCTTTTTGCCAGATTAATGATAAGGATAAAAAGAAAACTGATTCATTGTGACTCATATTTGAGTTAGCGGCATATCGCTATATCCATGTCTATAGCTGCGTCGTGTACAGACGCAAAATAGCAGCTGTTTATTTTAAATTTCTTAAAAAATGTAGCCGGAACTACAGAACTTTATCGTTTTATCTTTTATAAACCTACATAAAGATCACAACAGAACAAAGACAAAATTTGTTTACAAACCCGTTAGAGGAGAATTTTGATGATTGATATTGGAGTGGCTTATTACCGTATAAAGACAGTAAATGAGATTGATGCTATCTGGTATACCTCGCGCCAGGATAAGAGAGAAATTGGAACGGGGATAGCAAAAGGTGATACTTCAAAAGGTTTCCCCGGAAACTATAAGATTACTTATTTCAACCCCGACGGCAGCGAATCAGGCACATATGACCTTAAAATAGATAAGACAGGTTCCATTTATGACCTTTCCTACTACATGGATGGTGAATTGTTTTTCGTTGGTGTGGGAATTGAAACATCAGACGGAATGGCTGCCGGCTGGAGAAAGACAGAGCAGGGTATCCAGCGGGAGGGATTCGGTGTAACTCCTTCTGGCCAATGATCAACTAGGGGATAAGAAAAAGGGATCGGACCAGGCTGACGAATTGACCCTAAAATCGGCTTAAATCAACCTTTTTGGCCCCAAAAACACGTGTTTAAGAGTATAAGGACTTGGATTTCTGAACCAATAAACACATAAAAATGTAATTGACTGCTTTTGCATTCAATCCATCGCCGACCGTGTCATACCGCCCAACGAATCTGAACAATGGACCTGATTTGATTTTACTCATTTCCAGCCATCGCTTTAATGCATCAGCAGCCTTTCCTTTGACGGGAAATTCTTTCGCAACGCCTTCATACTGTCCTCTGCTGAGATACATTTTGATGATATCCATTCGGCACAGCTTTCAGGTCTTCATATCTCATTTTGACAATTTCATTGCGACGTCTGCCGCCAGATGCAAACCCAGTGAGAATTAACGCCTGATACCAATCTTTTATCAATCCCGAATTTCGCCTTATTTTATAGCCAAAGGAGATAGAGGACTTCCGACGCCTCCCACAATCCTCAAAGGGGGTGCGATCAACAAGAATTCATAAACACCATCGGCAGCGCTGTCTTTTGCCAGTGCCTCGAAATCCCAAATCTCCCCTAAAGGCACTCCCTGATGAACAAGCAGTTCCACATGCACAGGGAATCCTTTAAACCCGATGTCATTGATGTAACCACCGGTCTAAAATGGAACCATTTCAACCGGTTAAAGCAGAACCGTTCCGATCTGTGGGCGCACTACGGCGCCTCGGTTTAGAGATAAAACCGTACTTCCCCCCTGTAATGTCACCCAATTTTTTTAAAAAATCC
>JABHCC010000086.1 GCA_018669475.1 Bacteroidota bacterium | reverse complement strand
TGTATATGTGGGGATCACAGGATAATGGAATTTATCATTGGGATTCTGAGAAATGGTGGGCCTGGATTGGTGCTGACGGCATGAATCTGGTATATGATTATTCAGACCCAGCCACACGTTACGGAAGTACACAGAATGGAAGTTGGAGGTGCAGCAGTCATTCAATAAGTCAACCCGGGGAAGGAGCCTGGGTGACTCCGGTGCTTATTCATCCTACTAATCCTGATATACTCTTTGTTGGTAATGATAAGGTTAGAAAATCCGTTGATGGAATGCGTAACTGGCAGGTCATCGGGTCATTTGGTGGGGATACTTACATGCAGGAGATGGCTATTGGTGAGTCTAATCCAGATTTTATCTTCGCATCAAAAGGCTCAAAGATTTGGAGAACAATTAACGGTGGAGAATTCTGGACAGAGATTTCGAACGGACTACCAAATTTAAGTATAACACGTATCGCAGTACATCCCAAAAATGAAAGAGTAGTAGCTGTATCAATGTCAGGTTATACTGCCGGTAAAAAGGTTTACATATCATATGATGCTGGTTTGCATTGGATCAATTATTCGAAGAACCTGCCTAATATCCCAACGGGAGGATTGGCCTTCGATGACAAATGGAATAATGCTTTGTATGTTGGAATGGATGTCGGGCTATATTACATTGACAATCAACAGGAAGAATGGACTGCATATGGTGAAGGACTTCCAAATGTACTAGTCAGAGATATTGAACTTCACTACCGAACAGAACAAATATTTATTGGCACCCATGGCAGAGGTCTTTGGAAAACATCAACAAAGCCCAGCAACCCGATTTATCAGTATTGTTCAGGAAGTGGACAAATGGAATCACAGGCTGCACATATCAAAAGGGTTTTTGTAGGTGATATTGAGAGTTTCTCGAATGATGATGAGTATCTTGAAGTTCTTGACCAGCATTCCGTTATTGAAAGAGGCAGGTACTACCCTATTGAGGTTCATATGAGCTCAGCCGAATTTCAGGATACAGTTCTAGCCTGGATTGACTGGAATAATGATTTTGAATTCCAGGAATCAGAAGCTCTGGAGTTATCTGCACCGGATGAAGCTAACGTGGTTATGGGAATGATCAGTGTGCCAGACAATGCTGAAATGCAAATGACCCGTTTACGGATAAGATCAACCCAGATTAAGGAAGATTTTTACACTGCCTGCGGCAACTACCCTGGAGAAGTAGAAGACTACCAATTGCTTGTAGCTGCCAGTCCAATCACTTATTGTCCGGTTATTAGTAAAAATGTACGGAATGAGTTCATCAGAGAAATAGAATTTGCTGACATGAAAAGCCGCACAAACGGATATGACTACTCTAATTATACTCCTTACAGGTCAGCAAATGTGCATAAAGGAGATACTTATTCGATAAGGTTACTGCCAGAAATAAAGAAAGATACAGTAACACAAAGATGGAGAGTATGGATTGATTATGATATGAATGGTGATTTCAGCGGAACAAATGAGATGGTTATAAGTGAAGGGGCAACTGAAGAGATTACCGGAGAAATAACTATACCTGAAGAAGCAGTTTATGGATTCACCAGAATGAGAGTCATGATGCAAAAAGGAGAAACTCCAACCCCATGTGAGGACATTAGCTTTGGTGAGGTAGAAGATTATGGTATTAATATTAAGCCTCGGATAACTGGCATTTCAAATCCGCAAATGCTAAGTGCTAACAAACCCGATTTGATCGTTTATCCAAATCCAAGCCAGGGTGTTTTTAACATTAAAATAAATTTATTGCAGGGCTCAGAATTCAAGCTGGATGTTGTTAATTCTCTTGGCCAGGTGGTGATACATAAAAGCCTTAACACACAGGCCGGAAGCTTAAATGAACAACTTGACCTGAGTTCCCTGGCTGATGGTTTATATTATTTATTTGCAATCACTCCTGAAGGAGGAATAGCACAAACAAGATTAATCAAGCAATAATCGATTAATTAGTATTTTTTTCCACCGAAAGTGTAACATTTCATGTTTTTCTGATCTATAAAGAAAAACTTAGATATTATGATTTTCGGTGGAAACAAATTAAGCAAGAGAAAAGCATTTGGTTTGATAATGATGGGAATCGGAGTCACCTTTATTGCCAGTCTGAACCCTGGTGCAGGAGCAGGGATTCTGGGTTTTGGATTTCTTCTGTTTATCTCTGGATGAGACAATTACCCGATTCTGACAGACAAATGCAATGCAGTTCTTATTCTTCAGCAGCCTGAATCGAATAAGCCATTAAGGTATCACCATGCCTGACATACATCACACCATCTTTTATGGTAAGATGAGCAAAATGCTCACGACTTCCTGCGGAAACTTTAAACTTGCTGATTTCTTCCAATTTACCTTCTTTCAAATCAATCAGGTGTATAAATCCACGGTAATTGTAGAGGTATAACAAATCATCCGCATAAACCAGACTTCCCCTTCCTGTACGTAATGAATCAACAATCTGGCCTGTTTCAGTGTCAGTAACTTTGAGGTATTGCTTCCGATATCCATTTGTAATCAGGTAATTATCTAGTTTTATAAACCCTCCATGCACATTATCCAGGGCTTTATTCTTCCATATCAGTTCGTAATCAGAAGCATCTTCATTCAGTTTTAGTTTGATTCCAAAATTACCTGCTCCTGTCACTGAATAGAGATAATCTCCATCAACCAGCGGTGTATTAGCATAGATCATCCCAAGAGTGTCCATCTCCATATTCCACAGCAAGTCACCATTGGATCCATCCAAAGCGATAAGAGAACTTTCAGAGAATGTAAGAATCACTTTCCGACCACCGCGCTCAATCATTCTGGGAGAACAATGAGTTGCGAATTCACCCAGTCCCTTCCCAATCCATCTTATTTCACCTGAGAAGCGGTCGAGAGCTACAAAATTTGTATCTGACCCTCCGGGAGCACAAAAGACAAAATCACCATCTACAAGTGGTGATTGGGATAAACCAAATCTGTTGTTCTTTCCATTAAGATCTGACAACATATTGAGCGACCACATCAGCTCTCCGGTTTCAGTTCCGTAACAAGCAATATCCCCAACTCCGGATGTAACATACAGCAAGTCATCTACAACCGTTGGTGTCATACGTGAACCCGGGTAATTCACCATCCATTCCAATCCAAACTCTTTCTTCCAAATCATTTCACCAGAGTGATCCAGAGCAAAAAGGAGTGCCACTGAATCAATTTCTCCGGTAAGAAAAATCCTGTCGTCAGTAATTGCCGGGGTACCATATCCATTGCCTAGTCCTTCAATTGTCCAAACAAGTTCTGGTCCTTCTTCAGGCCATTCTTTGAGCAGATTTTCTTCATTATAAACACCATCTCGATTATCCCCTCTGAATTGATAAATTTTTGGTGATGAGGTACAGGCAGATAATACAATTATTGAAAGGAAAAACAGAATTACTCTCATAAGTTTCAAATTTGATCGCCAAATATACACAAGAAAATAACTCCCTGAAATGTTATAAGAATTACATCGGGCTAAATGATTGATTTTGTAATAATTCAAATTAAAAGACCCTAATTCGATGGGATCACAATAAAGAACTTATCATTATAATATTGTTACAGAAAAATACTAGTATTTTTATACTTGAACAAAATCATTGTCCACAATCAAAATGAATCGAACAGTTAGAAAGGCAGTTCTTGTAATCCTCACTTTTCTGGCATTCAGCCCTCTAAGATCAGGGTCATTGAATTACCTGCCGGATGGAATTACAATTCCTTTGAAACGCGCTGGACGTTTATTCATAATTGAGGCAACAATTGAAGGCCAAAACGGAAATTTTATTTTTGATACCGGTGCAAGCAATCTGGTATTGAATCAGACATATTTTCGAAAAAGGAGCCAACCAAGGACTACTTCAGGGGGAATCACAGGCGACCAGGCTATAGTTGGATCAGCACATGTTGATCGCCTGGAAATTGGCAATCTGGTGTTAAGGAACATTAAAGCTGATGTGACCAACCTGGGGCATATTGAAAATCGGCGGGGGATTAAAATACTTGGTTTGATAGGTATGAATCTACTTAAAAACCAGGAAATGCTGATCGATTTCAGGAATCAATCACTGCAATTTTTCCCTGTTAATCGCCGTGGAGAACCACTTGGTACATCAAAAAAAGAATGGCCCCCTGATGATCTGACCTGGAAAGTAGTTCAGCGAAATGGTATCATGTTTATTAATGCAAAAGTTGGTGGCAAAAAGCTGGACTTCTGTCTGGATACCGGGGCTGAGTCAAATGTATTATGCAGTTCTTGCCGAAAAGACATTTTAAAAACAGTAACGATAACCAGACGAACAAGTCTCACTGGAATTGGCGGGCAGGATATTGAAGTTTTATATGGGCTGATGAATGATTTCAGTATTGCTGAATCAGCCTTTGAACCCATGCAGGCTATTATTACAAGTTTAGCTGCTCTGTCAGAGGCCTACGGATACCCGGTAGATGGAGTACTGGGCTATGATTTTTTTGAGAAGAATAGGATTCGAATTAATTTACCGAAAAAAGAAATTGGAATTATTTTCCACAAAACCACGGGATTATGAAAGTTTTGAGGAGGAGAGCATTTATTATACTTATTTCCATTGTTGTAGGCTTTAATTTTTTGCATGCGCAGGAATTCTCAAAGGAAGCTTGCAGGATAGAGAACAACAGAATTATATTCACACTTAATCTTAATTGGGATAAGGAAAAACTTAAAGCCTTTAGTGAACAATTTGATCTGGATACTCTGATTCTAGATAGTCTCAGGCTAAACAAGCCAGAATTCAATATTAAAGGAATCCAATGGAAAGCGAAGTCGATTGACGAGTTTATTGTAGAAGTATCCAAGAACATGAATCAGGAAATTGGAGATTTACCCAAAATCTTCGAGATTTTCAGATCAGAAATGGAACACATGGCCAATCGCGACACGGGAAAGGGTCAGAACATCAGATATGGAATCAATCAACTGAACAATCCATTGGCAATCAGATCAAATCAGAACAAGATCAAATTCTTCCTTCCCGGATATCGTGATGCTCAACAGGCATACATCTCAGGAAACTTCAATTCATGGAGCACTATTGAAACTCCAATGGAAAAAACCAATGATGGTTGGACGGTAACACTTGAATTAACACCGGGCAAAAATTTATACAAGTACATAATTGATGGCAGATGGATTAAGGATCCGGGCAACGAAAAAACCGAAAAAGAAAAGGGTGATAGCAGAAACTCTGTCTTTTACGTAAGCAATCAGATATTCGAATTAAGCGGACACAAGAATGCCAAAAGAGTATTCCTCGCAGGAAGCTTTAATAATTTCAGGGTAAGAGAACTAAAAATGATTCAGTCAGAAGATGGATGGATTCTTCCAATCTATCTTGGACAGGGAAGTCATACTTACAAATACATTATTGATGGGCGATGGATTCTTGACCCTGACAACCCCCTTCAACTTCCTGATGGAAGAGGAAATATAAATTCTGTAATCAACCTGGGAAAGCCAAGAGTTTTCAAGCTGGACGGATATGAGTCAAGCACAAATGTCTTTCTGTCAGGCAGTTTTAATGACTGGAACCCGGGAGAAATAAGTATGCTACAGGATAATGAAGGCTGGAAAACCTCCTATTATTTAGGTCCGGGTACTTGGGAATATAAATTCTTAATTGATGGCAGGTGGATTACTGATCCGCAAAATCCGTACAAAACAGGATCAGGAGATTATATTAATTCAATTGTTGCAATTGAACCCAACCACCAATTTACGCTTGAAGGGTTTTCAGGAGCATCTTCAGTTTTAGTAAGTGGCAGTTTTAATTCCTGGGCTGAAGATGGTTATACCATGAAGTTTGTCGACAATAATTGGATTATCCCGGTTCATTTGCAGCCTGGCAAATACACCTATAAATTTATTGTAGATGGACAATGGATTCTTGATCCATCAAATGATCTGTGGGAAGAGAATGAATATGGTACTGATAATTCAGTTCTTTGGATCGAATGATAAATCATTCTCTACCTTCATTCCTCCTTTTCATTCCATGCAGCCATCCTCTCATACATAAGATATTGTGAATCTGTGTAATGCAAAATAACATCGCTGCAATTTGTAATGTTCTGCCGGTCATTAGCATCAACAGTTTTATTGTCCCATTTCTTTCTGATTGTTTTTATTACAGGCAGAAAAAAATCGATCCCTGTATCGAAATACTGTATCATCTGCAATGCCTGAAC
>JABHCC010000085.1 GCA_018669475.1 Bacteroidota bacterium | reverse complement strand
TCCGGATGATACCGATATGGATACAATTCACAGAATTATATACAAGGAACTATGCCTTGGTACTATCCTGAAAGATAGCAAAACAGAGTACCTGAGGATTATTGAAAAGCTTATCGATCAGGGAGCCGAAGGGATTATTCTGGGATGCACTGAGATTCCACTTTTAGTGAAGCAGAAAGATGTTTCTGTACCTATACTGGATACGACTCAGCTACATGCAGAGGCCGCAGTTGAGTTTGCAATCGGGAATATTTCCTTCTGACACAAGAACAAATGTCAGTCATGATTGAAGAGCTAGGTTCCGTGGTCAAAATATGGCCTTCACTTGCAAAAAAACTAAAGATCCACAGCTCTGAGCAGCAGGTTACATATCCTTCAGTGAAAGGCCTTTGTATTTGATCTTAAAGTCCTTGAGTTCTCCTGTAGCATTTTTAAAATGGAAGGTCTTTTCCTGTAGTTTATTCAGATCGATGTTTTGATAATTTCTTTTCACTTCAACAACATCGGCTTTCCCGGTAAGCTCATTGACTGCAATAATATCAATCACATTTAAGCCTTTCCGATTCCAGTAGCCTCCTAAGCGGGTTATGCCACTATTCTCACGATATCTGGCTAAAAAATACCGCTCCAGAATCAGTCCGCTAAATGTGTTGTAATCTCTGTTGACAATTTCTTTCAAGAGTTTGAATCCCTGAATTTCTATGATATAGCTATACTTATAGATAAACCTGAACCAAAAAGTCAGGAAATTATCTTGAATAGTATATCGAACATTCTTCGTTTCTGTTTTAGCAAATATGGGCAGTGTTTTGGATATTAAACTATAATCCTTTTCCAGTCGGGTTAAAAATCCTCCCACTTCACGCTGTACAGCAGCTTCAATTTTTGACCGGGTATTTTCACCACGAGATATTGTTGTGAGAATTGAAAAATACGTAGCATATTCCTTACCAAATTCTTCAATCAGGATGCTTTTCCCTTCATTCAGAAAAGGAGAATTCTCGCAAATCATCTGATCAATCATTGATTGTTTTGTGCAAGCTCCTGCATCCATGAATAGCTTGATATATTTTGGTACGCCACCAGTAAACATAAACAGGGCCAGTAAATCATCAGGAGACCAGGAGGGATTATGATCGGTAAGAATATGCTTAATGACCTCTGTTTGAAAAGCTTGCATTCTGATGAAATGCCCAGCTCTACCAAAAAGGGGCTCTTTTGCATTTTCAAAGATCTTATGCATCATAGAAAAAACAGATCCACTTACTATTAGGTTGATTCGGCTATCATTATGGTGTATATCCCAATAATGTTGTATTTCACTAAAAACCGATGGTGCTACATGGTAAAACTCCTGAAACTCATCAATAATGAGTGTAAATGGATGCTCCTTTGAATGCTCCATTAAAACCTCAAACAGCTTAATAAAACGGTTGGTTTCTCCGATAACCGGAAGATTCAGTTTTTGCCTGATCTCCTCAGTAAAATCAAGACATAAGAGAGACTCTGACTTTCTGGCAACAAAGAAATAGAGCACTGGCTTATCTTTATTGGCATGAAGCAAAAAGTGTGTTTTCCCGATTCTCCGTCGTCCGGTAAGCACAGTAAATTGAGCACTTTTCAAGGATTGCTTTCTGATTCCTTCTAATTGCTCCAATTCTGTATCTCTGTTGTAGAACTGCATATTCTTCTGACATTTTCTCAATACTCGTCATTTCGCAACCACTATTTCCGAAACCCACAGTTCCGAAACCGTCGTTGCTATTTGCAAATATACAAAATATTTCGTATCGCACCTATCCCAGTTCTTAACTAATTACTGAACCTGATCTTAGTGTCATAACTCATACCGGGTAAAATAAAAACTGTAGTATTATAACTCTTGCGTCATTTTGCCTTGTCTTTTATGCATGTATTGCATATATCTGCCTTGTCTTTTATGCAAAGAGATATTGACGAAGTTCTCAGAAGCTGGAGAAAAGAAGCAAAAAGGTATCTACTTCTAATCTGGATAAATGCTTTCAAATTCAAGCAAGCATTATTCAAACTTACCGTGATGATTATTATCTATCCCCCGCACTATATTACTGGGCTCGCGAGGCACGAAATAGCAGTGCAGAAGTCGATTATGTTATTCCAAGTGGCTCAAATGCTTTACCAATTGAAGTGAAAGCCGGAAAAACCGGTTCTTTCAGAAGCATGCATATCTATCTGGAGAAATATCATTTGCCTGCAGGTATTAGAATTTCACAGCTTAATTTTAATACCATTCTGCCCATAGTATCAATACCATTCTATGCGATAAAAAGAATATCTCACTTAGTGGATAAACTACAATGAACCGGGGAAAAACATCCCTATTTATTGATTACCATCTGCATGGTTTCGTGGAACTTGCCGGCTATAATCGTGTATGTATACCCTATATTGTTCATTATAGAGGATCTAAACTGCATTGTTGTAGATAGTGATCCGCTTCATCCCTGACTTCATAAAACTTCTCTTGCGTATTAGCACTCATCAATGGAATTTTATGGAGTCTGATTCCATATTTTTCCATATTATCATTATTAAGGCTTATTGTGCTGATTACTTTAGCTCACATTCAGATAACTTCATTTACTGGTCAAAACTTTCCAAAATTAATAAGGGAACAGTTCTGTACGCAAGTGATGAAACCCGGTTTTTACCTCCTGAATAAATATGACAGTTTCAAGAACAATCCCCTTTCCATATCGTAAGCCTGATCAGGATTGAACATCCTTTCACCTGCCAGATCTATGGATTCAAACAAGGACCCATATCCCAGGTAGAAAACGGTTCCTGGTATATAATTGAATGACACCAGAAAGTCAGTTAATAAGTTTTTTCTGTAGCCGTTATACTCCAATACACCTCTGACAAACAAGAATTTATTAAACTGATATGTCAATTTGAGTCTTTCAATCGGATAAGTATAAACCATGTCTTTTGTGTCGGCTTCCCTAAAATTGTAATATAAAAACGACAGATCGATATTGAACTTAGTGATGGGTTGAAATTTCAAAGAAAGGCTAAAACGGTTCAGTAATCCGGCATAGGGATCAGATGAGTAATAGATTGCATTATTATAACGGTTCACAACAGATCCTGAAAACCAATCTCCGATTTGGGTAGCGAATAGAGCATGAAAACCACCGGTTTTAAAACGCTCACCCAAATATATTTCAGATGTGTTGTAGTATTTCATTAACAACATAGATGTTCCGCCCAGATAGGCCGTGACTGAAGCAAAAGAAAAGTGCTCCCACATTGAATAGATTTTGTCATATGCTCCCATGCCAAATAATTCCACATCAAAACGCTTAAATACCTTTGAGTCTGAATAGAACTTAGGCAGAAACCTACCTCCGATCTGGGTAATTCCGGTTCTGCGTATAAAGGCGGTGTTGGCATGAAAATCTTCGCTCAAATCTTTGAATATCAATCCATATTGAAGATTTCGTGTATCCTTATTCAGATAGACACTTGCCGCATGACCGACCTCAATATCGCTTTCTCCTGAAGTATGAGATCTGAATCCATTAAATTCAAGCAAGGTGGATTTATTCAGGCGAATTTGTCCATCAGCCCCATACATCCTGTTGAAATTTTCTTTTGCCTCTCCTCCTGAATATAAGGCTCCGATGTATGAATCACCGCTAAAACTACGTTTGAATCTCACTACCGGCACATGCTGATAATTCTTTTGCCATATATCCTGATCACCTGCCAGCTCATCCATTGCATAGAGGATTGTGAAATCATTTGTTTCATTTACCTTTCCGCTAAATTTCAATCCGGTCAGAGGATTAACTATAGTTCGTGTGTTCACCATAAGATACATGGGATCCAGGTCAAAAGTTCGTGTGGCAGCCACTGCAAACTTCTCTTTTCCTTCAAGAAAAAACGGACGTTTCTCCGGATAAAAAACATTGTATCTAAGGTTCACATCAATCTGTCCGGCATCAGCTTCTACCTGACTGTAATCGGGGTTCAATGTCGCGTCTAAAATCAGATCCGAAGTTATTCCATATTTCAGGGTAAGGCTCGGGTCGGATGTGTGTTTTGCATCTCCCCAGGCGCCAGCATCTCTACTGTTTCTGTTTGAGTAAGTCAGGGCAGGAATAGCTTCGAACAATTTATAATGCTTTACTCCGGTCATTGAAATTACCATCATCTGGTTAAGAAAAGCATATCCCTGATCCGGATCCATTTCAGGATACATTCCCTGAATCGATTGGCGTGCAATCTTTCTCTCCAGAATAATACCCATTTCCACAGGATCATGATCAGAAAACCTAAGGCTTTTTAGTGGAATCCTTATCTCGATGGTATAACCCTGCTCATCAATCTGTCCGGCACTGTACCAAACAAAATCGGCACTCTCATCTTCCTGTCCGGCAGCAAAACGGGCATCAGCCTGAATCCCGAATGGATTCACGTAAAATGCGCTGATTGCCTGCTGATCGTTGTGTGAATCAAGATTCACACATACCCAGTCCTCCTTGCCTATATCATCTCTGTTCCTTATGGTGGCAATAATCTTATCAGGCTCATCATCGTAGCACCTGAAAGCAAAATACAGATTCTCCTCGTCATAGCTAATCCAGCTCTCTGTTTTCTGGGGCATTTCCTTGCCAAAATCCGGAATGAAAGATTTGAATCCGGTAAATTTCTCAGCCTTTTGCCAGACTATATCATCAAGAATACCATCTATTTCCGGTGCAAGCTGAGTTTTTGTCAGCTTAATAGCTTCATTCGAAAAAGTTGGCAATGACAGGAGAGCAAGTAATAAAACAATAAGGTTACGCCACATGGTTTTTGTTTTAAATTTACATATTGAAATTGGATCAACAACAGAAAAGTCTACGTATGGACAATTTTAACTGCCAAATGGCAAAATAATCAATAAATGAGCATACTGATAATCTTCATTTTATATCAATCTCCGAAATTGTATATTTATTCACTTTTTGAAACTTAATGAACTTAATGAAATACCATAAACCAAAAAGCCATGTACAAAAAACTATTTATCATCATGACCATCATTGGAATAGGAATGAGTTCCTGTAACACTGAGAAGGAGCCTGAGGTATTGTCCGACAATCCTTTTTTCAATGAATACACCACACCCTATGGTGTACCACCTTTTGATCTGATCAAGGCCGAGCATTACATGCCTGCTTTTGAGAAAGGAATGGAGGAGCAAAAAGCTGAAGTGGAAAAGATCATTAACAATACAAAGAAGCCAACTTTTAAAAACACGATACGTGCTCTCGATAATACCGGAAAACTTCTCACAAAGGTGACCACAGTGTTTTTCGGTTTGAGTGGAGCAAATACCAATGATGACCTGCAAAAGATTCAGTTAGAGGTTTCTCCATTGCTTGCAGCACATGGTGATGCGATCAATCTTAATCCAAAGCTCTTTGAGCGTGTCAAAGCTATTTATGATAAAAAAGATAAGTTGAAACTTACAGAAGAAGAGGCCTACATTCTTGAAAATACATACAAAGGTTTTGTAAGAAGCGGTACATTACTTCCTCCTGATGAACAAGAGATCATGAAGAAGCTCAATCTTGAGCAATCAGTTGTTGGAGTGAATTTTGGACAGAATGTACTGTCAGAAACAAATAGTTTCATGCTGGTTGTGGATAATGAAGATGATCTGAAAGGATTGCCTGAATCATCTGTTGTTGCTGCTGCAAAGACTGCTTCCGCAGCTGGTCTTGACGGCAAATGGGCTTTCACAGCACAGAAGCCAAGTTGGATACCTTTCTTACAGTTCGCAGAAAATCGCAAATTACGTGAGGATGTTTATGCGGGATGGCTATTGCGTTGTCGCACTGATAATGAGTACAATAACGAAGATAATCTTGCAAAGATAATGAGCTTGAGAGCTCAAAAAGCTACGCTTCTCGGATATCCAACACATGCTGATATGGTTATGGAGAGTCGCATGGCAAAAAAAGCATCCAATGTATTTGATCTGCTCGACCAGGTGTGGGAACCTGCACTCAAAGCTGCCATTCGTGACCGCGATGAAATGCAGACTATGATTGATAATGAAGGAGGTGATTTCAAGCTGGCCGCTCATGACTGGTGGTATTATACGGAGAAACTGAGAAAAGCAAAATATGATCTCGATGAGAGTGAACTTCGACCATATTTCAAATTAGAAAATGTAAGAGATGGAGCATTTGACGTAGCAAACAAGCTTTATGGTATTACATTCGAAGAGCTCTTCGACATGCCTCGTCCCCACCCTGATGTCATGGTATTTGAAGTATTTGATACGGATGGTAAACATCTCGGCATTCTCTATCAGGATTATTACCCGAGACAAAGTAAACGTCAGGGAGCCTGGTGTGGTGCTTATCGTGGCCACAAATGGGAAAAGCGCAAAGAAATCCATCCTGTTGTTACGATGGTATGCAATTTCACTCCCCCATCAGGTGATTCTCCCGCATTAATTAGCACTGAAGAAGCATCTACCCTGTTCCACGAATTCGGACATGCTCTGGATGTTCTTTTTGCTGAGAACACACTTAGTGCCAGTTATCGTGCCAGAGACTTTGTTGAATTACCAAGTCAGATAATGGAGCATTGGGCAGCTGAACCCGAAGTAATGAAAACCTATGCCCTTCATTATGAAACCAATGAGCCGATACCTGATTATTTAATAGAAAAAATGCAAAAAAGTAGTGTGTTTAACCAGGGTTTTACCTCCACAGAATTCCTCGCTGCATGCTATTTAGACATGGCATATCATACTATCACTCAAGCTGAACCTGTTGATATACCAAGCTTTGAGAAAGAACTTCTCGACAAAATTGGCTTAATTCCTGAAATTGAACCACGCTATCATAGTACTTATTTCACTCATATAATAGGTGGATACGATGCAGGATACTATAGCTATGAATGGTCTGCTGTTCTGGACCATGATGCATTTGATGCTTTCAAAGAAACATCCCTTTTTGATCAGGAAACAGCCAAATCTTTCAGAGATAATATCCTGGCAAAGAATGGTTTTGCTGATCCAGCTGAGATGTTCGAGAAATTCAGAGGAAGAAAACCTGATATTACCGCCTTGATGAGAAATCGCGGATTTATTGAATAAAACAATCAGCCCTCCTGTATATAATATTCTTGTAATATAATTTATGCAGGAGGGTTCAATTATCCTTTAAACACCTTATTGAAAGACCGTTCGCCTTGTGCGGAAAACCTCTGAAAGTACCCTTGCTTGAGTCTCGTAAGTAGCGATATGTAGCACTACCCGGATATTGTTCGGTGGCGGTCCAGTAATAGCCATAGCTACCCTGATTCAGATAAAATCCTGTGCGATAACGTATTCCCCCGGGCAATGCACCGAATCCGGTTTCATTGCTTCCATTTCCATTGGCTGCCCATCCCGAATCAGATTTGATTTTTAAGCCAACATCACCAGTATACTGGCGATCATCACTCGCTTCAAAATCAGGATCAGATTCCAGGTTTTGCTCCAGCATCTTCCACTCCGAATCTGAGGGCAGATGCCATCCGGCAGGACAAACTCCCTGATGCAGACTATCAGATCCGCCCCATAATTTCTCATCATATTCATCAGAAATATCCATTGCGGTGGTCCAGTTGTAGAGACATCCCAAATTCCTGTATTCGATTAATCCCTTTGCATATTCATGACTGTCGCCATTGTAGCCATATACCCAAATTCCACCATTCAGATGCAGTTTTGAAACAAAGGGCATGTATGCCAGATTTTCTGCCATCCACCACTGATCACCAATCTTAACTGTTAGATAATCATGGCCGTCACGCTGATCAATTAAGGATCCGGTTTTCTGCTTCTCACAGCCCAAAAAAAGGACTACGAATGAAAGTAAAATAAACAGCTGCTTCATCCAACTATTTGAATTTGTTTTTGTAGGCTGGGAACACTTGGGTAATTTCTGTAAGCGAAGTACCGGATTTCTTACAAAACAGAATATGTTGTTTAAACTAAAAACAATAATTCTGACAGACAATCTACATACTTCTAATCCATGCTTCAGCTGCCTCCATGGTAGAGAAAAGCCGATACTCAACATTACTGTATTCCATCCTTTCCCTGATTATTGTACTTATGGCAGTTGTATTTGGCTTTAGATGAACTGAAGCAATTCTCACCTTTCCAAAGCGGCTAACCCCCTCCCGGGTGATCTCAAACATCTCACTGATTTGCTCAGGCAGTATTTGCTGAACAGCCTGAGTAAGATCATGGATAGCATTCAAATCGGGTGGGATTATTTTGATCTCCTTCAACTGATCCATATATGCTCTCATATCATCTAGTGTAACCACCTCTGTGAAAACAGTTCTGAGTATATGTGATTCAGGGTCAAAATGTAATGAAACCATAGACTGGATTATAGCATGTCACTAAATAATATTATGCAATTTTAAGTAACAAAACATTCACAATGGCACCAAAACTATTAGGCGAATACTCAAAACTATTTGATGAATACTTAATAATCTATAACTTAAAAACGATTTTGAAGACATATGTCGCTTGTTTGCTTAATGAGGAGTCAAACTCAGGCAGAATGATATGAAGGTCTCCGTTTTCTATTGTTGACTTTAACTTTTGGGCTGTTTGAAGGAACTGCACCTCTACTTGGTTACGCTTGGTGGTGGCTGGTGATGCGGGGTGACGCGGGGTGGTGGCTGGTGACGCGGGGTTATTATTTTTGAAATCTTTGATTATTAGTTTCTTTCCTGGCCATTTTGGGCATATGGCGTATAGAGTATTTTCTTTTGAGGTGAAAAAGATTTCTTTTACTGCCTGACCCGGATCTGGATTTACCGTCTCCTTCAATATATCAAAGCCAGTCATATACTGACCCCTTTCATTTGAGGACCTTTCGCCTTCAGACCATTGACAGGACTTCTTCCACATCCTGGTACCATATATAGCTTCCCCATTGATTTTCAGCCAGTTTCCTATTTGCAATAGTCGTTCTTGCATTATTACCGGAATACTTCCGTCGGCTTTCGGACCAATATCCAGACAAAGATTGCCACCCCGGCTAACCAGGTCAACCAGCATGAGGATCAACTCCTGAGATGATCGATAATGCTCAATATTCTCAGCCCTGTTATATCCATATGAATGGCCCATGCCCCGGCTCTCTTCCCAGACATGTGAGGCATCATCCATTCCTGAACCATATTCAGTAGTGTAAAATCCACCATGTATGTGCCTGCAATCATTACCCCAGCGATCATTAATCACCAGATCATCAATATTCGGAGCATTATTGAACCACCACGACAGAAGCTCAGTCGATCGCCAGGTTGCTGAAGTCTGTTCCCATTCACCATCTGTCCAGATAATATCAGGGGTGTATCTGCTCACCAGATCTTTAAACTGCGGATGAAAATGCTCCTCCACAAATCGTGGTACATCAGTCTTATATAGTGGGTGATACCACTCATAAAGTGAATAATAGAGTCCTGCCCTGATGCCCTTCTCGCGCACTGCTTCACAAATCTCACCTGTAAGGTCGCGCATTGGGCCAACCTTGGCAGGATTATAATTCACACCATAACTTTGTTCTGCTTCTTTACTCGGCCACATAGTGTATCCAGAGTGGTGCTTGGTAGTAAATACAACATATTTAGCCCCCGCCCGATCAAAGAGCTCAGCCCACTCATCAGCATCAAAAAGTTCTGCCTTAAACATAGGAGCGAAATCTTTGAATTCGAAATCTTCACCATAAGTTCGATTGTGAAAATCTGTTACCTGTCCACCATGCGATTTCTGCTGCAGCCAGTACTGATACCACTCAGAATACTGTCCGGCAGGACTCCAGGCAGGCACCGAATACAAACCCCAGCAAATGAAAACACCAAATTTGGCATCCTGAAACCATTCAGGGGTCGGACGAGCATCTATGGATTCCCAGGTGGGTTGGAATTTTTGAGCACATACTGAGAGGCTTAGGATGAGAAGGATGGAAATAATAACTTGTTTCATATACTTGGGTCGTTAGTCAATGGTCGTTGGTCAATGGTCGTTAGTCAATGGTCGTTAGTCAATGGTCGTTAGTCGTTGGTCAATGGTCCGGGATCCGATGTCCGGGGCCCAGGGTTTGTTTTATGGCGTCACGTCGGCGTCACGATAGCGTCACGATGGCGTCACTGATTTCAATCCCCATTCCCCCTGTCCCCTGTCCCCTGTCCCCTGTTCCCGATTCCCGATTCCCGATTCCCTCTAAAGTTACTAAAAACTTCTTCCCTCCCTTGATTCACATTATCCTATCCATTTAAGCTTTTTAGTAGCATTACTAACTTTTTAGTAGGTTTATTAATTATTTAGTTTTATGTTTGTGGTATGAACCGAGCATGACAAAAGGAAAAAATAATAATACACACGCGGATGAAATAATTATAACGGATGAAACCATTAACTAAGGCAGAAGAACAGCTTATGCAGCAACTTTGGGATATTGGAGCGGCTTTTTTAAAGGAGATTGCCGATTCATTTGAAGAGCCCAAACCGGCATATACCACTGTGTCAACCATGATTCGGATCTTGATTGACAAGGAATTTATAGGTTTTAAGAAATACGGAAACAACCGGCAATACTATCCATTAGTAAGCCGTGAGGATTATCTGAAAGGCCAGTTCAGCGGGGTGTTAAGGAATTATTTTCAGGGCTCATTCTCAAAATTCGCATCTTTTTACACCGATGCTGAAAAGCTGAGCATGGACGAATTGGAAGAGATTGAAGAAATAGTCAGGAAGCAAATTACAAACCGCAAACCCAAAGAATAATGTACGCATTTATCAATTATCTGGTCCAGGTAAGCATCCTGACCATTGTGTTCATTACCCTGTATTTACTAGTCTTCCGCAAACAAACTCAATTCAGAATTAACCGGGCATATCTACTCTCCGGTTTGCTTCTGTCATGGATCATCCCCCTGATAAATATTCCACTGTCAATCAGCCCCGGGCTTCCCCTTCCCCAATTACCAACAATTATCCCCGATGAAATATTGATGAATGAGCTCATTCCGGAAACAGCAGCTCAATCTGCTCAGCCCATTGAAGCCCTTACATCAACAGCCACATCAACTAAATCCTTCCCATGGTGGTCTCTATACTGGGCAGGAGCTGCTTTCATTCTTCTCAAAAGCTTGTGGGTTCTGGGTCAGATAGTTCTTTTACGTTTCAGAAATTCTTCCTGCCGGATGGCATCGAGGCGTATTATTTCAGGTGCCGACCTGCCGGCATTTTCCTTTTTCAGGTGGATATTCATGAACGACAAGCAGATAAATAGTTCGGATAAAAACCTCATTCTGGCCCATGAAATGGCTCACTCACGTCAGGGGCATTCATTAGATCTGATACTGATTGAAATCATTCAGGTATTTCTCTGGTTTAATCCCTTTCTCATACTTTACAAAAATGCACTCAAAGAATGTCATGAATATCTGGCAGATAAGGCAGTATTAAACACAGGAATAGATCTGCAACGCTATGCCCGCTCACTCCAAAAAGGACTGTTCGTCTACAGAAATCAAAAACTCGCTTCCTATTTCAGAGGATCAACATTAAAAAAGCGCATGATCATGGCCACCCGGGTCAATCCGAAGAGATCGGGCTGGAAATATCTGGTGGTTCTACCTCTCCTTGCCATTTCTATAATTAGCTTCTCATTCGTCAACGATCCGCTTGATTTCCCATCCGGGAGGAAAACAGAATCAGACAAATTTATTGTTTTGCTTGACCCCGGGCATGGAGGAGAAGATGCCGGATTCGTAAACGAGGAACTGGGAATCAGTGAAAAAGACATTGTATTGGCAATAGGGAAGAAACTTAAGAAGGCTGTTGCTAAGGATATTGAAATCATTCTGACTCGAAATAAAGACGAATTTTTATCACGCGAAGACAGGGCTGCAATGGCTGAGATCGTGGGTGCAGACATTTTTATATCCCTTCATATAGGTAGTTTTCCTGATAAAGAAACCTTAGCTGAAAGATACTCAACCTTCTTTTCACCCCTTAATTTCTACTCTGATCAATCTGAACAAATCGCATCATGGTTTGCAATGGAATACTCCTTCATGGATAATGATATAAAACGCATCCCGCAGCAAGCACCATATATTGTTTTACGAGAGGCAAATTGTCCGGCCATTCAACTTGAATGGTCCAACATCTCGAATTCTGAGGATGTTCAATACCTGGCTAAGCCATCGAATCAGGATATTATTGCAGACAATCTGGGAATTACAATTTTGAGTTTAAAAAACTACATTTCGGCCTATTTCAAAGATGGTGCCGTAGAAAAACAAGCTCCTGTTCGTAAGCATAATTCATTCATTTTCCCGATCAGGGACGAAGAGATTATACGGATTGCGGCCCGATATACTAAAAGTCGGCTCCACCCCATCCTTAAAATTTACCGGCCACATCTGGGGATTGATATTAATGCCCCACAAAACACTGATGTTATTGTAACAGACACCGGAGTAGTTAAAGATCTAAAAATAAGCAGGAACAGAAGCGGCTATGGCACTTGGATATTGATTGAACATAACAATAATATTGACAGCTTCTATGCACATCTGGATAAATGCCTTGTGCAGATTGGTGATAAAATAAAGCGTGGCCAGAAAATTGGTGAAGTGGGTAGTACTGGTATGGTGGTAAGCCCTCACCTTCATTTTGAAATAAGAAAGGATGGCAAAGCTATTGATCCGATTTACATGCTTGGACGAATTTACAGTAAGGTCGATCAGATAAGAATTGGTAATACCTCAAGCCTTGGTCAACCAGGAATCAGGACTGGTGCCATCCAGAATTTTATGAAAGCCAAAAACATGCATTTCGAAGAAGATATTGAGCTGACTGAAGTAAATATTGAGAAGATTGGAAAGCATTATTATTTGTTCGTGTTGAATTCAAAAACTCAGGCCAGCTATGCCTTTGAATTATCGCGTCAAGGCAAAGATCTTTTGCTCAATCCCGACAATCCACGTCATTACAGTGATTCTGATCAAACAGGAAGAAAGGCTTTCATCTTTAACGATAGTAAAATTGCTGGTGCCAATAAGGGAAAATACAGAAATAACGGCGGTTGATTTGTCCCCATTTATCCCTAACTTTGCTGTTGTTCCCCCCAACAAAATCTGGATAAATGAAATCTGTGGGATTCAGCGTATTAGTGTTTCTGGTTTGTTTAGTTGTTTTACCGGCATGCGAGCCAGAGATAATTACTGATCCTGAAATTGATGATACTCAGGTAATTCAAGGTATACTTCACGTTGATTTTCAAATCAAACACATATGGATCCCGACCGATCGTATTATCAGAGTGGGTTTGCATGTTGCTGTCGATGCTCAGTCACTGTACAGAGGGATTTATTTACAGTCAGCTAATGTAACTGATACAAAGAAATTATACGTTTTCCATCTGCCACCAGGCACATACTATTATGAAGCTATCATAGCTTGTTTATGCGAGGGTGATTCATGTTCTGCCGGCGGTTTTCCAGGCAATCAGTTTGGAAAAAAACACACTATGGGCAAATTCGAAATTGTTAAAGATGAAAGTACATTGGTAAAACCAACTTTTCAATAGATGCGGAATTTGGGTCTCATAGCTATGATTCTTTTACTATTCGGGTGCGATACTGAAGTAGATCTTATCTATGAGGCAGATGCAATTCCTATTGTTTATTGCCTGCTTGATCCGGGAGAAGAAATTCAAACAATTCGTTTGAGCAAATCATTTATCACTGAGCAGGGCGAAACAATCAGTGACAGTACCGAATTATATTATTACCAGGATGATGTAAGGCTGGCAATAGAAAAGATGGAGGGAGATAAGGCAGTGCAACATACTGAATTTGCACCTGTCACAATCAATAAGGAGTCCGGATTTTTTCCCGGTCAATATCATATTGTTTACCAAAGCAGGATGGAGATTGCTACAAATACAGTTTATCGTCTTGTAATTTATTTAGAAAAAGAAGATAAGCTTATCTATGCTTTCACCACAACTCCGGGTGATTTTACAATTATTGACCCATCACATCCGGAGGTCAGAGCCCTTCATTTCAGTGTTGATCATAATCCGGTTTTTCACTGGACACCCTCAGAAAACGTGCATATCTATCAACTTGGTTTTCAGTTTAATTACTATGAGACCGACAGTACCGGATCTCTATTAAAATCTCTGCTCGTTCCTCTGAAAACTATTGTTTTGCAAAACAATCCGGGCTGGTTTTATAGTTTCGATATTAACTCCACAAAATTTTACGCAAGCCTTGGTTCATTATTGGATGCAAAACCGGAGGTATTGAGGTCATTCCAAAGTATTGATGCAATAGTTATTGCCGGAGGGGAAGAGTTAGCTGTTCATTTCCAACTTGAAAAAGAGGGTGATCCATTCAGAATGCTTGATTATTCCAATATTCAGAATGGCATTGGGGTATTTTCAGGAATAGGCTACTCATACAGCCGCGGATTCAGGATAACAGACCAAAGTATTGATTCTCTTGCCTATGGCAGATTTACTCATGAGCTCAACTTTCTCGATCGCTACGGAAACCGGAAAGGCAAATGAACAGACTGATCAACATATTTCTTGTTGCGCTTGTTTTAACAGGGACAGTTTCTCAGTCATGCAAAAAAGCATCTGACGACACTCAGCCCGACCTGGTCGCTGATTTCCATTTATCTCCACAAGAAGGATCCACTACAACAATTTTCCATTTTGATCTGGGTACTGCCATCGATTTGGGAGACAACAGCAATCCGGTTTTCATTCGCTTTGACTGGGATGGTGACGGAGACTGGGATATGATGCACTCGAGCATGCCAGAATATGATCACCGTTACTACCTGCCAGGTGATTACACAACGATATTGGAAGTATCCCGGGTGTCGGGCGAAACTGATACAATAAGTCAGATGATATCCGTCGAACAGGGCTACTCTCCTCCCCGCGCCTTGCTGATGGTTCAGCCTGATTCGGCTCATCTGCTCACCGATTTCATTTTTGACGGTAGCCAAACCCAGGATGATGAAGACTCCATCGCGATGCTTAAATTCAGGTGGGACTTTGATGGTGATCAGGTTTGGGATACTGATTTTATTTCTGATCCCGTGATGAGTCACAGGTTCATGAACACTGGTCATATCACGGCCATAATGGAAGTTAAAGATACAATGGGTTTAGTGGGACGAACTGAGCTACCCCTGATAGTGAACCGTCTCAATGGCCTTATCAAACCGAGAGTGAATTATACATGCAACAACTGTACTGTGGAAGATGAGTTCATTTTCGATGCTTCAGAATCATTTGAAGAAAATAAGCCAGAATCCAGACTTCTGTATTCATGGAATGTTTTATCAAGCACCGATTGGGAAGTTGATCAATCAGAGAATCCTCTTTTCAAAGTTTACCTGCCGGATGAAGGGGAAGTTCTGGTAAAACTCAGAGTTAGCGCTCCGGATGGTTTGTATATGGATACAACATTAAATGTAATGGTTCATCCAAAAAACACTCCCCCCTATGCTTATCTTGATATTGGCTGTCAGATTGGAAACCCGCAAACACAATTCTATTTCAATTCTCTGAGAAGCTATGACCGCGATGAGAGCATGATGAATCTGCGAATCAGATGGGATCTCAACATGGATGGCATATGGGATACCTCATTGGATGACCAATCTGAAGTATACCATAAATATAATGAAGCTGGCACATATCTTGTCAGAATGGCAATCATAGACTCACAGAACAAAGAAAGTATTGTCACAGGTACAGTTACGGTTTTCGATGGAAATCATGAAACTGGTTTTGTTGAAGACAAACGGGGTACATTCAATGAGTACTATGGAACGGTTAAGATCGGAGATCAGTGGTGGATGCAGGAAAATTTCAACTCTGAGTTCAAATCAAAAAACTTTGATGTTACTAAAAACTGTTACAGCAACAATCCCGACAATTGTAAGTTATACGGAGGTTTATACTCTTTATATGAAGTTCATCTCGAGAAAGGACTTTGTCCGAAAGGCTGGCGGATACCTTCTGTACAAGACTGGCAAACTCTGATGAATTATCTTGAAAAAAACCAGATCAGTAAATTGGAGTATGGTGGCTCAAGTGAATTCCACATCAATCTCGCCGGATACATCGACGTTTATCGAGGTTACATGGGCCTTGACAAGAGCACTCATTTCTGGACCAGCGACTTAAGCAAAAACGGGGTACCAATAGCCTGGTACTTCCATCCGGATAAAGGAATTAACAGAGAAGTATTTGTAAGTAAATTCTACGAATTCTATGTAAGATGTATAAAAGAGTAGTTGTGTTTATTCTTTTCTAATTTTACTCAGCTCCAGTCGCATTTGTTTGCCCATTTGAATACCCTTGCGATAGGTGACCACCCGTAATGCAATAGCTCCTTCAGGCACTGGAACAGGCTCTGTATAAACCGGATAATGATCGTCCGGAAAACTATCATCAAATGAATAATGGATTTCCAAACCCTTTACTTCGGTTTTCATTATCACATTGTATTTCTTTACTCCCTGACGGATTTGTGAAGACTGAAGATTGATTATCGGATCAAAAACAGAAAGCGCATAATTAACATCCTGCACATCGAGGCGACGAAAATGTTCCTGAGATCGTTCAACAAAATTTTCCCATTCCTGGTCGTCTTTTTCCGACCACAGCACCTCTGCCAATGCAAACCCACGAGGCCAGGTCATATACTGAGCATGTCCGAGAGTGTAAACACTTTCAGTCCATAAGTTCCCCTGCCCGCCAAGAACCAATCTTTCATCAATTCCATCAGGTACTGGCTCAAATCGGTAAACATCATTCAGGCGAAGCATGCTATAAGTTATAGGTTCAACCTGAGGATCACCCTGATATAAATCGAGATAACAATGAGTTGTTGGGGTCATCACCACTTTATGCCCCATTTCTGCAGCTGTGATTCCTCCTTTCATCCCACGCCAGCTCATTACAGTAGCTTCGGGTGCCAGTCCGCCCTCAAGGATTTCATCCCAACCGATAAGTTTTTTCCCTTTCGCCATCAAAATTGTCTCCAGACGTTTGATAAAATAGCTTTGTAATTGATTCACATGGATCAATCCCTCCTTTTTCATCAGGGCTTTACAATAGGGATCATTTTTCCAAAAGCCCTTATAACATTCGTCTCCTCCAATATGAATGTATTCAAAAGGAAAAAGTTCAGCGATCTCTGTGAAAACCTTATCCATCACCTCATACACTTCCTCCTTTGCCGGATTCAGTGCATTGTCTTCAATCATATAAAACTTACTTCCAGGATTTACCTGATACGGTAATTCAGTTGACGACAACTGCGGATATGCAGCAATCATGGCAAGTGAATGTCCGGGCACATCAATCTCGGGCAGCACCTGAATATACCGATCTGCCGCATACTGTATTACCTCTTTTATTTCCTCCTTTGTATAAAAACCCCCAACTGTAGCTTCCTCACCCTTCTGTGGCTGCTCGTATGTCCACCACGGACCAGTACGCGGCACCCTCCAGGCTCCCACTTCTGTTAGTTTTGGCAAACTACTAATCTCAACCCTCCAGCCCTGATCATCAGTCAGGTGCCAGTGAAAAACATTGAACTTGTACTTCGCCATTTGATCGATATAAGCTTTCACCTCATCTATGGTAAAAAAATGACGGCTTACATCCAGCATTAATCCCCTCCACTGAAACCTGGGATAATCCTCAATATGCAGTACCGGCAGAAAAATCTCATCACCTGCCATCTTATGCTTATCAGCAATAGGTATCAATTGCATCAGGGTTTGGATGCCATAAAATAATCCGGCAGGTGCCGATGCAGCAATTCTGATTTTATCAGTCTCCACATCCAACTGATAAAGCTCAGGCTCTTCCTGATGACTGATATCTGAGAACTGAGAACTACCAGAATACGGGGCCTCCAGGCTAATCACATTCTTCCCCGCCTTCTCTGCCCGACCCAAAGTATAGCCCAACACTTCCTCCAATTGTTCATTAAAGTAAACCGCCAATTCCACCTGCTCCTCATCCTCCGCATTCAAGGCAATCCTTGTTTGTCGGTTCAACTTAAAACTACCCTCTCCGGCCTCCAATGTAACAGGAACCGGAATCAAAGCAGGAATGCCCACCGTACGATGCTGAGAACACCCAGCAAACATACCGGCAACAACAAAACAAAAAACAATTTTTCTCATTATTAAAAACTTATAACTTAATACTTTATTCTTTCTTACGGATAACTGATAACTGAAAACTGGGGACTGAGGGAAAAGGTGACGCCATGGTGACGCCAAGGTGACGCCAAAACGTGACGCCAAAACGTGACGCCGAAAAGGTGACGCAAGGGTGACGCCATGGTGACACCATGGTGACGCCAAAACGTGACGCCTTGGGACTGACGACTTTTCCCTGCTGATGACTGAAAACTGAAGACTGAAGACTTTTTTATACTGATGACTTTTTTCTGAAAACTGAAAACTGATAACTGATAACTTCTTTAGTCTAGCCCTCTTTCCTCCCAACAATAATAAAAGCCTGCGAATCACCACCAAAACCCTCCCCCTTAAAATTACCATACTCCTGAATATTTATAAATCCTGCACTCTTAAGTATCTTCTTCAATTGACCTGGACGAACAGCCAGCAAAGGAATGTCATTTTCGATTATCTCTCCCGATTCTTTCACTGTAAGTTTGGTTTGAAATCTGATCACCTCCGGATTAGGATTGTACTGATAAATGCGCTCGAACTTCTGATTCTCATTTTCAATTGTTGGTAGCCCCCTTAGCTTCTGATCAATAATTCGATCATAATTGATAATCTGTATCATCAGATATCCGCCAGGTTTTAATATTTCAAATGCCTGCCGGATGAATTCTTTCACCTCGTCAATTGTGGATAAATGCACAAGGGTATTTCCAAAACAGATAACTGAATTAAAAGAGTCAGAGACAAATTCATTAGTAAGGTCCAACATCCCTTTTTGAACAAAAACCCATTTCCCTAAATCCTCCAGCTCATCACGTCGATCAGCCTTATATTTCATGGCCTTCAAATTTGCAAGCTGCAGCATCTCCTTATCCGGATCAATTCCGATCACAGTATCCAAAAGATCCGACAGGTTCAAAACCAAACTACCCGTACCACAACCAACATCAAGCAAACTACTCTCCCTCGTATCCAAACCCAAACCCAATCCCCTGGACCCCGGACCCCGAACATCGGACCCCGGACCTTTGCCCATAACTCCCTCAACAAACCTCTTTTGAACCGGTTTATAAGGAAATATCTCGTCATATAATTCAGCAATACTAGTATAGAAATTCATATATTAAGTTTTCAGTCTTCAGTTTTCAGTTATCAGAAAAAAGTCGTCAGTCATCAGTTTTCAGTCATCAGCAGGGAAAAGTCGTCAGTCCCAAGGCGTCACCTTTTCGGCGTCACGTTTTGGCGTCACCATTGCCTTTTCGGCGTCACGAGTTGGCGTCACCTTTTCCTCGATTCCCTACTCCCTACTCCCGCTAGTACCTGCACTCCTTCGCTGCCTCGGCAAAAGCCTTCAGGTACTTCACCGGGGTTTCGAAGAAGTGATCAGAGGCTGAGCAGATAAATCCTCCTTCGTAGCCTACTTTTTCGAATAGCTCATGAACCTTTGTTCTTATTTTTTCTTCGGGACCTTCTGTAAGTATATTGAACTGATCTATTCCGCCTATCAGAGCAATACGATTACCAATTTTTTCTTTAAAAACCCATGGTTCCTGATTGCCGCCTACGCTCGGTGGAGCCATGGTTTCAGATGCATCACAGTGGTTGTCAACAATCATATCCTCAATACCGAATGTGCCTCCGCAAGTATGGTAGGTAATTTTTTGTCCCACAGCATGTAAGGCATCGTGCATTTCTCTGTCATAGGGCAGGCAGAACTCGCGATGAAGATCGGGTGAAATAAGAGTAGATGATGATGATCCACCACCTGTCTCAACCAGATCAAATTTTGCACCCTTCATTGATTCAATGAATTGCAGCTTCTTTCTCATCAGAATTTTCAGCAATTCATGAACCCAATCGGGCTTTTCGAAAGTTGCAATAATAAGTTCAGTAATGTCAAACATACAGGCAGCATGTTGCCAGCAGCCTGCCTGATCGCCCCATACAAATCCTCTCAGAATACCATCGTCGCCCACCTCATCATATCGCTTCTTAATTGGATCAAGGCTCAATGTCGGAACTGGCATGTACTTGTCAATCAAATGGATATCCTCATCATTTTTTATAATATACTCATTGATCCAGGTGGTCTTTCTGTCACCCGCAGTTTTATAAGTCAGGTTCCCTTCGGGCGTTTCAACTGTATGATGAACCAAACGCTTGTCAGGATTATTACTAATTACTGTTGGAATATCTTTCCAGTTTTTGTTATTGAAACGGGTAAAATCAGCATCCACCAACCAAAACTGGGCCATTTCCTCAAAATACTGGATCTGGGCATCAAGTCCGACGGCCTTAAAAGCTTCCAAATCAGTAATCCCTCCCATAAAAGTATCGAGATGATAGCCCTGCCATTGATGGAGTGAAGCAGGCAAACGATCAGGTTTTTCACGGTTCAGAGCTAGTAATAGGCGTTCTTTTGAAGTCATAGCGGTATGTAAGTTATATTGCGAATTTAACAAAATACTTACTATTGCATCTCTTCGTTTACTTACCAAATGTTTTGCCAAAACGGTCAGGTGTTAAATGCCTCTTGTATACCATCCGGGAGAATAATATTTTTATTCATAATTAAACACCACAAATATGCACCGTTCAAGTCTTTTTCTGCTTAGGCTAATTATTTTTTTCTTCATCAGTTCATCTGTGACCGCACAGAAATCAGACTTGAAATACCTTTTTGATAAGGGTCAGATTATTCAGTATGAACATCGCTTTGAGGTTAACGATACCACAAGGGGAAAAGTGGTACAGCGGCAAGACATTAAAATTCTGGAATTTGAAGTACTGAAGCTGGGAAGAAATAAATACGACATGCAGCTTGAGCTTACATCATCGTTCGAAAAAACGAGCTTTTTAGAGGGCTTTGAAAACAAGATGGATCGTTTTGTTACCTCTTTCGATTCAACTGCCAATACCCTGGTAAACTTAGCTGATCAGGGGAGGAAGATCAGGTTTGAGATGGATGCCTGGGGGAAGGTTTTGAAAATAGATGGTATTCAGGAATTCAGGGATGAAGTGGCGATGAGCATTCATAAACGTAAGCGGAATGCTCTTAAATCACGATTATCATATGGTTACATAACTACCCGGATAAGTGAGGAGTATTATACCAAACTGATCAATGATGTTTTTCCCAACTTGCATGCCCTGAATTCTGGTGAGCCTTTGAAAAGTTATCCCTGGAGCATAAGTGACTTAGAGCTGGTTTCAAACATGAAATGGACCACTCCTACAGGTGGTAATGAAAAACCCTTTGAGCTTATTACTGATTTCCATCTTACCCGGCCAAAAAATCCGGATTCAAAAGAATCATTCTTATTGGATCAGGATGGTCAACTGTTTTGGGATCAGCAAAACCACTGTGTGGATTCTTTCAACTACGATGGGATCGACCGAATAAAAATGTTTTCTGAAATCTGGAACATAAACTATTGGTTCAATGTCCCCTACTATAACATTGAACCACGCAAAATCCGCTTCACCGGGAAAACCAGTATACATAAAATCAAAAATCTCTCAACAGTCAATAAACCGGCTCTGATTATTGGTGACATTCGGGGCTGTGACTCCTGTAAGGTGGTAGTTAAATTTCCATCATCAGGCTTGAAATCTGACATACGGGTATTTGATATTGATGAAACCGGCCAGTCTCTTAGTTTTTCAGGAGATCTCCCTGCGGGTCCGGATGTGATCACAGTTTATTTTCCTGAGGATTACAAATTATATCAATCATATGAAAGCGATCCAAGGCAAATAAGGATATTTGTCAGACCGGGCGATACAGTTAAGTTTTCTCTTGATCTTAGGCGGTTCGGACAGGATATTGGATTTTTTGGATCAACATGGCAAGAACAAGCCCTGTTAAATTCTTACATACTTGGCTATTCCAACCTCCATCCAAATATAACACTTCAAGAATTGGCCCAGGCGCAAAAAAGGTATGAGCAAGAGAAAAATCTCTATTGCGCAGAATTCAGGGAGTGGTTTGAGCTTGAATCGCAATATGAGGAGCTTGAATACCGCTTAAATGAGATAATGGGGCCAAATATCAACTCAATAGATTTCAATCCGGCCGACAGTTTGAACTCATTTTATAAGTATCTGAATAATTTTAATGGCTATAAATCTGCCTCATATAAGCGCTTTATAACCAGAATTGTAACTGCATTTACTGCAACTAACCAAGGTGTTGGTGTTGGAGATTATTATTTTAGCTACATGCTTGAAACAGTTGGGGCCATATTAAAAGGTTGGGACAAGTATTACGTCTTAGCCACACTCACCGATGCCAGGATGAACCTTTTCTACTCATCAGTGGCTGAAAAGTACTATCGCTACTTCATCACCCATTATCGGGGTTCAGAATATGGTAATTACCTGGAGGAAAAATGGCAGCGATATGCAAAAATACTGCCCGGACAAAAAGTTCTCAATCTCAGTTTCAAGGATGTAAATAACAAGGTTCATCAAATTGAAGATTTTCGGGGAAAAGTTATTCACCTGGGTCCGTTCACAAAACCCCCGGTCTTCACAAATCGTTTTACTCAGCTACAAAATGATTTGGTCAATGTTAAAGAGCAGGAATTATACACTAAGCTGATGGAAGCCAGCCGAAAAGCGGAAGACAAACTTCAGGAAGGCCTTGTTAGCATATTGTTCTATACAGGGGAGGAAGCAATATCACAAAACATTCTGGATTCACTCAAGACGCAAAACAGAATTTATGTTACTGATCAGGAATCCGTTGACAGAATTGTTGAACACTTTGCCGGCAGAACCGACTTGAGGCTTGACATTGACCGGGATTTACAAATTGCTCATTATTATCGGTATCCTAATAATAATATCACACCAACGAATCTTCTTTCATGGCCACAAATGGAGCAAGCCCCTGAGCCGCCAAAAACAATAAACACCAGGTTATTCTGGGCCATACTCACCGCTGTGGTATTTATCGCCATGTTCATTTTTCTCGTGATACGACGAAGAAATATCCGCCGTGAAGCCCGTCAGGTACTCAAACGTAAAATGGCAGAATTAGAGCTCGATGCTGTTCGCTCGAGAATGAATCCACATTTTTTATTCAATGCCCTCACGAGCATCCAAAACTTGATCAATCACAATGAAATTGACAAAGCCAATACCTATCTCGCCAAATTCGCAAAACTCATCCGAAGGATATTAGAACATTCCACACAGAAACGGATTAGCTTATCCGAAGAGATTGAAACTTTACAAACCTATCTTCAACTCGAGGGTTTAAGACAAGTATTTACCTGCCGGATGAATATCGATCCGAAACTTGATACAGATGCTATCGAGATCCCTCCACTGATGATACAACCGCATGTGGAAAATGCTCTGATACATGGGATAGCCGGATTGCAAAATAAAGGAGAAATTGACATCTCTTTCACCGGAGACAAGGAAAATTTGATTGTACAGGTAAGTGATAATGGGATAGGATTAAAAAAATCACGACATTTAGAATCGAACGGACTCGGACAAGGATGGAAGCTGACCCGTCAGCGTGTAGATTTATTGAATCAGAGTTTCGAAGGAAGAATTAAAGTAGATATTATCGAAAACCCGAACAAGCAAGGCACTACTGTTCAATTTGTTCTGCCAATGGAATAAGAATGACAATCAGGGCACTCATTGTAGACGATGAACAATCGAACCGGGAGAATCTTAAGGCTTTGCTTAAGAAGCATTGCCCTGAGATTGAGGTCATTGGGGAGGCTGCTGAGATTTTTTCAGCCCAGGAGCGCATTCAGTCTCTCCTACCCGATCTGATTTTCCTTGATGTTCGAATGCCAGGTGGCGATGCCTTTGATTTGCTGGCTCAGCTTGATAAGGTTGACTTCGAAATCATTTTCATTACAGCATACGATCAATATGCTTTCCAGGCTTTTCGTTTCAATGCTGTTGATTTTCTTCTCAAACCAATTGACATATCTGAACTCAGGCAGGCGGTGGAGAAAGTACAGATGAAAATCAATCTTGCTGAAGAAAACATATTATTGAAAAATCTGGTGTCAAATCAGCAGCTGACCTTTGCCGAAAAGCGTCTGCCTCTGCCTACTGAAGACAAAGTAGAATTTGTACCGGTAAAAAACATCATTCATTGCCAGAGTGATCGCAGTTATACTGAGTTTTATCTTAAAGGAGGTAAAAAACTCATTATTTGTAAAACCCTGAAAGAATACGAAAAAGCCCTGACACCCATGGGGTTCATCAGGGTTCATCAGTCTCATCTGGTTAACCTTTCAGAAGTGCTTGCTTTTGTACGTCGCGACGGGGGATACCTGCAAATGTCTGACAACAGCATGGTTCCGGTTTCCCGATCGCGAAAAGAGGAAGTACAGCTGCGGCTTATGGAACGTTAAGGAGGAAAATTACCATCCTACATTTTTCAGGTCATGCGGGATTTTTTTATTCTCAAATTTCATTTCATCCCAGGTGTACTGTTCGCCTTTTGTTGCGGCTTCTCTTCCCAGAATTGCCGACAATGTTGAGTTAGCTCCTGATTGGGTTTCGTTTAGGAAATTTCCGCTTTCAATACTATTGATGAAGGCCTTTTCCTTATTAGCATCGGCATCATGAAGGGCAGATGGAAATACACCTGATGAGCGTTGCTCCGGAGTTATTGGCTTACGATTATCACGCAGCATACCTGAATCCCAGGCATTATCACCGGTGATAAAAACTCCTCTAGTATAATGTGCCTCGGCTATTCCTTTGGTTCCGGTAAATCGGGCACACACATCGCCAAAATGAGGGCCAAACTGTGTGGAATGCAAGCTCACACTTATATCATCAGGATACTGATATATCACCTGGAAATTATTCCATCCATCCCCAAAATCAGGTGCTTCATTTCTTCCCCCTCTTCCGATGGCATCAATAGGATGTGCTCCGAGTGTCCAATTACATACATCCAGCATATGAATTCCCTGATCAAGTAATATTCCTCCGGATAAAGCCCTGAATTTATATTGATTCCTTATTCGCTGCTCATCCCATGAAGCCTGAGGATATGGCCGTACGGGGGTTCCGGATGAGAAATAGTACAACTGGGCATTAATGACTTTGCCAATATCTCCCCGTTTCACTCTTTTAACCATTTCCATATAGGGTGAAGCGTGTCTGATCTGGAATCCAATTACCACACTGAGTTTACCATCAATCTCCTGCCCCAGTCTTACAATCCGACTGCATCCCGCTGCATCAACAGCCATAGGTTTTTCACAATATGCATGCTTACCGGCTTTTATTGCTTCAGATAAAAATTCAGGATGGGTGTATGCTGGTGATGAGATTAAAACAGCATCGAGATCGGGATCATTAATCAGTTCGAGGTAGGCATTTTTTCCGGAATAAATTTTTGACTGAGAAATTTTTGCTAATCCCTTATCGGTATTTAACTTATTGAGCCTCGGTCTGGCAATATCAAGTTTATCACTGAAAAGATCGGCCATTGCTGCGATATGGATATTTGTGTGTCGCGACATCGAAGCTATTACACTACTCCCCCTGTTGCCACAACCAATTATACCAATTTTAATTGCTGAATTAATTTTTGAACCAAAGGCTATTGAAGGCTGCACAATAGTAAAGGTGGATACTGCAGCTGTTGATTTAAGGAAATTTCTTCTTTGCATGGGGATTAGTTTTTTCAAAGGTAATAAAGTTAAGCAGCCGATCTCTTTCTGTTATAATGAAGGGAAAATTAATAATATCTTTGTGGATATGACCGGATTACTTAAATGGTTGCAACGTCCTTTCCCGATCGGGAACCGACTTGGTCAGAATTCTCTGATTTCAATTCTATTTGGCATTTTTATTTTTAGCTTCCTGGTTATTTTCAGACCGTTTCCAAGCCAGGATTCAGAATCACATCTTTGGCTGACCTCTGCCGGATACGGGCTAATCACAGCTATTGTGATGATTATGAACTTTGCTCTGCTTGCTATCCTTTTCAAGACACAATTTGAGTCAGACAAATACACTATTGGAAGTGCCTTGCTGACAAGTGTTTGGAATATCAGCATCATTGCCATTGCCAATTGGCTTTTCTACCGATATGCTACTTTTCATGCAGAAGAAACCAGGAGTTTACTCTATTTTCTTGGTGTAACCCTATCAGTCGGAATATTTCCAGTGATAATATTACTATTTTGGTTTGAACGTATCTATTTCATCCGGTATTCTACCAGGGCAGAAAGCATTTCAGGTAAGATGACAGAAGGTCCTCACACAATTAACAATGTAGAGATTCAACTATATGGTGAAGGAAAAACTGACACAATACTCCTTCAATCATCTGGGCTGATTTGTATAAAGAGTGAGGGTAATTATGTGGCCGTTTTTCACCGATCAGGAGAAAGCACTAAAAGAGAAGTTCTACGTGGTTCATTAAAAGCCTTTGAGGAGCAGCTCTCTGATCAAGCACAATTCGTCAGATGCCATCAGTCGTACATAATCAATAAACAACTCCTTGAAAATATATCAGGGAATGCCAGAGGTTACTTGCTTGATCTCAAAAACCTTGACACTCAGGTGCCAGTTAGTCGACAATTTGAGGTTTCCCAATTATCCCCGTTTTAGCCCAATAGTACCAATTCATTCCTGAATATCCCAATTCTTTCCTGAAGGTCACATAAACTTTTTCATGTCATTTTCACAGTTTAGATTTGCCCTAAACAGAAAATAAACATGAGAAAACAAATCGCATTAACAATCGCAATTCTGCTTACCATAACTCTGGGAAGCATCGGTCAAAACATCACCGGAACGGTTATGGATAAAGAAATGGAAACCTCCTTACCTGGTGCCACTGTTGTTATAATTTCATCTGATTCGAACAAGGGATCAATCAGTGATGAAAACGGACAGTTTACATTGAATAATCTGGCTCCGGGACGACACAGCATAAGTATCAGTTTCATTGGATATGAATCTCAAACAATTCCCAATATTTTGGTTAAAGCAGGCAAGGATGCCCAATTGATCATTCAACTCAAAGCAAATATTACCGAAGTGGCTGAAGTTATTATCTCAGGCAGAAACCGCCGTGATACTCCGCTAAACCAGATGGCCTCAGTAAGTGTTCGATCTTTTTCTGTGGAGCAGACAGAGAAATATGCCGGTAGTCTTGGCGATCCGGCTCGCATGGCCCAAAATTATGCAGGTGTACTGATGGCCGGTGATCAACGCAATGATATTGTAATTCGTGGAAACGCACCATCAGGATTGCTTTGGAGGCTTGATGGCTTACCAATTCCCAATCCGAACCATTTTGGTGCAGCAGGAAGCACGGGTGGGCCCGTAAGTATGCTTAACAACAACCTCCTGGCCAGAAGTGATTTTTACACTGGTGCTTTCCCGGCAGAATTTGGCAATGCCATTTCAGGTGTTTTTGACCTCCGGATGCGAAGCGGGAACAAACAAAACAGACAAACAATGTTTCAGGTTGGCTTCAATGGTTTTGAGCTGGGAACAGAAGGACCATTTAAAAAAGGCGGACAAGCCAGCTACCTGGTGAATTACAGATACAGCACTCTCGGAGTAATAGATAAATTAGGTTTTGATATTGCGGGGGGAGCAGTACCTGACTATCAGGATATATCTTTCAAAATTGATTTGCCAACAGAGAATGCCGGACGCTTTCAACTCTATGGATTAGGAGGCCTAAGTGAGATTTTTTATGAACAGCAGGATGACAACGAAAATAACTATAATAATGCCGCAGGTTTCAACACCCGGAATGGCTCAAAAATGGCTACTCTGGGATTAAACCACACCTATTTCTTCTCCAAGAATACCCGTATAAGGTCGCAGATCGGGTTTAGCGGCCATCAGGTTCACACTCAAATTGATTCTATCAACCTGGATACTGATGAAATGTGGATCTATTATGGTGAAGACAATCAGGAAATTAACACTCAGATTAAATCTACCTTAAAACATCGATTCAGCCAAAAGACATATGCTGAAGCTGGTATCAGGATGCTGGCCATACAGGCAGATTATCTCGACAGTGTAGCCATCGAAAAAGACAATTACAAATTACTAACTGAATCAAATTCTGAACAGCTCCTTCTCACCGAAGGCTTTGCACAAATAAACCATTTCATTTCAGATGAAATTACTGCAACAGGAGGAATCCATTTTCAGTATCTTGATCTCAACAAATCCAAATCTTTCGAGCCCCGGGTCAGCTTAAAATGGGAACCTAATCCTGTTCACACCTTCGGCCTGGGCTATGGACTTCACAGCCAGATCCAACCATTGCTGGTTTACTTCACTCAGAGCTATGAGGATGATGGAAGCAAAATAACAACAAATACCAATCTGGGCATGACAAAAAGCCATCAGTTTGCTCTGAATTACAATTGGATGATCAGCGAGAACTTCCGAACAAAAATTGAAACCTACTACCAGTATTTGTATGATATCCCTGTTGAATCGGAAGCCTCTTCATTCAGTTTGGCAAATTATGGGGCAAGCTTTCATCAGGATAGAGTTGACAATCTGGTCAATGAAGGCCTTGGAAAGAATTATGGTGTGGAATTAACTCTTGAACGGTATTTAAATGACGGATTTTATTTTCTCTTAACCGGAACACTTTACCAATCGAAATACAAAACCCTGGAAGAACCGTGGAGAAATACACAATTCAATGGAAATTTCATAACCAATGTTCTGACAGGCTACGAGCTTAAAATTGGAAAAAACCTGATTGGAATTGATCTTAGAACTGTCTATGCAGGCGGAAAAAGATTTCCTTCTATTGATATTGAAGCATCAAAACAATGGGGGTATCCGGTTTATGATCCTGTAACGGCTTATGAACAACGTGCTGATCCTTATTTCAGGACTGACCTTAGATTAAGTTTCAAAATGTCGATGAAAAAATTCTCACAGGAATGGGCAATTGACTTCCAGAATCTCACCAATCACAAAAATATCTACAGTCAGTATTTTGATGTGGCAAGCGGAACCGTGAAACATAATTACCAGTCATCTTTCACGCCGATGTTCTTGTATAGAATAAACTTCTAACTTTTTGACGAACAAACTTTTCGGGTGTTGATACCGAAATAAAGATTCCCTACTTTCGTCTTTCGAATGAAATCGGTTTAATGCGCAGATCATTAATTACATTGGTATTTGCTATCGCAACAGTGATAGCATCGCTCTGCAGTGCTGTAGGCTTTGGACAAAACAGTACACAATATTATTTCAAATCACTAACAGTTGATGATGGTTTGACTCATGGTGTTGTGACTGCCATCACCCAGGATGATTTCGGCTTTATGTGGTTTGGAACTCTGGATGGACTAAATCGTTATGATGGTAGCAAGTTTATCAACTATCGTAAATCTGATTCCATTCCCTATCCGATAGGTTCAAATCACATCACCTGCCTTCAAAAAGCCCCAGATGGTAAAATTTGGATCGGTACCTGGAATGCCGGTTTATACCGTCTGGATCCCCGATTGCAAAAATTTGAAGCACTTGAATTACCAATGGAATTCAGGGAGAAATATGGCAATTCCAAAATAACTGGTATAAGCATTATTGACCATTTCTTATATGCAAGTTTTGAGAATTCCGCTTGGCTTATGCACAACCTGCATAATGATGAGAATCAGGTCTTTGAAGTTGAATATCCTGAAAAACCAGGCCATGAACTGATAATTAATAGTATTGCCTATCAGCATGGAACAATTTGGCTGGCTACCAAAAATGCAGGCATCGTGGGGGTAAAACCAGGAGAGGCTGTAGTACAGCATTATAATAATTCCAGTGAAGAACCTGAAGTAAACTATGAAACAACTATCAAAATCACCCCTCTGGATTTTCCCTTTCTGATATTAGCTACGCATGATCAACATTTACATAAACTCAATACCAAAACAGGTGAGTCTGAATATATACGTACGGCACCTAGTAAAAAACACCATTTAGCTTCATGCCCTGCTCTTTTACGACAGGGGAAGGATTCTTTGTGGATTGGAACTATTATGTGCGGTCTTCATTTATATCATATCCCAAAAGATTCCCTAGAACTCATTTCTATCGAAGAATACCCCGGAGGAATAAACTATAATTCAATTAACACCCTTTATCGTGGACAGGAGAATATACTGTGGCTTGGAACGAATGGGAAAGGCATCAATTATCATACTCCCATAAATCAACAATTCAAGTCTTTTTCCTCCGAATTGAAGTCTCATTATAAACTTGATTTTGAAAGTGTCAGATCTGTTTCTACAGATAAAGAGTGGCTATATATTGGTGGCTATTTGGGCTTTAACAAGATTAACACCCTAACTGGTTCAAGGTCCTTTCATCTGGATGGAATCCCAATTTATACTCAGTGCCAGGTTGAAAACAACAAGGACTTATTGATTCTGGGGGTTGAAGGGACCTATCATTATCTGTATAACAAAAAAACAGAAGAGTTATCGAGAATATATATTGAAGTGACTAATCAGTCAGGCAAGTCATATAAGGGTGAACATATTTTTGATATTATGCACCTCACGGAGAACACCTACCTGATGGCCTGTATCAAAGGCCTGATGATAATTGATATATACAAACCGAAAGAAGGTTTGATACTTGAACATGAACCGGGGAATCCAAATAGCCTGGTTGATGGTGAGATAAAAACACTGTTCAGAGATCAGGAGAATAATATTTGGGTTGGATCACGCAAAAAAGGTTTTATGATTCTTAATGAGTCTGACCTTACATTTTCTCCAATAAAGGCAATTTATCCTGGTGCACCCGATCTCTCAGATGGTGTTAACTGCATTAATCAGGATCAAAACAGCAATTTCTGGTTTGGTACAAATACCGGATTGGTATTTTTTAACCCTGTAAGTAAAAAGCATAAACACTATTCTCTGCAAGATGGCTTGCCAAATGATCTGGTATGTGGTGTTGTAGATGATTTAGAAGGAAATATCTGGGTAAGCACTAATAATGGAATTGCCTGTTTCAACACGAAAACTGAAAACTTCAGAGTCTATACAAAGCATCAGGGATTACCAGGTAATCAGTATCACAGAGGATCTACATATAAATCAGATTCCGGAACTATTTATTTTTGCGGATATGATGGGATGGTATCCTTTACACCTGAGGATCTGGACTGGGAATTACCACGGCTCAAACCCATTTTGGTAAATTGCCGGGTTAATAATCAAATCCTGCAAACCGATACCTTATTACCCTATAAAAGAAGTTTGGAAATTAAGCCTGATCAAAACTTCATTATTTTTGAGTTATCTGGCATGAATTATCTCTATACAGAAAAGGAGTACTTTCAATACAGGATCCCGGAAAAATCAGGAAAATGGATTGATTTAGGTCAGAATAACATTTTTCAATTAGGAGATCAGAAACATGGTATCTATACAATTGAAATAAGAGCTTCTGTCAACCAGATAGATTGGATCAGTTCTCCACATCCACTCAAGCTAAACATTAAAGCTGAATTCCCTGAAACAACAGCCTTTAAAATACTGATTATTGGTATACTCACTTTTTTCATCTTGTTGATCATATATTTGAGATTTGTGTTCCTAAGGCAACAAAAAAACCGTTTAAACTTACTGTTCAATTCACGTACTCTTGAGTTAGAACAGAAAGGAACAGAACTCATCAAAGAAATTGAGCAACGCAAACAAACAGAGCAACAACTTCTTGATGCCAATTCGACAAAAGACAAGTTCTTCTCAATTATTGCCCATGATCTACGCAGTCCCTTCAGTTCACTTTTAGGCATAACTAGCATTCTGAATCAGGAATGGGATGAATATTCTGAAAGTAAGAAACTTGAATTTGTATCTCTTATCCGCAAAAACCTTGAAAACACTTACCGGCTATTAATCAATCTATTAGACTGGTCAAGGCTGCAAAGAGGAATTATCAAACCGGTATTTGATAATATTGACCTGTTTTTATTGGTAGAAAAAGTCATAGTTGAAGTCGGTCCGGAAGCGGCAAACAAAAATATCATGATAAGCAACTTCGTCCCGGGTAGTCATAAAGCCTTTGCCGATGCCTTCATGGTGAGTACTTTATTCCGTAATCTGGTCTCGAATGCAATTAAATTTACTCCAACGAACGGGCAGATTCAAATATCTGCTTCAGTAGAAGATTCTATGGTTACCTGTTGTGTTAAAGATACAGGGGTGGGTATGAATGAGGAAGTTTTGTCTCATTTATTCTCAATGAATCAACAATCTTTGAAAAAAGGCACCCAAGGCGAAAAGGGAACCGGATTGGGACTCATTGTATGCAAGGAATTTGTACAGCTTTTAGGTGGAGAATTAACAGTTATTTCAAGCCCGGAAGGAGGCAGTACATTCTGTTTTACATTAAAAGAAGATTCCTGACCCTCCCCTGAATTTCCCCTGTCCCCTACTTCCGCATTGCTCTGATCTTCTCCCTATGCTCCTGAAAAACAGGATCTTTATTCTCGGCAAATGGAGCTTCCGGCCAATCCCATTTGTCGGTTCTGAATGAGGGAACTGGTATTACCCTCTCATGGTGAACTGCATTTACGAGGTTACCCAGGGGATTTCGTGCCCAGGCATAACGTACAGCCACAGGTTTTCTGAGCTTTTTGCAGCTTACAACAAGTTTTGTGCGATCAAGAATATCTTTTCCTTTATCATTCTTACCACTAACAAAAAACTCAGCCTGGGCCGGATAGAATTTCTTGTCTTTTCCGGCCATTGCAATACCTTCAATCGGGCGTCCGTCATGAGTAATTACTTCCCGATCAAATTCAATAATAATTTCTCCCTCCCGGATGTTTGATGACACCAGCAAGGCTGGTTTCCAGCCAAAATCATATCCGTACTGTGATCCCAGGGCCCAGCGGGCCATCCGTTCACCTAATTCTACTTTTTTCTGAGGATGGTACCAATTGACCTGCTCATCATAAGCAGCAACAAAGCCCATATCCGGCAGGTCGATATATGCCTGCAATTGGGCCTCCCGGATGAAACAGCCTGCATCCACCATCCGGAGGGTATAATTTTCTATGGTCTGAGGCTGACCACCCGCACTCAGCTCTATAATTCCAAATGGAAGATGCATATCATTGAATGTATGACGCCATTCCTGAATCATCAACTGCAGGTTTTTGGTGTATAATTTCGGACGTGAATCGCCCAAAGCATTGTTGAAGCCCTGATGGAAAATTATACCTTTTACAGTTGCTCCTCCAAAAACCCCCATCATGCCATTGTAAGCAGCACCGGGGTTATTACGATCTTCTGCTTTGCCAGGATCTTTTCTAATTCGTTCATCCCAAAGCTCAAGCAGACCCTTATTTTCAGGCACTTTCATTAGCTGATCACGGCTAGTCCAACCCTCAATAGTGGTGCCTCCCCATGAAGCATCAACCAATCCTATGGGTATCTGGGTGGCCATGTGTATACGGCGACCAAAAATGTATCCCATCCCCGAGAAAGTTGGGCTTGTCTGAGGTGAACAAACCATCCAGAATCCCTTAAGGTCGAATCGGCCATACCAGCCATCCCATTCATTCAGACGATCAAAATTCTTTACCGGGTCGGGACTCGCTTTCGCGGGAATTGTCATGAGGCGGATAAGGGGAAAATTGGCCGAAGCAATTTCTTCATCACCATGATAAATTCTTGCCAGATCAAACTCCATGTTTGATTGGCCTGTGAGGATCCACACATCGCCAACGAGTACATCCTGGTATATAATGGCCTCTTGCTCAGATGTTACCTTGAACATCTGGCCTTCTTTACTCATTGCCAGCGGATCGAGGACGAGTTCCCAATTACCATCTTCATCAATCACTGCCTCTTTCTCCTGACCTGCAAATTCGAGTGTCACCTTCTTAGCAGGTTCTCCCCACCCCCATACTTTCACAGCCTTCTCGCGTTGCAAAACCATGTGGTTATCAAAGATATGATGCACCTTGAGCTGGGCCTGAAGAATACTTGAAAGTGAAGTAAGAATGCCAATTAATACAACAATTTGCAGGTTTTTGTGAAGCATGAATTTCATCCGTTTATATTTAATTTTATTTGTCGGATGGAGCTCGCACAACAAAAACAACCATCCGAGTGTGTTAAAGTATTTTTCCTTTTCTCGTAAAACAGTATAAATATTAATAATTTTATCTCAAGGCACAAGAAATTTTGGCGAGAGGTGTCAAATAGACAAAAGAAAATATAGTATTTCGATTTTGCAATGAATGATCATGACCTGATAAAGGCAGTAAAAAAAGGTGATGAAAAAGCCTTTCATGAGCTGGTGGAGAACTATCAGCAAATGATTATTGGCACCGCCCTGGGCTTCGTTGGGAATCTTGATGATGCTCATGACATCACACAGGATGTATTCATTGAGATTTATCGTTCGATAAATTCTTTCAGAGCCGATTCATCACTTTCTACCTGGATATACCGAATCACAATCACTCGCTCGCTTAATCATATCAGGAGAGAAAAGCGCCATAAGGACCAAATTGTGGTGGAAACTGATATTCGTGAGGAGACTTCCGATCCCCTTGAAGATGCAGATAGAAAAAAAATTCTTCATTTGGCAATAAGTAGTTTGCCAAAAAATCAACAAATAGCATTCACCCTGCATAATTATGAGGATCTGTCTTATAAGCAGATTGCCCAAATAATGCAGAGATCAATTTCCTCGGTAGAATCACTAATCTTCAGAGCTCGCAAGAATTTACAAAAAAAATTATGGGAGTGGTATAAAAATTCACGGGTATGAGCGCAAGTTTTTCCCAATGCGATTGTCAAACCATTAGAGCAACAGAATATGAATTGTAGCAAAACACGACTAAAACTTCTGGATTTCATCGATGGTAATCTGGATCAAAAAAACACAGCCAATGTGGAAAAGCACTTGTCAGGCTGCGATGTTTGCCGTGGATTCTTTACCGAATTGCAGCAGTTCAATATTCTGATGCATACAGAAAAGAAACCCAATGTCAATCCTTTCCTCAGTAACAGGATTGTTGAAACAATGGTGTTGCAGTCGGATACTCCAAGTCAGTTGCACCGCAGGCACTTTTCAAAGCTGACTGCTGCAGCCGCCATTGCCGTTCTGGTTGTAGCAGGCATATTTGGTGGTCTGGAAATCGGAAATCGAATCACTTCAGGCTTATCCTCCAGTCAGGCCGATCATCCTGAAATCTCATCGCTGGTGAATGAATTAAACCATGAACCCCTGGAGCAGATGCTATTTAACTTAAATACACCTGCCCAATGAAAAAGCTAAGCCTGTCACGTCAGATATTATATGCACTGGTAATTCTACTGCTGGTAATTAACATTGTTACTGTACTTTCAGTTATACGGTTTATCGGTCAGCATAAAAGTGAGACAATTGAATCTGTTTCAGGAGAAGAAGTTGCAGGTAGCCATCGAACAAAATTCTTCTCTGATGAGCTCAATCTTGATGATGATCAACAACTGGTTTTCAGAGAATTGAACCGGGAGTATAACCAAACCGCAAATCAGATTTATCGTGATCTGTCACATAGTCGGATAGATCTCGTTGACGAGATGGGAAGATCGAACCCTGACACAGTGAATCTACATACACTTTCGAAAGAAATTGGAGGCTTGCACGCTGAATTGAAAATGCTTACAACAGATTTCTATCTGGGCATGAAAGCAGTATGTTCTGCTGAACAAAAAGTTATCCTCTTTAATCTCTTCAAAGGTCTGCTGAACGAAGAAAATGAGCTGGGCACACCAAGGGGCAGAGGATCAGGAGGCAGAGGATATGGTCGACAAAAAAATTAACAAAACAATTAAAAATATAATATTCAAATAATCATAAAAAATTAATCATGAAAAAGAAAATAACTTCATTACTAATCATCAGCCTTGTTATGGGGCTCAGTATGCAGCTTGACGCACAAAACCGTCAGGGACGGGGATTTGTACAAGCTCAAAATCAAAGCGATTATGGTTACTGCCTCACCGGTATTGACCTCACTGCTGATCAACAGGCTAAAATAAGCCAGATGCAGAAAGCTCACCAGGAGGCAATGACTCCACTGCGAAATAAATTGCAGGGAACACGTGACTGGGATGTTAAAAATCAGATGAGAGCACAGATGAATGCCCTTAAAGCCAAACATCAGGAGGAAATTTGGACACTGATACCTGCGTCAAGAGGCAAAAGCCTGAATCTCAAGCAAGGAACAGGTCGTGGGCAAGGATTTGCCGGACAAGGACGAGGACGGAGCAACAATCTTGGCTTTGGTCGTGGAGCAGGGCGTGGAGGAGCAGGGCGTGGAGTTGGTCGTGGAGCAGGGCGTGCTGCCGGACAAGGAGTTGGAAGGGGAATAAATCGCTAATTCCAAAGTCGCTTCTCAATAAGATTTCGACAAAAATGAAAAATGTTCGGTAGCAGCTGCTGCCGGACATTTTTCATTAAGGCTCCCCACCTTCATTTTTAAAAAGGTGTTCTCAGCTTACTTGTAAAATAGCTACCTTTATATGGCATAATAAATTCACCGCTAAATTTTGATTATCATGGGTCCAGGATGCTTATTTCGTTCAATTGTGATCTTTCTGATAGCCTCGATGCTATTGTTATTCTCATGCAGCAGATTGAATATTTTTGATTCTGATGCAAAGCTAATTGAAGAGGCCGGGTCACTAACATGGCTCACCGAAAATTTCCCCCCATACAATTATGGCCAAACCGGCAGCCTGAACGGAGTAGCTGTTGAAGTGCTTGAAACTATGTTTGACCAAATGGAGGTCAATCTCAGCCAGGCTGATATAAGCTTAACAGATTGGACAAATGCTTATAAGGCAGTCCAGGACAATGAGGGTACCGTTCTCTTTTCAATGGTTCGCTCACCCGATCGTGAAAATATGTTCAAATGGGTGGGTCCGATTGCTCCTCACAAAGAAGTAATTATTGCACCTGCGGGTACCGGAATCAAGATTGTAACAGATGCAGACCTGACTCATTACCACTTTGGAGTGGTTAATGGTTACAGCAGCTATAATCTTCTTCGTGACAGAGGAGTTGATCCGGGAAAAATTATCGAGTATCCTGGTTCAACAGAGCTATACCAGGCTATGATTGATGGTGAGGTTCAATGTATCTCATACAGTGAACAGGCCAATTTACTTATTCCTGTCGGATTGGGATATCTTCCCGAAGATTTCCTACCCGTCTACACCATTAACGTCGACCAACTGTATTATGCATTCAATCAATCAGTTTCTAATAGTCTGATCAACTTATTCCAGGAGAAGCTTGACCTGATCAAGAATGATAAAGAGGCAGATGGTAGCAGCACACATGAAAAAATTCTGCAGAAATATTCAGTGATTCTAAGTGGCAATGACTCGATTACAAATGATATGGTAACTACCCTGGTTGATCAGACCGTTGCTGATTTTGTACTTGATGCAAGCGGAACAATTACTAAAATGAATGAGCAACAGGCACCATACCGCGATAGCGAGAATACTGCTTTATATTGTTTTGCCTATGATACAGATTTAACCATTGTAGCACATGCAGCCAATGTCAATATAATAGGACTCAATTTTAAAGGAAAACCTGATGTGACAGGCAAATTATTCAGAGATGAAATTCTTGCCGGAGCTTTGGAGGAAGGCTCCGGATGGGTAGATTATATTTACACTAAGCCCGACCAAAGCGGATTATATCTTAAAACTACTTATTTCACACTCACTACCGGTAGCGATGGTAAACAGTATATTGTTTGTGCCGGGAGATATAAATAACCAATCAGGCCTCTGATTCAAATAGTAATTGATAAAAATTCAAGCCGGTCTCCGGATCAGTTCCTTTGCGCACATATTCCCGCTTGCCATGGATATAGATATGGAAATTCTTGTCGAGCTTGATCACAGATTTAAAAAAGCGTGCTTTCTTTTTCACCGCAGGTTGTGATATATCAAAAGCCTCCGCCAGTTCGAGGTCATTATTCTCTTCAAATTCATTCTTATATTCCTTAAAGCTCTCTATAAGATCTGGTTGACGCATCACCTGTTCAGCAAAATCATTCAGATCGAAATTCTCATTCTCCTTGAAATATGCAGCTGAGTCATTCAGCATCTCAGCCTGATCAGGACGATCAGTTTCAAATTCTTCGGGCAGTTTTTGTGCAACAAAAGATTTACACATAGTGATAGCATTCTCAGTATGAAAATATGCATCTTCTTTCTGCCTGATCTGTAAAAAATCATCAAACCAGAAGCGAGCATCTGCATTGCGATTAAGATTATCCACTGCAGCCACCAGGTATCCATCATCGGCCTCGCTATTAAAAATCAAACAACCCTTATCGAGCTTATTAATATTGATTCCATCATCACTTTGAATCTCATAACTCCCTCCGGATGGGTACACTTTCAGATAGGTCTCTTTATTTTCAGATTTAAACAAACCAATGGCATCAATCAATTCACCATCGAGAATCAGGTCTTTAAAATACACCACATAAAACTCCCCTGCCTTAATTTTCGGATGGGTCGACATCTCATACAGGTGTTTAGCCAGATCGATTGACTGATCGAGAAAAGCATCGGAATCTTCAAAAATCGAAGACACAAAGCTATACACCTCATTCATATGCAGACCCGAGTCATGATGAAAATGAAAGTATTCTTCTACTTTAAAGGGGGTGACAAAATAATGCAATAACAGCTGCCGGATAGCCTCGTCAGTTTGCAACACCTCTTTCGACAGCTGCAATCCATCGCCAGCTGACTTATTTCCCACCTTATGCAAAACGATGGCTTCGATACGGGTTTCTTCTGTATTAATCATACTCCAAAGATAACTCACTCTACCATCCGGTAGGTAAAAAAACTTCTCAAATTATTTATACTTGTAAGAAAACTGTCTTATCAGATAGCAAACAATCAAAATATATCACGAAATAAAGCGTGCACATATTAATAAAGTAATGCAGAAGATTCTTACATTCACATCTCAAATATAAGCGGATGAACCGAGCGTGACAAAACGAACAATATTTTAACAAACACGCGGATGATTGTTTTTGTTGTGCGAGCTGCATCCGACAATTAAAATTAAATATAAGCGGATGAAAAGGCAATTGGATAATACACTATTCGTTGATTCGAATCAAAGACGTAATTTTTTAAAAAAAGGACTTCTGGCATTTGGTGGAATGTCGATACTTCCTGGTAACGTGATCTTTGCTGGAAACAAGATGTGGGATGAGAACACGCAATCTTATCAAAAAAGTTCATTCCTGCCGAGTGAGAAAGTCAATCTTGCATGTGTTGGTATTGGCCACAGAGGTGGGCAAATTTTGAAATCATTACATGCAACAGGATTAGCCAATATTGTTGCCTTGTGTGATGCAGACTTGGGAGCTGAACATACTTTGGGAGTACTCGAGATGTTTCCTGATGTTCCTCGATTTAAGGATTTCAGAAAGATGTTTGATAAAATGGGGAACAAAATTGAAGCTGTAAGTGTTGGCACACCAGATTTTTCACATTTCCCTATCACCATGCTGGCCATGTCCTTGGGTAAGCATGTTTATGTCGAGAAACCAATGGCCCGTACTTTTAATGAGATAGAACTGATGATGGCGGCTGCCAAAAAATACAATGTATCCACTCAAATGGGTAATCAGGGTCACTCAGGTGCTAATTATTTCCAGTTCAAAGCATGGAAAGAAGCTGGCATTATTAAGGATGTTACAGCCATGACTGCACATATGAATAGTGCACGGCGCTGGCATGGATTTGATCCTGGCATTACAAAATTCCCTGAGAAACAGGCATTACCTGCAACTATGGATTGGGACGTATGGCTGAACACTGCTCAGCATCACGATTATAACAAAGATTATCACCATGGTCAATGGCGATGCTGGTACGACTTTGGAATGGGAGCTCTGGGTGATTGGGGAGCACACATCATGGACACCGCACATGAATTCCTGGAGCTTGGCTTACCCTACGAGGTTAACCCATTGAGGCTTAGTGGTCACAACTCATTTTTCTTCCCATTCTCATCTACCCTGGTTTTCAAATTTCCTGAGCGTAGCAATATGCCTCCTCTTGATATCACCTGGTACGATGGACTGGATAATATCCCTTCTGTTCCAAAAGGATATGGGGTTTCAGAAATTGATCCTAATGTCCCGCCTCCAAGTAACGGGGCTTTACAACCAGCTAAACTAAACCCTGGCAAAATTATTTACAGCAAGGACTTGACTTTCAAGGGAGGAACCCATGGTGGAACTCTTTCAATAATTCCTGAAAAGAAAGCTCAGAAGATGGAGAAGAAGTTGCCGGATGTTCCTGTAAGTCCATCAAACCATTTTGCAAACTTTCTCTTAGCCTGTAAAGGAGAAGAAAAATGTCGCTCATCATTTGACATTTCCGGACCATTAAGTCAGGTCTTTACTTTGGGTGTTGTTGCACAACGATTGAGTTCAAGAATAATTTTCGACAGAAAAACAAAACAAATCACTAATAACAAGTTTGCCAATCAAATGCTGGTTGGAAACCCTCCACGTAAAGGCTGGGAAGAATTTTATAAGCTATAGCATTGCAAATCTTTGATCAGATCTGATTAGCTCTTTTGCTACTTATCTTACTCTGATCACAACGGCCTCTTGTTTGGCCAATTCTGATCTTAGCGATTTTGGGATTGACACATCCCATGCATTGTCCTTTTTCCTGGCTTTGAGCTTTTTGCCTGATGCTAATAAAGTAAAGCTAAGCCTGCCGGATAACTGAGTTTGGATGCTGAGGGTTTCGGGCAGTTCCTCCTCATCTTTGGCTGGCATATATAATGCATAAACTGTATTTTCATCCCCGGCCGTGTAGGCAATCTTTTCAACTTGGAATGGTTCAACTGGTGTAGTTTCATAAATTGCCTCGCCATTTGCATCCAGCCACTTACCTAGTTGCGCCAGATTCTCATAAACAGCAGGTTCAAATTCACCATTTCCTTTCGGGCCTACGCCCAGCAAGAGATTACCGCCTTTGGCCACAATGCCGATCAGCAGTTGAACAAGCTCCCGTGATGATTTATAATGATCATTTGCCACCCATCCCCATGCATGACCCATAGTGATACAACTCTCCCAGGGAACCGACAAGGGTTTCTCAGGAATCTTCTGCTCAGGTGTAAGGTAGTTTTCATAATCTCCCTGAACCCATCGATCAACCACCAGCATTCCGGGCTGAGTTTTACGTGCCCTGTCTGCTATGGTTTTCATATCTAAATCCATATCATGGGGATACTTACAAAAATCTGATACTTTCTCTGTCACGGCCGATTTTGGCATAACCCAGCATCCGTCAAGCCATAATATATCCACTTTTCCATACTTAGTGGTGATCTCATCAATCTGCTTATGGGTATAATCAACGAAGCTCTTCCACCTATCCGGATGTTTGGTGATGTCGTAAGTTGGATTTCTGTCTTTTGGTGGGTAATAAGGCCACCAAAAATATGGAGATGTCCAGTCGGGTTTTGAAAAATAGGCTCCCACAACCATACCCTCATTGCGACAGGCTTCCATAATTTCACCGTATACATCCGACCTGGGATTTGAAGCAAATGGAAATTCAGGATTTGTTACCTTGAAATCAGTATACTTAGTATCATACAGACAAAAACCATCATGATGCTTTGTGCTGTATATCATGTACTTTGCACCTGAACCTTTAAATGCTTTGGCCCATTTCTCAGGATCAAACTTTATCGGATTAAATCTCAAACTGGCATTACGGTAATCCCGGGCGTAATCATAATAATCATCGTAGCCAGGCCTTCCAACCCAGTCTTCAGGACATAAGCCCCATGACTCCACTGTACCCAACTCAGAATAGAGCCCCATGTGGATCAATAATCCGAATTTATACCCCTGCCAGTCCTTAAGATTCTCCATTACTGCCGGATCCTTTGGCCATGAATAACTTTCTTCATCGGTTTGGGCGGGTGCTTTGATTGATAGCACTGCCATCAGGCAGATAAATGGTACGAAAAAGCATTTCAAAGTCTTAGTCATATCTTATGTATTTAAGTTCTGAATTTAGCAATAAATAAATCATGAATGCAGATAGTTTATCTTTCCCTGCTTAAAGAATAGGGGCTATCTCCAGCCTTGCTCCCCCACTTTTTGTTTGGCGAAGATCCTAAATCAAAATTAAACTCTCCACCATCTTGAATATCCTGATAATAAATATAGTTCGCCGTGTATTTCTTACCGTTCATATTGGTCGATTGTATGTAGAAGTTCCTCTCTGAATTTTTCTCAGCAGTAATGACGAAGCTATTCCCGTTTTCAAGGTTCAGAGTTGCTTTGTTGAATAGCGGACTCCCTATAACATATTGATCAGCTCCGGGCGTTACCGGGTAAAATCCCAGGGAACTGAACACATACCAGGCAGAGGTTTGCCCATTATCTTCGTCCCCACAGTAACCATCGGGTGTTGCAGCATAAAGTGTAGTCAGCACTTCCCTTATTCTTTTTTGTGTTTTGTATGGAGCCCCTGCATAATTATAGAGATAAATCATATGCTGAACGGGTTGATTACCATGAGCATAATTCCCCATATTTACTATTTGCATTTCTCTGATCTCATGAATAGTATGTCCATAGTAAGAATCATCATAATCCGGAGGCATCTCAAATACATTATCCAGTTGTCCAATAAATTCCTCATTTCCCCCCATCAAATCAATCAAACCATGAATATCATGAAAAACTGACCATGTATAGTGCAAACTATTCCCTTCAGTAAAAGCATCACCCCATTTCAATGGATTAAAAGGAGACTGAAAACTGCCATCTTCATTCTTTCCTCTCATCAGCTTTGTTGACGGATCAAATAGCTTCTTATAGTTCATCGATTGCTTGTAATACTTATCAGCAATTTCAGTTTTTCCCAGCTTTTCAGCCATTTTTGCAATAGTGAAATCTGCATAGGCATACTCTAATGTTCGTGCAGCATTCTCATTTACTCCCACATCATAAGGGACATATCCAAGGGTATTATAATAATTGAGACCTTCTCTACCTACCGACCGTGCTGGACGGCCTTCTTCAACTGTTGCGTTCTTCAATATAGCCTCGAAAAGCAGCTCGGCATCATCAGCACTATCAATTGCCCCTTTTAAAAAGGCATCAGCAATATTTGGGGCAGAATTTGAGCCTATCATACAATCCCTGTGCCCCGGACTAGCCCATTCAGGTAACCAACCTGATTCTTTATATGTATTGGCCAGTCCCTTCATTATTTTTCCGTTAAGCTCAGGATACATCATATTGAAAAAGGGGAATACAGCTCTGAAAGTATCCCAAAAACCATTATCGGTGAACATATATCCAGGTAATACCTCACCATTATAAGGGCTGTAGTGAACAATCTCATTTTTCTCATTGAACTCATAAAACTTACGCGGAAATAACAGAACACGGTATAAACAGGAATAGAAAGTTTCAATGTTATCAGTATTGCTATCCTCCACTACTATTCTGCTCAGTTCTTTCTCCCAGGCAGCTTTTGCCTCCTCGCGGGTCTTATCAAATGAATCTTTTCCAATTTCTCTTGACAGATTAAGTTCGGCTTGTTCAGGACTGATAAATGATGAAGCAACTTTTACATGCACGACTTCACCTCTTTTGGATGAAAATCCAATAATCGCACCAACATGCTCTCCCTCGCTATGCAATGATTCTTCCTGCAGTTCCCAATCGTCTCCCCATGTATGTGTTATCTCAAAATCCTTATCAAACTGGGCTACGAAATAATTATGAAAATTGTCAGGAACACCACCACTATTATTTCGGCAATAGCCTGTGATTTTTCGTTCCTGAGGAAGAATGGTCACCATTGATCCCTTAAAAAATCCATCCAACAAAATATATGATTCTTCAGATTCAGGAAAGGTAAACTTGAAATGTGCAGCCCTCTCAGTTGGTGCAACTTCTGCAACAACATCATAATCTGCCAGATATGTTTTGTAATGATATGGCCTTACGGTCTCTGCTTTATGAGAAAACCAGGATTCGCGTTCATTCTCCTCATATTTTAATTCTCCCGTTACAGCCATTAAAGAAAAGGCTGCATAATCATTTATCCATGGACTTGGCTGATGAGTCTGCTTAATACCCCTGATTTTATTCTCGTTGTACTTGTAAGTCCAGCCATCCCCCATCCGGGAGGTCATTGGTGTCCAAAAATTCATGCCCCAGGGCCTTGCAATTGCCGGATATGTATTGCCATTTGAAAGTGAATACTTGGAATCGCTTCCCATTAAAGGATTTACATAATCTACCAACTCGGGCTTGATCTGATTTTGATTGTTTAGCCCACATGAATAAATACAAACACTGATTGCCACTAGCGCAACAAATCTCCAAACTTGAAATCTCATTTATTTGTTTTTGAAATCAATAAAGAGTGCAAGGTACTTGTTGAAAATTACAATAAAAAAGAATAGTTATGCAGTTGCATGGGCACTGCATAACTATCATTCTAATGTCATTCTAATGGATGCTGAATTTACTTGATAATTCACCATTCCGGGCAAAGGCTTTAAAGTGGTATACTCCTGATGCCCATCCGCTTATGTCAATGTCAATTTGATATACTCCCGATACTGTAACAGATTCAGTTTGTGACAAGACAGCCTGGCCAATACTATTATAAATGCTCCATTCAAGCTCCTGAGCCTGAGACAAGCTCAGCTCCAGATGAGCTGTATGGCTAACAGGATTCGGATATATTGTAACCTTGTTGATATTCTGATTTGGGTCTTCTATCCCACTACGGTCAAAGTAGGCATATAGCTTGTAAACATGGGCAACACCAACTGCATTCACGCCTACGAATAAACTGCCGTCCTCAGATAAAACAACATCGACCGGCCAATTACCCTCTTCAAGGTCGATCACATAAACACCATTTGTTCCAAAATCATCAGCCAAAGACCCGTCTGCATTTATTGCTGCAACAAAACTTGTCTCCTCCTCACTGCCAATAATTATTGAGCCTATGATAACCATAGGTGAAGGTCCATCAGTCTTCATCCCCCCCGGACCTGCCTGGGCTGGAAAAACTGAATGTATGCCCGTAGAAAAACCATTTACCTGAGATTCAACATTACTTACACCGGTATTTAGAATGTCACTTATCCCATCATTAAAAGCAAAAGGTTCTGAATCCACCCCTCTTACAAATTCGTTAGACTTATAGCTCCCCATATCGTAATGATATCCGGAAGCAAAAAAGTGATCTCCTTCAGGAATGACAGAAAAATACTCGTATATATGGTCAGGATCACTGCTTGATGGAAACAATAAAGAACCTGAAATCATAGTATTTGGATCGAGTATCTTTATATAAGCCAGATAATCGATAGTTCCGGCTGCCACAACCTTGTTACCAAAACTAACAACATCATTCAGCCAGGCGGTTTCTCCTCCTGTTGCTGGTACATACATCCCATTTGCCCCGAAATCATTGTTCAACTGACCATCCGGACCAAGCATCCACCAGGCAGTTTTTTGCATATTACCAGCATTCATTGTTGATCCAACCACCATATAAAAAGGATTGTCAGGATCAGAATTGTTATAACAAATATCATGGGCATAGTCAGCACCCGTCTGATTGTCGAGAGTAATAGAGCCAGATACTCCAAAATTTGAATTTACTTCCCCCGGACCGTTAAACTGTGAAACTTTCGCATTGTGATTCCCTCCGATATCGGCACTCCCGACTGCCATGAAACCACCACCCGGAAGATAAATAGCATCCTGGATATCTGTCAGATCAGTAGCTGGTTTTCCTGCCCATTGATTAAGCTCACCATCTTGAGTGATTTCAGTGGTGAAAATACCATCATACACGTAGTTTTTATAAATATTTCCTCCAAGCAATAGCGCCCAACCGGGCTCACTGGCATTACTCTCATAACGATAGGTCATAAAATTAAGCCAAGCCTGACTTCCTGTAACTGCAAAACTGTAATGTCCGCCATTGGCAAAATCCTGATCGAGTGTTCCCGGCTTTTGAGCCAGCATCATAACTGGCAGGCTTAATAATGCCCAAGCAAATAATATTTTTCTCATCCTTAGCTTGTTTTGGTATTGATTGCTTAAGATACTAAAAACTTTGCAAATCAGGAGAATACCAATTGACAATAACAATGAAAGTCAGCAATCCGAAGGAAACCTGACTACTCTACCCTTTCCACATTTTCTTTTTGTAACAGTGTAAGAATAATAATACCCAGACGGGCAATAAGAAAAACACTTATCCCCAACAAAGGATTTAGAATCGCCATTTTAAGTCCTTCAGCCATGAGAGGGGGGGTTAATTCTCCGGCAGCAGCAATATTATCAAATGCAACTATTAATCCGAAAGTACGACCAAGAAACCCCCAGGCCACAGCAAACCATGCGATGGACGCAATAAGTGATATGATCTTCTTATTATTTTCCTTCCGGATGTATCCCTTAACAAACAGAGCAATAATAATGATAAGAAACACAATGATTGGATAGGTGAAAAAGGGTCCGCCCTCGTTTAGTTTTTCGAAAAATGAACTCATAATAATCTGTTTAATGAATACTACCCGAAAGGTAGGGGCATATTCAATCGAATAATTTTATTTGCGACGGATAGAGACTGCCCTTCCCTTTTCTACCCGATTACTTATGCAAATTGCTTAATATTCTTCTTTTCTGCAAAAACCAGTGCTAAATCGGTTATTAGTCTATTTTTTCGGGGTCAGCAATCAGAGATTTTGTAATATTGCTATTATGAGACTGAGATTTAAGCAAATCAGAGTTCTACTTTTTCATGCACTGTTTTGGACAGCAGTATGGTTTTTCTTTGTCTATTTCTTCAGCTATAATTCAGTTGATACGGCCTACGCAATATGGTTCTCGTCTTGCCTGCTACCGCTCACGATTATGCTGACTTATTACGTGGTTTATAAATTAATTCCAGGATTTCTTCTTACCAGAAAATATCTGAAGTTCTTCCTGTATAGTTTTTATACTCTCGTGTTTTCTTCATATTTCATAGTTCTCGCCATATACGCCTGTCTGATATTTTTACTTGATTTTAATATCGCAATCATGCCACCAATGAGTAAGAACTTCTTATTCATCCTGATATTAGTTTACCTGATTGTGGTTCTGGTGAGTTTTGTAAGCGTTTTGAACCATAATTTCAAAACAGATTCAAGAAATAAAGAGCTGCAAAATAAGATACTAGCCACCCAACTCCAGATCAAAGAACAGGAATTACACTACTTAAAAAGGCAGATCCACCCACACTTCCTGTTTAACACATTGAATACCATCTATGGTTTCGCATTAAAGCAATCGAAACACACTCCTGACATCATTCTGAAACTTTCGAATCTCCTGGATTATATTCTGTACCAAATAAATAAACCAAAGGTTAATCTGAAAGAAGAAGTAATGCATATCAAAGAATATGTTGAGCTTGAGAAAATCAGGTTTCAGGATACCCTGAAAGTCACCTTCGACACAAATGAGATTGATGATGACATACAGGTTCCTCCCATGTTGTTGATCCCATTTGTTGAAAACGCTTTTAAACATGGAGATATTAAAGATGGCTTTTTACAACTTGAAATAGAGATAGAAGCCAGAAATAACCTCCTTGATTTCAAAATCAGAAATACGATCTTACAGACAGATGACAATAATGAACTGCAGGGTATTGGTCTTGAAAATATAAGAAAAAGACTTGACCTTCATTACAAAGAAAAGTACAAACTCGAAATCAAGACGGATGAGCATTGGTTCTCCGTCAAATTAAGGATCTTGAATCTAAATGCCATCAGCAATGTCTAAAATTATTCAATGCATTATTGTCGATGATGAACCCGTTGCCAGGGATATATTATCCAGTTACCTGGGTAAGATTGATTCAATTCATGTTGTGGCCCAATGCAAGAATGCAATGGAAGCTTTCACGGCGATTAACAGGGCAAAAATAGACTTGGTATTCCTTGATATAAATATGCCTGAAATATCAGGTTTGTCATTTGCTAAATCGATGACCAAAGACATCAAAGTAATTTTCACAACCGCTTACCGTGACTACGCAGTTGATGGCTTCGACCTACAGGCGGTGGATTACCTGCTAAAACCAATCTCATTTGAACGACTGCTTCAGGGGATCAATAAATATCTTGATGAAAACCAAACCTTTCTTACCCAATCCGAAGAGATAATACCTGAGAAAAGTGATTCTATTTTTGTACGCTCTGATCGCAAAATGGTCAGAATCAGATTCTCAGATATCAATTATATTGAAAGCCTCAGTGACTATATAAAGATTCATTTGTCAGAGAAAGTGATTGTAACACGGGAAACAATTTCAAATATAGAAGCAAAACTCCCGCAAAAAGATTTTCTCAGAGTGCATCGCTCCTTTATTGTATCATTAGGAAGCGTCCAGTCTTTCACAAGTGAATCGGTAGAGATTAATGAAAAGGAGATCCCGGTCAGCCGTAGCTATAAAACTGCAGTTCTAAAAAAATTGGAGAAACCATAGTGATGTTTTGTAGTAAATAGGAGTGAAATTGGTAATCTATAAGAATTCTTTGGACAAAGTAAAATGCCGTAGAAAAGTCGTGGGAATAATTTGATTATTAAGCTATTAGATTACTATATTTATGCAAGTATTATTAAAAAGCAAACTATGGTACAGCAGCTTTCAATAGGGAAGCAAATAAAGGTTGCAAGACAGGAGCAAAGGTTATCACAAGCAGAATTTGCAAATAAATGCAGACTAAACATTCGCACTATTCAACGAATTGAAAACGACGAAGTTACACCCAGACTTTATACTCTTAGAATTCTAAGTGAGGTATTAGGTGTAAGGCTGATAGAGAATGATAATAGTGATAGTGATAGTGATCAAATGAAGAAAATCATGCTTGTTTTTGAGAAGAGAAAACGAATCCGCTTTTTTACTTTTGGTGTAGTGGTTGTTTTGTTAGCTTCCACCTTATTGTTGCTTTTCTCTGGAATACCAAAACGTATTTGGGCTCCATTCATCTATCTTTTCTTTTTTGCAGATCTTATATTAATTGGTCTCACATGGAGATGTCCGGGTTGTAATAGTCTTTTAGGTGATGTCTTTAATATAAGATATTGTTCAAAGTGTGGTTTGAAATTTTATGATGATTAATCGACCTCCAGGATATAGTCCTATGTATCAAACAAATTAGAATATAGTCTAAATTATTCCCAAATTAACTGCTATAATTCCAGTTTTAGCCTGTAAGATGATGGTGGGATTCCACAAATATAAGGACATATTTCAGGTAGGGGTAGAGATTCATGCCGATTGGTTCTATTATGAAATACCTCTCCCTTGGTTTGGCTTTAACAGCACTTCTTGAACCAAAGAAAATCTGATAATCTAAAGGACTTTGGTATCTTTATAGAAACAGAAAAAACCAATGCAAAAGTACATTCTTGCCTTAGATCAGGGAACTACCAGTTCCAGGGCCATAGTTTTTGATCATGATGGAGCCATAAAATCTCTCGCTCAGAAAGAATTTGAACAAATATTCCCAAAACCAGGATGGGTTGAACACGATCCGAATGAGATATGGTCTTCTCAGGCTGCAGTAGTCGCAGAGGCAATAAGTAAAATTGGAATAAACGGAAAAAACCTCGCTGCTATCGGGATAACCAACCAGCGTGAAACCACCATTGTATGGGATAGAATAAGCGGTGATCCGGTTTATAATGCCATTGTGTGGCAAGACAGGCGAACTGCCAAAACCTGTGAGACTCTGAAGCAAAATGGCTTTGAGAATAAGGTGAAGGATAAAACCGGATTAGTAATCGATGCCTATTTCTCAGGCACAAAAGTGAAATGGATTTTAGATCATGTTGAAGGAGCCCGTGAGAAAGCAGAAAAAGGACAGCTGGCTTTCGGAACAGTAGATTCATGGTTGGTTTGGAAATTAACACAGGGTAGTCGCCATATTACCGACATTACCAATGCCAGCAGAACAATGATGTTCAACATCCATACTTGTGAATGGGATGATGAACTGCTGGATATGCTGAGCATCCCGAAAAGCATGTTGCCTGAAGTGGTAGCATCCAGTGAAATTATGGCTCATACCAAGACTACACTTTTTGCTCATGAAATACCTATCGCAGGGATTGCGGGTGATCAACAGGCCGCTTTATTTGGTCAGCAATGTACTCAGCCCGGAATGGCCAAAAACACTTACGGAACAGGCTGTTTTATGCTTATGAATACTGGCTCCAAAGCTATAAAGTCAGAGAATAACCTTCTAACTACCGTGGCATGGAAAATCGGAGATCAGGTTCACTATGCTCTTGAGGGATCAATTTTTATAGCTGGTGCGGCTGTGCAATGGTTGCGTGATCAGCTGGGATTAATAAAAACTGCCCCGGAGATTGAAGAACTGGCTAAAACTGTTGATGACAATGGTGGTGTTTATTTTGTACCTGCACTTTCGGGGCTCGGAGCTCCACATTGGGATCCTTATGCCAGGGGAACAGTGCTTGGTATTACACGTGGATCAAATAAAGGACATTTTGCCAGAGCTACCCTCGAGGGAATAGCTTTTCAGGTGAGGGATGTACTTAAATCCATGGAAGCCGATTCAGGAATTGAAATCCTGGAACTTCGTGTCGATGGAGGAGCTGCAGCAAATAATCTGCTAATGCAATTCCAGTCTGATTGCCTGCAGGCACCGGTGATCCGTCCAAAACAACTTGAAACAACTGCCCTCGGAGCAGCGTATCTGGCCGGATTAGCTGTTGGATACTGGAAAGACATGGATGACCTGCAGTCACAATGGCAAAAAGAAAAGCAATTCGATCAGGAGATAAAAGCAGATGATATGGCAGTAATGGTCAGGAAATGGACACGCGCCCTCGACAAGGCCAAATCCTGGATTGATGAAGAAGATGAATAAGAAAGGCTTCGTGCAACTTTAAAACCTATTTACAGTGAAAAGGGATAAACAACTTAAGAAAGCAGTAGATTTTCAAGGCGAATGGGATGTGATCGTCATTGGTGGAGGAGCGACTGGGCTGGGGGCTGCACTAGAAGCTGCTACACGAAAATACAAAACCCTGCTTCTCGAAATGTCTGATTTTGCTAAAGGAACCTCAAGCCGGAGCACCAAACTGGTACATGGTGGAGTTCGTTACCTGGCCCAAGGAGATATCTCACTTGTGCTTGAAGCTTTGAGAGAAAGAGGACTGATGCGAAAAAATGCCCCCCATCTTGTAAAAAACCAATCCTTTATCATTCCTAATTATGAGTGGTGGGGAGGACCATTTTATACTGTCGGACTAAAAGTCTACGATATGATGGCCGGGAAACTAGGTCTTGGCCCATCCATCCATCTGTCTAAAGAAGCTACACTGGAGGCCCTCCCAACCATCCGGCAGGATGGATTAACCGGAGGTGTAATTTATCACGACGGTCAATTCGATGATGCCCGCCTTTCGGTTAATCTGGCACAGACAATTATTGATTATAACGGTGTGGCTCTGAACTACATGAAGGTAAGTGGCCTTACCAAAGGAGAGGATCAGTTGGTTGATGGAGTAATGGCAATTGATACTGTAAGCGGTAAGGAATATAGGTTTAAAACCAAATCGGTGGTGAATGCCACAGGAGTATTTACCGATGATATCCTTCAAATGGATGAACCGGGGATAAGTCCCAGGGTTGTACCGAGTCAGGGTATTCATCTGGTACTTGATCATGACTTTTTACAGGGTGATCATGCTATCATGATTCCAAAAACTGATGACGGGAGAGTGCTATTTGCTGTGCCATGGAGAGGCAAAGTGGTGGTAGGTACAACAGATACCCTGATCGAGGAAGCCAGCCTTGAACCCCGGGCACTGGAATCAGAAATTGAGTTTGTCCTGAACACTGCGGGTCGCTACCTCACACGTCCTCCAAAACGGAGTGATGTACGTAGTATTTTTGCCGGACTCAGACCCCTGGCTGCCCCTGAAGGAGATGATAAAAAAACCAAAGAAATTTCTCGAAGCCATAAAGTAATGGTTTCACTCTCCGGACTGGTCACTATCACAGGTGGAAAATGGACCACATACCGTAAGATGGGCCAGGATACTATTGACAAAGCTTCTCTCGTAGGTGGATTGGACGACCGTGACTGTATCACAGAAAATCTTCCCCTTCATGGCTTTTTGAAAAATATGGATATGGATGATCACCTCTATGTTTACGGATCTGATGCCAAAGCCATTAAAGACATGATGATCGACCATCCCGAAATGGCTGAACAACTACATGATCAAATGGATTTTACTGTAGCTGAGGTTGTGTGGGCCTGTAGAGAAGAAATGGCAATTACGCTCGACGATGTACTGGCTAGAAGAGTGCGTGCTCTCTATCTGGATGCACGTGCAGCAATTGAGATGGCTCCCAAAGTGGCCGCAATTATGGCCCGTGAACTGGGTGAAGATGAAGACTGGCAAGTGAGACAAATAGAAGAGTTTACATCCCTTGCTCAAGGATACTATCTGGAAGGATAAATAAAACATTTCTGGTTTATAATGGTCTGATCATTATATGCTATACCTTTGTGAAAAATTTCCTGAATGAATGATTTTGAAATTTTAAACCTTTCCAATCAGTTGTACCGGGCCGTTGAGGAACTGGGATTTGATAAGCCTACCCCAATTCAGGAGAAAGCCTGTCCTGTTGTGCTATCTGGAAAAGATGTGGTGGGTATAGCCCAAACCGGTACTGGTAAAACATTTGCCTATCTCTTGCCCATACTTAGGGATTTGAAATACTCAAAGCAGGTGAATCCCAGAGTATTAATCATGGTTCCTACCCGTGAATTGGTTATTCAGGTAGTAGAGCAAGCGAAAAGCCTGTCTAAATACTTGAATGTTCGCGCTTTAGGCGTATATGGCGGAGTCAATATCAACACCCAAATGTTCGCTGTGGCTGAAGGCATGGATATTCTGGTGGCCACACCCGGACGATTATATGATTTACTTGTAAACAGAGCCATAATTCTGAAGAGCGTAAAAAAACTAGTGATCGATGAGGTTGATGTCATGCTGGATCTGGGTTTTCGCTTTCAGTTGACAAACATCTTTGACTTTCTCCCTGAACGCAGACAAAATATTATGTTTTCTGCAACCATGACCGAGGAAGTTGATGCCCTGATTGATGATTTTTTTATCGCGCCGGTAAAAGTCTCTGTCGCCATCAGTGGTACACCGCTGGATAATATTGCTCAACAATGCTATTCGGTTCGTAATTTTTTTACCAAAGTCAATCTCCTGTCTCACCTGCTTAATGATAAAGAGCTTTATCAGAAGGTATTGGTTTTTGTCTCACATAAGAAAAATGCAGACAAATTATTCGAAGCATTAGAAGAGCAATTTGGAGAAGAAACCGGTATTATCCATTCAAATAAATCTCAGAATAACCGAATCAGGACAGTTAATAAATTTGATAAAGGAGTAACAAGAATTCTGATTGCAACAGATGTTATTGCCCGTGGTATAGACCTGGAAATGGTTACCCACGTTATCAATTTCGACACCCCGGGATTCCCTGAAAATTACATGCACCGGATTGGGAGAACGGGTAGAGCTGAGCAGGAAGGTAAATCCATCTTGTTTTACACCCCTGCTGAAGAAGAGGCAATGCAAGCTATTGAAGATCTGATGGACTATAAAATTCCTCAAATTGAATTCCCTGCTGAAGTGGAGGTTTCAAGAGAATTAATCGCTGAAGAACGACCAAAAGAAATCACTAAAAACCCGAATAGAAATACAAAATCACAGCTATCGGGAGGAGGAGCTTTCCACGAGAAAAAAGATAAGAATAAGAAAACCAATCAGGGAGGATCATACCTCAGAAAAAGGAAAACGTATAAGAAACCCCAGACCAAGGGAGATAAGAATTTTAACCGAAGAAATAAGAAAAAATAAGTGATGGAAACAGAAATTCTGGCACGCATACAATTCGCTTTTACTATCGCCTTTCATTATATATATCCCCCATTAAGTATCGGATTAGGATTTCTAATGGTCATTTTCGAAAGCATCTACATCCGTACTAAAAACAAACTCTATCATAAACTTGCAAAGTTCTGGACAAAAATATTCGCCCTCACCTTTGGCATTGGGGTGGCTACAGGTATTGTCATGGAGTTTGAGTTTGGCACCAATTGGGCAGTCTATTCTCGCTATGTGGGTGATATTTTTGGTAGTGCCCTTGCAGCAGAAGGCATTTTTGCCTTTGCTCTGGAAAGTGGTTTTCTGGGCGTTTTGCTCTTCGGATGGAACCGGGTCAAGCCATGGGTACATTTAGTCTCAACTATAGGTGTTTTTATTGGCTCCATGTTCTCAGCCGTCTGGATTGTGGTGGCTAACAGCTGGCAACAAACACCGGCCGGTTATCACATTGTAGGAGAGGGAATTAATGTACGGGCTGAGATAACAGATTTCTGGGCTATGGTTTTCAACCCGTCCTCACTTGACCGCATAATGCATGTCTGGCTGGGGGCTATCCTGGCCGGAACATTTCTGGTATTAAGTGTGCATGCCTATTATCTGTTAAAGGGCAGGCATATAGAAATATCGAAAAAAGCATTCAAAATTGCCCTCCTCGTAGCTACAATATTTTCAATGAGTCAGTTGATCAGCGGACATAGTTCTGCTGACGGAGTGGCTGAAAATCAACCCGCCAAATTAGCTGCTCTTGAAGGTCATTTTGCCGATAATGAACCTGCAGATATGTATCTCTTCGGATGGGTAAACAAAGAGAAACAGAAAGTAAGCGGACTAAAAATCCCGGGAGGCTTATCATTCCTAATATACTATGATTTCAAAGCCCCGGTTACCGGATTAAATGCTTTTCCTGAAGATGAACGCCCCGGTCAGGTTAATGCGGTATTTCAGTTTTATCATATTATGATTATAATAGGCATGACATTAATTGCAGTGACACTTTTCGGTAGTTTCATGCTTTGGAGAGGCAAATTGTATAACAAACCCTGGCTGCTCCGGATATTTGTCTTTGCAGTTTTCCTGCCACAAATTGCAAATCAGACAGGGTGGTTTGCCGCTGAAATGGGCAGGCAACCATGGGTAGTTTACGGTTTACTGCGCACTTCGGAAGCCTTTTCTCAATCAGTGACCGATAATCAAATACTCTTTTCACTCATACTATTCTTTGTAGTGTATGCTATCTTGCTCGTCTTGTTCCTGTATCTCCTGAACAAGAAAATTCAACTGGGGCCTGAGGATGAAGAACTATCCGATTCAAGACCACTCACAAAAAACATTTCAGACATTCTGACAACAAAATAATATGGAAACACTATTAGGTATTGACTATCCCACCTGGTGGTTTTTAGTAGTTGGAGCACTCTTCTCAGGTTACGCTATCCTTGATGGTTTTGATTTCGGAGCCGGGGCCTGGCATCTCTTTCTGAAGAAAGAACAAAGTCGCAGAATAGCCTTAAATGCGGTCGGACCAGTATGGGACGGTAATGAAGTTTGGCTGGTGATTGGTGGAGGTGCATTGTTTGCCGGTTTTCCAGTGATGTATGCTGCCTTTTTTTCATCTCTTTACATTCCCTTTATGCTCTTTCTGGTAAGCATCATTTTCAGAGCAATAGCCATCGAATTCAGAAGTAAAGAAGATGGAAAACTGTGGAGAAAAACATGGGATATTTGTTATAGTGTCTCAAGCATAATGCTTGCTTTTCTGCTTGGTGTTGTTTTAGGTAATGTTTTGCAGGGAATTGCGATCGGGGAAGACTATCTGTATAAAGGCAAAGGTTTTTTTGAATTCCTGAATCCCTATGCTCTGATGGTAGGCTTATCCACTCTGAGCCTTTTCATGATGCATGGTGCCATATATTTAATTCTGAAAACCGAAGGTCGCCTCTATACCAGGCTCACTGTACTGCTCAAACGAGCTGTCATATTTTTTATGATCGCTTTTGTAATCACTACACTTTATACCCTGTTTTTTATCCCTCACCTGTCGGATAATTTTAAAGCCAATCCTCTCCTGTTTATTATTCCGGCACTTACCTTCCTGAGTATCGCCAATGTGCCACGTTTAGCAAGCAAACAGAAATATTTAAAGGCATTCATCTTTTCTTCTTTCACGATAAGCCTGCTATTGATTTTGGTAGCAATAGAACTGTATCCCAACCTTTTACTCTCAACGATCGATCCAAAATACAATATCGATATTTATAACGCTGCTGCTTCCACTAAAGCAATGCGTACAATACTGACTATTGTGGCTATCGGTGCTCCTCTGGTTTTAGGATATACTTTTTTTGTTTATCGTACCTTCAAAGGAAAAGTTAGACTCGATGAAACCAGTTATTAATCCGATAGGGAACAATCCTAAACCATGAGTAGATGAACAAATTAACCGTCCTGTCCTGTTTGTTCCTGATATTAGCCGGAGCAAGTTGCAAAAAAGAAACCTATCCGGTAGGACAAATAATAACTCCGCAGGGCGAGATGCTTTTTTGGCTTTATGATGAAACGCCCCTGCACAAAACCAGTTTTATCACATTGGCTAATGAGAACTACTGGGATTCCTTAACTATGAACCGGGTGATTGAAAACTTTGTTGTTCAGGGAGGATGCCCCGATACGCGTGAAGGTTTTAGTAATTCACCCTACCTGATTGAGCCCGAATTTAACGACAGTATTAAACATATTTATGGAGCAGTTGGTGCTGGGAGGGATAACAATCCGGATAAAATATCAGCAGGCTGCCAGTTATATATCGTTCATGCTAAAGAGGGCTTGCCACGTCTGGATGGCGACTACATGATATTTGGTCAAATATTCAAAGGGCTGGATGTTCTGGATGAGATTGCCAAAGTTGATTGCGATAAAAGTAACAAGCCACTCATTGATGTGACCTTAAACATAAATGTCATTAATTTGTCTGCAAAAGAACTCGATGAATATGGCTATCATGTAAGTAAATAGTTATCAGTTCAAAGCTGTAGAATACGACCCCCGGCAGCAACAAAAACAATTTGATTCAATGAGAAAAACTAATCAGGAAATAGGCGACCTGGCCATTGTTGACGAGATTATTAAGAAATCTCACATTTGTAGAATTGCAATGATGGACGGTGACCAAGCCTATGTTTTAGCATTTAATTATGGCTATGAGGAAAATTGTCTCTATATCCACTCCGCCACAAAAGGTAAAAAATTGGATCTGCTGAGAATAAATCCAAAGGTTGGCTTTGAAATTGATGATTCGGTGAGCTTGATAACTCATGAAAGTGCCTGTAAATGGTCAACCACATTCAGGTCGCTTGTGGGTTCAGGAGAGCTTGAAGTTATTAGTGATTCCTCTCAAAAAATCAAAGGTCTTGATATAATCATGAGGCATCATGGAGCAAGCGGTAAGCTTGAATATGGAGATAAACATGTGGATGCAATGGTCATTTTAAAATTGACTATCAAGGAGTTATGTGGCAAACAATCTGGTAACTGGAAGATGCTTTATGAAAAATCTGAATGCAACTTTGAATCAGATCGATTAGTATTTAAAGAAATGAGCTGGGATGACCTGGATCAGGTTCATCAACTTCACTCCATTCCTGAAGTGGATGAATTTAACACCCTTGGTCTGCCTGCATCCATTGACGAAACCAAAGCGCTGATCAAACCCGAAATTGAAGGCAAAACAGATTTTCCACGTAAGCAATATAACTGGACTATCGTATTAAAAGAGACAGACCAATTCATCGGATTGGCTGGCATGAGTCTGTCAAATGATAAGTACAGACTTGGAGAGATCTACTACAAATTTAATCCTGAATTCTGGGGAAAAGGATATGCGACTGAAACTGCCCGTAAATTGATTCTGATGGGTTTTGAGCGATTCAAGCTACACAAAGTAGAAGCCGGAGTTGCCGCACCAAATCACAGGTCAATCCGGGTACTGGAAAAAGTTGGGATGACTAAAGAAGGACTTAGACGAAAAATATTACCGATAAGAGGTAAATGGCTCAATGGTTTCATGTATGCCATCGTTGATGATGATCCGAGAGATTATTAAAATCAGATGAACCGGGAATAACAAAAAACAAAATCTTATTGATGCTAAAGCATTTTATTCAGTCAGGAATTCACTCTCCTCTGTAAAAATAATTTGATTTCAGATTCGTAATGCCGTAACTTAAAGTAAAATATACAAGCCGCCATTATGAACGCAAAACTTAAATATCGTATATGCTTCCTTTTCTTTTTATTATCTATTTCATGTAATTCACAAAACAGGCAGTCTAAATCCTATGACGAATTTCCATTGGAAGTAACTGATGATTACAAAAAGGTCTGGTTTGAAGAATTCTCAAACAATATGGGTACTTACTATTTTTACAAATTAAAGAAACCCAAAGTAATACAATCTATTCCTGTAACAGGTCGATTCAGGGTTAATTCTGAAGGTATACTTTATGGATTTACTTTAGCTGAAGATCATGTGTTTAATGGAACACTCATACCAGAAGGAAGTTGGTACAACAGGTATTCAGACGATGATTATATGATTACTTTATCAAAGGACATAAGCATTCAGGGTTTTCCTGTTTATCATAAAGAAACCTGGCCATTTAAGGAGAACAATGTGCTTTTTCAGAATGATGGTTCTTTACTGAATTTCCAACTGGCTAAAGATATTATCATAGATAGTATCCCTTGTAATGGCACTAAAAAAAACAGAGCTGTTGGCTTATATCAGGATGGAAGCCTCAGGTCTTGCTACTTGTCTAAAAACTTCGAAATAAATGGTATCCCATGCAAGGGTGGTGAAGAAAACAGTGATTTATGGCTCAATCATAATGGGCAGGTTATATTATGTTTCCTATCAGAAGATTTTGAATTTCATATTGCGCTTCATTGAGTTTAATATTCTCTCCGGCCTGGCCATTTGAAGCGTGGAAAGTGTAATTTATTACCGCAGGATTTAAATCCAATATCCTGTACAGAGGCTTATACAAAAGAGTTTCTGTATCAAATCGAAAATGGTCCTCTTCTGCTTTTAGCTTTTTGTACTGGGAATCTATATCAAGTAAGGCATTCTTTATTGAATCGTTAGTGATAAGCGTGAGATTCCCAGAATTGGTAAGTTCCTGGAATGTATTATTGATTTGGAAAAACCTCTGCCAGGTATATATATTGAGAGCATGTGCATTCAATACATTAATATCCATAATTGGCATTCCTTCCATATGTTGAAGCATAGTAGACGCCGACTCTATTTGCTCATTCCTTTTAGTAATATAGCTATCTATCTGTTTAATATTCAAATAGAGGTCTGTCTTGATATTTGTCAAATAGTGCAACTCTTTTTCACGTCTTTTATTTGCTTCATTCCAATTGTTAATCTGAATTGCAATCAGGATACCAATAACTACAAGTACAATTTCGCCAATGGCATACCTTAAATATTTTATTGGTTTGTTATCGTCTGCTAGTTTTTTTCGAATTCTTCTAAAGAATGGAATCATAATTTAAGCATTTATTGAAGTCTAACGTGTCAGTTGCTGAAGCACTTCAGGAAAACACCCTATAGTGGATTTTGTTTATGTTCTCTTTCTGGGGGTTTATATCCCAAGCCCTCTCATAGAGGTAGCAATTTCAAATGATAAACCGTTTGCCTCTCAAATGAATGAAAAAAGATCAGCTATAAGCCAGACTTGAAGATAATTCAGTCAATTACTTCTTATCGACAGTTCCTGCCTGTCTGCTAGCCATTGTAACAAATGGGTATCCGCTATCATACCCTAAAACATCTACCAATGCATCCATGCCACAAAAACAAGCATATCTGGACCTTGACCAATCGGTTTCTTCAGGATAATATTGTTCAGGACTCCCGTCCTCAAAACGTAGGTAATTATCCCAAAAAGCAGCCGCACCTTTTACAAAAGGGTAGTATATATTAGTGCATTTTTCGTCATAAGTCAAATAGAAATGCTGTGCCATGTTTTTTCTACAACATGGGCTGAAAGAGATATCAGACCAGCTATGGTCAAACAGAAAATATCAAATTGTTTTCGCACGTTCATTGGTGCTAAAATCTATGCCCGCATAGAAGGTTTTGTGTCAACAGCCAGAAAGCATGACAGGAATGTCTATTCCGAATTATGTGATACCTTTAAGGATACAATTATATTGCCATATAAATACCCTGCTAAATAATTAGACAAATTCAATTGAGAAAAACAATAACGCTATATAGTCGAGTAAACGACTGATGCCGGATTTTTTGAAATCACATTTCCTATCTCTCTGAATGCGTGGTTTAGTCCAACAAAAAGGACCTATTTCGGCTCTGCCTCAAAAGGATACTTAAGTGTATGGTAAATCGCTATTCTTTAAAAACTTTTGCAATATAATATTTTTTGCCATTAGAGATGCGTGAAAAGTATAACCCTGAAGGATAATTACTTAAATCAATAATTACTGTACTATTTATATCTACCTCATATCTTTCTATTATTTGGCCTTGCAAATTCAATAATTCAATGATAGCGTTTTCAATCATTCCATCAATTTCTATCGACAAAATATTTTTAGTCGGATTGGGGTATATTGCAATTTGGTTTTGGAAATTATTCTCTACAACATTTAAAGACTCTGAATTAATTTGGTTTAGTGGGTCGGCAAATCCATAACCAGTATTGGGATTCCAAAAACCGTACGTCCAACTTCCTGAAGATGGAGAGGTATTTCCTCTTACATTTCCACCATAAAAATCTTCAATACCGGCATCAGTAGTTCGGTAGTACCTTATTTCAAAATGCAGATGTGGACCGCCCATTGTTCCTGAATATAAGTGCATTGAAACTAGATCGCCTTTGCTTACGTATTGTCCATCTAAATTGAGATTGGCCGCAGAATCAAGGTCGAGGTCAATATGTGCGTATAAAGTTGCCATTTCCCCAATTATGTTACCTAAACTATCATGTATATCAGTAGTTACAGAAAGGTAATGCCTATATCTGGCAATATCCCTGCTAATAGCGACAATGCCTTCGTGAGCAGCATAAATATTCACTTGTGTTGAGTTCCCAACATAGTAATCTAATGCAGGGTGGTGACTACCTGTTCCTCCGGGTCCAATTCCATCTCCAAAACCTCTATGAATTGTGTATGTCGGTATCTGCCCCGAAGAATCCTTAAATGGGTGCTGAAAAGGTTGTTGTCTGGCATAGTGCACAAATTTGTTTACTTCAAGTCTGAATGCGCCTCCATTTGGTGTATTATAGTATTCAGGCGTTAACATATCCTCATATTGACCATCTTCGTTGTTTGGATACTGAGCGTAAATATTATTAATTAATGACATTAGACCTAATAAAATAATTAATTTTCTCATCATAATATTTTTCTATTTGATATTTTTACAAAAAGGTCTAATTGCCTTCCTTTCTTAATGTTTACCAAAGTTTTGAATATGGGGACGTTGGCATTTTAAGGGAAGTCCTTTAATCCATACCCTGGTTTCTTTATTAAAAAAACGAAATTAGGCATTCGAGTTATAGAAAATCAATCAGCCTGATTTCATTGTTCTTGTGGCCTTATTATCGTTCCATCGCTTGCTGTTGAGTTACACAATGAACCATTCCTCCATTTTCATATAAATTTCTGACATCGATACCAACCACTGCTCTATTTCGATATAAAGTCTGAATTATGGTATGTGCTGTCGCATCGTTTGGGTCATTATAATTTGGCACTAAAACCTTACTATTTGCAATATAATAGTTCACATACGAACCTTTGTATCCTAAATTTAACCCCTTTGTTGTAAGAGTATTGGACTTACCACAATTAAATGGACGCTGAGTTAATGCTGTTTGCTAAAATTACAATTTATTTTTTCAAATTGGCTATGCCGAGCTCGCCTTTGGCTTGCTTCATTTAGCGTTTATATCCTAAAGCTGAATGCCTTCTTCTCTTGTTGTACCAGCTTTCAATAAACTCAAAGATTGAAAGATATAGAAGCTGCATCGTATTGTTAATTAAACAATCCGGTGTATTCAGTACCTCTTACCGATTCAAACTAAGCTGTAAATCCTGTTCATTAATTGATCGATTTATTCATTAATTATTCCTCAGTTTTAATACATTTATATTAAATCAAATTGCCTGATATGATACGGTCGAATTTCATCATCATTCTTGTAATAGGAGTATTAATCTCAATTGACATCCAACAAACATCAGCCCAAGAAATTACTTATCCGATAGGATATCATGATTTTAACGAAGATGCAGGATTTAATTTTCAGATGAACAGATGGCTGTCGATGGGCTATGCCAGATATGAGGATTTTATGGAAGTTGGGCCCTCAATAAAATCATTTGATGATTGGACAAAAAGCATGCTTGTCCTTGCTGAGAAGGCTGAAGCTGATAAACGCTTGCTAAATGCAGCTTTCTACTATCGGGCTGCAGAGCTTTTCCTTTTTCATGAGGCAGAAAGCGACCAAGTTAACGCACCAACGAAGGAACAATTATATAAGAAATTCATTGATGTCTTTTATGGGGCAGTTGAGAGCTATGACTTAGAGATTATCGAAGTTCCGTATGGAGAAACAACGATTCAATCCATACGACTAAAAGCACTTAACGGAAAGAAAAAAGGCAGCATTGTGATTCATGGCGGGTATGATTCCTATAAAGAGGAATTATTTTCAATGATGATCTTTTTTCAACAACATGGCTATGATGTGATTACATTTGAATCGCCCTGGATGGGATCATCAAGGAATAAAAAGGATATGGGCTTTGATATTGAATGGGAAAAACCAGTTGGAGCCATTCTGGATTACTTCAACCTGGATAATGTGACTTTAATTGGAATATCGATGGGAGGATGGCTCAGTTTAAGAGCAGCAGCTTTCGAACCTCGCATTAAGCGAGTAGTTGCATCAAGTGTATCCTTTGATGTGAACCAATATGCTAACAAGTTTGGACAGGCAATGGCTCGCTTCATGCTAAATAAACTACCCCGCTTCACTAATAAAACGATGTTAAAGCAAATGGAAAAGGATCTCAGCTATGCATGGTTTGCCAACCATCTTATGTATGTTACAGATAAAGATATTCCTATTGAAGCTTTCAAAGTACTTACTACCATAAACGAGGAGAATCTTCATTCTGATCTTGTTACCCAGGATGTTCTGATTCTTACCGGAGAAGAAGACCACATGGTACCTGTGAAAATGCACCACATGCAAATGGAAGCCTTAAACAACGCTCAATCGCTTACCGGACATATTTTTACCGAAAAAGAACATGGTCAGAATCATTGCCAGGTTGGAAATTTAGGATTGGCATTTGAGACTATCCTGAATTGGATTTTGATTGAAAGATGAAACAAGATTGATATGTCCTGTCATCCTTCTGGAATTTATCCTGGCTATTCTATTTTTATTATTTTTTCCATCCTTATTGCTCCGTCCATTTTGACTTTAATAAAATATGCTCCTTTTGTTAAGTGGCTTATATCAATTTCTGTTTGGTCCTTAACTGTTAATATTTTTTGTCCTGTTAAACTATAAACTGAAATTTCGAGTTTTGTGTAGATAATTTCTGAATGAATTTTTAATTGTCCGTTTGTAGGATTTGGATATATTTCAGTTTTGTTTTTTTCTAACCCTTTGTTAAATGCCGATAAAGGACTACAATTAAGCGTATGTTGCTGAAAAAACGACCACATCAAATCAGTTGCATTAATGAAACTTGACACAGGGTCACCAATTACTGTTTGAACTCCCCCAGGCCAAGAATGTCCGCCATCTTGTGTAGCATAATGATGAACTTCAGATGCACAATCACCTGATGTCCATTTAATCAAAGTGTATTCATTATTATCAATAATTGTATCATTCAAATTCATACAATTATTCATGCCTGCCCAGACATTTAAAACAGAATCTTGAGGTGAATTATTGTGACCTGATGGACCACTCCCTACACCTCCCAAATAAGGCACATTTGTGTCTAAATAGGAATGAAAAGCTATGACAGGGACAGGACGAACAGGATTGCAAGCTACCATACTCATTGAGGCAGCCACTGGGGCAATAGCTGCAATTCTGTCTGATAATTCACAAGCTAATCTGTATGACATAAAACCTCCGTTTGACATACCTGTGGCATAAATACGATTTGAATCAATAGCATATTGACTTAATAAAGTATCTAATAATGCATCTATAAAGCCTACATCATCTACATTTGAGCTACTTGCAAAACCACAACACCCGCCTGCATTCCAGGAACTAATATTAAAAGCACCTCCTTTAACTCCCTCAGGAGATACAACTATAAAGTTTTCTGCATCTGCTTTTGCACTTAACTGTGATTGGTTTTCAATATTATAGGCATTTCCAAACCCTCCGTGCATCACAACAATCAGTGGAATATCGCTTGTTCCATTATATCCAATTGGTAAGTGCATCAAGAATGTTCGATTATAGCCTCCAAAAGGAAAACTATCATATTGGGCATAAGAATATATTGACGTGAACATTATTAACAATACAGTTAGGCTCCTTTTTAATACTATGTAGTTTGTTTTCATCCGCATATATTCAATTTTATTTGTAGGATGGAGCTCACATAACAAAAAATAATCATCTGATATATCTATACCAAATTTCGAGGGTGTTGTTGAACACGGCATATATGTTCAGAATAATTATAGAATCTTATTCAAATCTTGTCTTCCAATTATTGCCATTATTTCAATTGCTCCATTGTTTATTCGGTAAAAGATACTATCAGGTCCGCAAACACAACGCCTATAACCAGCTTTTATATAATCGACCGATTCAAATGAAAAGGGTCGTTGGGCAATGATGTCAAAATACCCAAAAAATGAATCAATGTATTTATCAGCTTGAGTCACTCCAAACTTTTCGATGCCGCAATGATGAATTCGTATCAAGTCTTCTTTAGCTTCATTACTTAATCTATATTTGGCCATTAAGTAAAGACTTTGATTGTTCTAAAATTTGATCTTTTGTATCTTCAGTAAATCCACTACTTTCAGATTTATCCAATTTAGCTCTAATAAAATCTACTTGAACTTGCTGTTTTCTAGCCTGTCTAATCAAGTCATTGATTAGTTCGCTTTTGCTAGTGTATTCTTCATTATTTACTTGTGCTTTTAACCAATCATCATTTGGTTTTGTGAACGATATACTTTGTCTTGTCATAATATTTTGCTCTTGATGTAAATATACACCAGATCTGCATCGAATGCAAATTTTCTCGTATTGTTGAGTAACAAACCAGTGGAAAACGCGTGTCATCCTCATCCTGCTTCATTTTTAAACGGATGAACCGATTGGTAATAAACGTAGAAACCAATTCCTTCCAATATTAATATATATGCAGAATCCTGGGGCCAGTGGAAGAAAATAAACTACCTTGATGCAAATAATCATATTTCCTAAAAAACATGTATATAATCAGTAGCTATTTTGTTGCGGTGCTTTTCTGTATCATCACCATGCTTTGCTGGGGATCCTGGGCAAATACCCAGAAACTGTCAAGTAAAAAATGGCCCTTTCAGTTGTTCTATTGGGATTATGCATTAGGGATTCTAATTGTCACCCTCCTACTGGCTTTTACCCTTGGATCATATGGAGATGAGGGACGAAGCTTTCTGCTCGATATTAAACAGGCCCAGGGAAAATTCATTGCTTCAGCTCTCGTGAGTGGAATAATTTTCAATTTTGCTAATCTGCTATTGGTAATTGCTATCGACATTGCCGGTATGGCAATTGCTTTCCCAATCGGTATCGGGATTGCCCTCGTACTGGGAGTAATCACGAATTATATCGACAATCCCGAAGGGAATCCGACTATACTTTTTGCCGGTGTGCTACTGATTGCTATCGCCGTAATATTCGATGCACTGGCATATAAAAACATACTCAAAAAGTCTAAACAAAAGCCCCTCAAAGGAATCATCATATCTCTGCTTGCAGGTATTGCAATGGGCTTTTTCTATAAATATATCGCTCAATCAATGTCACTTGATTTTGTCTCTCCCGAAGTAGGTAAACTTACACCATATACCGCATTGGTGATTTTTGCCGTGGGCCTGCTAGCGTCAAACTTTCTGTTCAACACAGTGAATATGTATAAGCCCATAAGCGGTAAAGCAGTTAAATATAAAGACTACATTAAACTCGGATCCCCAAAACTTCACCTCATCGGTCTGCTGGGTGGAATCATCTGGGGAATAGGCATGTCTTTCAGTATTATTGCATCCGAGCAAGCCGGTCCGGCAATAGCATATGGCCTCGGACAAGGAGCAACAATGATAGCGGCAATATGGGGTGTCTTTATCTGGAAAGAACTTAAAGACCTGCCCAAATCAAAAAACTGGTTGATCATTCTCATGTTCATATGCTTTATCCTTGGCTTAGGACTCATTATTTATTCCAGAATTGCCTGATTTTTTAATACAGCTGACTAAACAACTAATATTTTATTTTATGAATTTGGTAGTGATCGGAAGTTCAAATATGGATTTGGTTATTTATCTTCCCAGAATTCCGGCAGTGGGTGAAACAATTTTAGGGGGTAAATCATCTACGGTATTTGGCGGAAAAGGAGCAAATCAGGCAGTCGCAGCTTCACGTGCAGGAGGAAATATCTGCTTTATAAGCAAAATTGGAAAAGATATCTTCGGAGAAAATATGCTGTCTCATTTTGAGAATGAAGGATTCAATACTGATTTCATTCTCTATGATGAAGATGAACCAACTGGAATAGCACAGATATTTGTATCTGAGAAAGGTGAAAACTCAATCGCTGTGGCTCCAGGAGCCAACATGAGCTTGTCAGTCTCTGATATCCGATTATTTGAGAAAACCATTTCTGAGGCTGAATATGTTTTAGTGCAGCTTGAAATTCCACTTGAAACCATTATAACAATTGTGGATATCGCACATCAACATAATACAAGAGTTATTATCAACCCTGCTCCGGCTCAGACCTTACCAGATGAGCTCCTCAGCAAAACCTGGCTCCTGACTCCGAATGAATCAGAAACGGAAATCCTGACAGGCGAAAAACTTAGCGATATAGGCTCTGTCAGGGTAGCAGCGAAAAAACTCCTTGAAAAAGGCATTCAAAATATTATTGTTACTCTGGGCGAAAAAGGTTGCCTGTTGTGCAACGAAAATGGCCATCAACACTTCAGTGCTTATAAAGAAAAAGCTATCGACACTACAGCAGCCGGTGATGTTTTCAACGGCTCCCTGGCAGTGGCATTGGCAAATGAAAAACCATTCGAACAGGCCATCCAATTTGCCAGCGCAGCAGCAGCCATTTCAGTTACGCGAAAAGGAGCACAACCCTCAGTTCCAAATCTCACCGAAATTGTAGAATATATGGCAACGAAGTAAAGAGATTTGGGTCCGGGGTCCGGGGGTCCGCAGTCCGAGGTCCGAGGTCCGGCATCCGAAGTCCGGCGTCACGAAATGGCGTCACGATGGCGTCACGACGGCGTCACGACGGCGTCACGATGGCGTCACCTTTCCCTATCCCCCGATTCCCGCGTGCCCCGATTCCCGATTCCCGATTCCCGACTCCCGATTCCCGACTCCCGATTCCCGACTCCCGATATAGATTTCCTCCCGATTTTATGAATCCTGTAAAAGCCTGACTACATTTGTAAAAACTTTGTAGCTATGATTGAAGTCGGCAAATACAATACCCTGAAAATTTTAAGAGAAACAAGTGTTGGTTTGTATTTAGGAGATGATGAGGATGAAGATATGCTTCTGCCCAATAAATACTGTCCTGAGGAATATAAACAGGATGAAGAGATTGTCGTATTTGTATACCGCGATTATGCCGACAGAAAAATCGCCACAAACCTTACCCCTCTGATTTTCATAAACGAGTTCGCCATTCTGAAAGTCTCTGCAGTTTCAGAAGTAGGTGCCTTTTTAGATTGGGGACTGGAAAAGGATCTCCTGGTTCCTTTCAAAGAGCAGCGACAAAAAATGGAAGAGGGTCGTTGGTATATCGTGTACATGGATCTCGACACAAAAACCGACCGCCTGTACGCCAGCAATAAAATAGAAAAACATCTTCAAAACGAGGAATTATCAGTTGAGGAAGGAGATAAAGTTGATCTGATCGTTATGCAAAAAACCGATCTTGGATTCTCTGTTATAGTCAATAATCAGCATAAAGGATTAGTTTTTGAAAATGAAATATTCAAAACTCTTAAAGTTGGTGATAAGCTAAAAGGATATGTAAAATCCATCCGGGAGGATAATAAACTGGATATTTCTTTACAGGCAATCGGATATTTAAAATCTAATGACCCCAATACACAGCTGATATATAACTTGTTGCAAGAAAATCAGGGCTATCTGGCTATTACCGATAAAAGTTCGCCTGAAGAGATCTCTTCATTTTTTGGCATCAGTAAAAAAGCATTTAAAAAAGCCATAGGGGCATTATACAAGCTTAGAAAAATTGAATTACTGGCCGATGGAATAAAAATTGCTGAGGAATCAGAGGAGCCAGTCCCACCTGCTGAAAAAGTTATGGCCTCCTCGTGTGAAACCAAAAAGCCTGATGTAACAGACTACTCCTCATATTGGAATAAAGCTTATGAAAAATCACCTGTCGAGAAGCTTGGTTGGTATGAGGATTCAGCCGGACCAACAATGCTGCTAATTAATCAAACTGAGCTCGAAGCAGATGCCCGTATTTTATCAATCGGAGCTGGTGCGTCTACTTTTATTGATGATCTCCTGTCGGATGGGTTTGAAAACATTATTGCGAACGATATCAGCTCAACAGCTTTGGATAAACTAAAGGAACGACTGGGCGCTGAAAGTAGTCAGGTAGAATGGATTTTAGATGATGTGACACAAGCAAAGGCACTCGAAAAAATGCCATTAATCGATTTGTGGCAAGACCGGGCCGTTCTGCACTTTTTTAATGATAAGGCTGACCAGGACAGTTATTTCAATTTAATCAGAAAACTGGTTAAGCCTGATGGCTTTGTTATCATTGCAGCATATAATTTAGATGGAGCACAAACATGCTGCGGACTTCCGGTGCACAGATACAACAAAACTATGTTGCAAGCCAAAATTGGCAAAGAATTTAAACTAAAAGAATCTTTCGACTACATGCATGATATGCCATCAGGTGATACCCGGGCATACATATATGTATTATTTCAGAGGAACTAGAAAGAGGCTGAACCGAGAATGAACGGCATGAATGGCATGAACGTATTACTGATATACCCGAAATATCCTGATACCTTTTTCAGCTTCACTCATGCTTTGCACTTTATATCAAAAAAAGCAGCTATCCCTCCTCTCGGATTAATCACTGTTTCAGCATTACTGCCTGAAAACTGGCAAAAGAAACTGCTCGACATGAATGTCACAGATCTGCTTCCAGAGGATTTGGAGTGGGCCGACTATGTGTTCATCAGTGCCATGTATATCCAGAAAGAATCAGTGAACAATGTCATCGAAGAGTGCAGAAAACATGAGGTGAAAATAGTTGCAGGCGGGCCCCTCTTCAATCAGGAACACAAAAATTACCCTCAAATTGATCATTTCATCCTGAACGAAGCTGAAATTACACTGGCTCCCTTCCTGAATAATCTGGCAAAGGGGATTCCTCCTCAAAAGCTATATGAAACTGCTGCTTACGCTGATATCATCAGCTCCCCTACCCCTGAGTTTCATCTTCTTGATCGAAAAGCCTATGCCTCAATGAATATCCAGATCTCCCGGGGCTGTCCGTTTGCCTGTGATTTCTGTGAAATATCATCCCTCCTTGGCCATAAGGTAAGAATGAAACAGACCGATCAGGTAATCAGAGAACTTGATGCCCTTTTCCATTTGAAATGGAGAGGAAATGTATCAATTACAGATGATAATTTTATCGGGAATAAAAGGCAAATTAAAAATGAGCTCTTACCTGCTATAATCGAATGGATGCGGAGGCACAAGTATCCTTTTATTTTTAACATACAAACCTCAATAGATCTCGCCGATGATAAGGAGTTAATTTCTCTGATGATTCAAGCCGGTATTAATTCTACGTTTATCGGAATTGAAACTCCGTCAGAACAATCTCTTTATGAGAGTAATAAGCTTCAAAATCAAAACCGCGATATGCTCCTGAGTGTAAAAGAGATCCAGGCATCCGGGATGCAGGTATCTGGTGGTTTTATAGTGGGATTTGACAGCGATTCAGTAAAGGTTTTTCAAGAGCAAATTGATTTTATTCAGCAAAGTGGAATCGTCTGGGCCATGGTGGGATTGCTGAATGCTCCAAAAAACACCAAACTCTACGAACGATTGAAGGCAGAAAACAGATTAACAACTGAAGCCACCGGAAGTAATACCGATTACTCCATGAATTTTATTCCAAAAATGGATGCCGAGGAATTACAAAAAGGATACAAATCAATAATTGAAAATATCTATTCGGTAAAACCATACTACACCCGTATGCGACAGTTTCTCGTCAATTACAAACAGGCCCACAGAAGACCAATAAAAATTGAACGACACTATTTCAAAGCATTTATTAAATCTTTACTTATTATTGGAATCCAAAGTAAAGGCCGTGGTGAATTCTGGAAATTTATTTTCTGGACAGTGTGGAATCGTCCTCGCTTATTTTTGGATGCTATCATGTTTACCATCAGTGGATATCATTTTAGAAAAGTATACCGCTTAACTAAATAAAATCATGAAGAAATTACTGGCATTATCTCTAATTGGATGCATCATCATGCTGTCATCTTGTGAGTTACAAACCAACATCTCAGGTGAGTTTAACATTCTGCCCTATCCTCAGGAAATTGAATTCACAGGCCAAAGTGCCTTGGAATTTGATGATGTTTTGTACTTCTATTTTGATTCAGAACTTTCTCTTCCACAAACAGGAGATGTATTAAGAAGAATCGAAAGACTAAATGACAAGTCAGAAGCTCAAATAATTTGCATACTGGATGAATCTGCTGATCTCCCATCCGAAGGATATTATCTTAATATTACAAAGAAGCAAATAGAGCTGACAGCCAAGGATAAGGCTGGTTTGCTATACGCCTTCATGAGCCTTGATCAACTGCTTGAAGATGCCAGAGAACAAGATATTCCCTTGCCAAAATGCACTATCAAAGATTATCCCGAATTAGCATACCGGGCCATCCATCTCGACATTAAACACCACCTGGAAAGAACAGAATATTATTACGACCTGATCAATAAGCTGGCTAAGTACAAAGTGAATGGAATAATTGCTGAGATGGAGGACAAAATTCAGTATGAGCGACGGCCAGCAGTGGGATCAGCCGATGCTTTAAGTATTGATGAGTGGAAAAAACTTTGCGATTATGCCCAGGAAAGAAATATTGAAATCAGTCCGCTGATTCAAGGACTCGGACATGCCTCTTTCGTATTAAAACATGAGGAATACAAAGATTTACGTGATGATCCTACTAATGACTGGGCCTTCAATCCCCTGGATCCTAAAACCTATGACCTGCAGTTTGATCTCTACCTCGATGCCATTGAAGCCACCCCTCATGGCAAATACCTGCATGTTGGCGGTGATGAGGTGCATACAACAGGGCGAGGCAGCGGAAAATCTGCCCTTGAATTACAACTGATTTGGCTGGATAAGGTTTGTAAGTTTGCAGAAGAACAAGGCAGGATACCCATTTTTTGGGATGATATGCCTTTGAAACATGCTGGTGTTTATCGCCCCATGTTCAACACTGAGCTTACTGAAAAAGAGGTTGACAGCATTTGGGCAGAAAATGAACATAAGCTTGTTGAATTTCTCGATCGTTTTCCAAAGAATTGTATTTACATGAGATGGAACTATCGGGCAGCTGAAGCCGTGGGGAATGCAAAAGCTATGGAGTGGTTCCGCTCTAAAGGTCTGCAGGTTATGGGCGCCACAGCCGGACAAACACGCTGGGTTCTGATGCCTCAGAGCGAGAGCAATATGAATAATATCAGGGCCTTTGCAAAAAGCTCAATCGAAAGTGGCTTAAGCGGACTGCTATTGACCCTCTGGGATGATGATTCGCCACATTTTGAATTGTATAAACGTGGAATAATTGCATTTGCTGAGTACACCTGGGCGGGTGATCGCCGTAGTAAAGAAGAAATTAAGGCCGCCTACCGGCACCGGGAATTTTCAAGCACTTTATCAGGTGAAGAATATGCCTTTGTTGATCAACTCGAAGGCCCGGTCGCCTTTTACAAAAATGCCCTCCTGACAGGTAATTTGCGCAATTATTTAGTCAAAAGAGATAATGCAATTGAGAAAGCACTAATTATCCTGCCGGATGAAAAACAAAAAGGAAAGTGGACCGAGATGCATGAAAAACGACTTGAAAAAGCATTATTGACGTCACAAACCTGCGACTCTGTTGCTCAGAAAATTGCCATCATGAAATCTCATGCTATCAGAAATATCCACACCCTGGAGGTGTACGAACAAGTCAACAAACTGGCTCAATTCACTCCCAAAATCCTGCTGGCTTTAAAAGACTACGATATGGCTGAAAGCAATGAAGATGAGGCAACAGCCCTGAAGCATATCCGGCAGTTACCAGATGAATTTCTTGAACTAAGAAAAACCCTGGAAGCAGTTTATTCCAAAACCCGCATCCTGAATAAACCCGATAATTACATCCTCGACCAGGATCACCACTCACATCTGGCCAACCAAACCAGATCATTCGACTGGCAATTCCAAGCCGAAATCCTATTAATAAAAAAACTAAAATCCAAGTACCGAGTAACGGAGTAACCGAGTAACCGATCCCCCCCTATGAAGCCAGCATCGATAAAGGAACTAAAAGATGAGCTAAGCACCCAACAAGCAAAGGAGCTGCTCAACCTTTGTCTGCAACTCGCAAAATTCAAAAAAGAAAACAAAGAGTTACTGACTTACCTCTTATTCGAAGCATCTGATGAAGCATCCTATATTGAAAGTGTTAAAAAAGAAATCGATAATGATTTTGCTGAAATAAACATACGCAGCTACTATTTCATTAAAAAAAGCGTTAGAAAGATATTGCGTAATATCAAGAAGTATATCAGGTATTCTAAGAAAAAGGAGACAGAAGTGGAATTGCTGATTTACTTTTGCGCCAAATTAAAAAAGATGAAGCCCGCTATTGGACATAATGTAAGCCTGACAAATATTTTTATCCGGCAGGTAAGCCAAATTAAGAAATGCATTTCAAGCCTGCATGAAGATTTGCAATTTGATTATGGGGATGAACTGGATGAAATATTAAAATGAGATGCAATGGAAAGCGAAGAGATAAAACAAAAGATACTGTCAGAGATAAGGAGAACCGAACTCCAAATTGAAGAATATAAGGAAATGACAAAACCGGAGGCTCCTGATTGTGCCATCGGGCGGGTTTCGCGTATGGATGCCATTAATAATAGAAGCGTTACTGAAGCATCACTCAGGCAGGCAAGAGGCAAACTAAAAAGCCTGCAGCGGGTATCTGCTCAACTAGGCACCAAAGAATTCGGACTATGTATGAAGTGCAAGCAGCCTATTCCGATTGGCAGGATATTATTCCGACCCGAAAGCCTGTTCTGTGTAAACTGTGCTCAATAGAATCTTAATCAGGATATCAAAAGGTAGTTTTTTCCCTCCTGATAAGCCCTGTCGTGAAGAAATACCTGGATCTCATCTCTGGCATTCATCTGCTTAATATATGTGAGAATAAACATTTTTCCGGGAGCCGGGATGTCTTTGTAATACACCAATTCCTGATCAAGCTGCCGATTTCTCCTTATATCGATGAAACACTCAATTTCAACACCATACTGTCTCAATAATCGAGCCCGACGACGTGATATTCTACTGGCACCCCATACAGCAATTCGGGGATGAAAGGGATTATTCTTTTCAAGCCAGGCGGCCAGGTATTTTGATTTTATCCGGTAGAAAGATGCGTCGCTGTATATTGAATCGCATCGGGTTAGCCGTGTATCAGAATCATGCCAGTCAAGTATTGTCTCATCAAGTTTCCTGATTTTTACTCCTTTGCTCAACCAGCGCAACCACATCTCATAATCTTCTGGAAAATCTCCTGATTTGTACATTCCGTGCTCTTCAGCAATTTCTCTGCGCCACATGGCGGATGGATTCACAACAGGAGATTCGATAAACTGGCTGTTCAAAATCTCCTGGTATGACCGAACAGAATTTACCCAGCCTACATAGCGGGCAAAACCTTTTGTGTATTCAGAATGGCTGATATGCTTAACTAAACCTGCAACAGCTCCGTAATCAGGGTTGGCATCCAGGAATTCGACCTGCAATTGCAGGCGATTGGGGTATGCCCGGTCGTCTGCATCCATGCGGGTGATATACCTCCCCCTGGCATTTTCAGATCCTGCATTTGATGCAAACATAACTCCTTGCCTCTCCTCGTGAATGAGCCTGAACCGGCTATCTTTATTACATTGTTCACGGGCTATGTCAACACTCCCATCCGAAGAGTTATTATTGATAAGAATACATTCAAAGCTCCTCAAACCTTGAGCTGCAATACTCCCGATAGCCCTGCTAAGTGTGGTACAGGCATTATAAAAGGGCAGAATTACAGAAACTTCAGGTTTTACACTAAACATTCAAATTTGAAATTTGTATCGAAAATAGGCAAAATACTATACTTTTGTCTTTCTGAAAGTAGTTAATAAAAACAAAGATATATTTATGAAGAACCTATTTTTGATACTTGTGGCTTTATTGTTCGCAAATTACTCATATTCACAGACATTACATCATAAGCTTATTGTAGATATAGACATACAGTCGAATACTATTGATGTAATTGACAACATAATCATACCTGTGGAATTACTTAATAATTCAGATGAAGCAGTATTCTATCTGAATAATAATCTAAAGCTAAAATCATTATCAAAGCAGATAAAAATTGTCAGGTTTGACAATGAAGATTCTGATAGCTCCAGAGCCGTTACCCTTGCAAAATATAGCATCCAGGTTCCATCGACAGATAAAAAATTACTGAAAATACCTGTTCAGTATAGCGGTATAATCAAACATGAAATTGTTGAAGGAGCTGTTGAGTATGCTCGCGGTTTTAGTGAAACCAGTGGAATAATTTTCGATAAGGGTGTGTATTTGGCAGGATCAACATATTGGGTTCCCCGTTTTGAAGCTTCAGAAATGTCATCTTTTGAACTGACTGTGAAAATTGATGAGGACTGGGCTGTTGTGTCGCAAGGCAAGAGAGTTAGAAATGAACTTGTTGGCAATAAGATGACCATAAAATATGAGTCACCTGAGCCAATGGATGAGATATATCTTATTGCAGCCAAATGGACGGAATATTCAGAACAATTTGAAAATGTTTTGGTGCAGGCATTTTTACGCACACCGGATGAAGCCTTAGCACAACGGTATATAAAAGTAACTGCCGATTATATCAGATTGTATCAGGATTTATTAGGCGATTATCCTTACACCAAATTTGCTTTGGTTGAGAACTTCTGGGAAACAGGTTATGGTATGCCTTCTTTCACTCTGCTGGGTGAGAAAGTAATCAGATTTCCATGGATACTTCATTCATCTTATCCGCATGAACTGTTACATAACTATTGGGGCAATAGTGTCTTTGTTGATTATGAAACCGGAAATTGGTGCGAAGGAATCACTGTATATATGGCCGACCATCTGATAAAAGAAAAACAAGGAATTGCCGGAGATTATCGTCGTAATACTTTGCAAAAATACACTGACTATGTTAATCTTGAGAATGACTTTCCAGTAGCTGAATTCCTCTCCCGTAATAACTCTGCTGAAGAAGCTATTGGCTACGGTAAATCCATGATGTTCAATGAGATGTTGCGATATAAATTTGGTGATGAGGTGTTTAAGAAATCATACCGCAAATTCTATGAAGAGAATAAATACAGGAAGGCCTCATTCAATGATATCCAAAAGTGTTTTGAAGAAGTAAGTGGTGAAGATTTACAGGCATTCTTTAAGCAATGGATCGGCCGAACCGGTGCTCCCACACTTGAACTGTCTGAAGTATCTGTAAAAGAAAAAAAGGGGAAATACATTAGCCGGATAAAATTGTCACAAACTCAGAATGAGGATGTATTTGATTTGCTTGTACCGGTTGTTTTGTACTGCGAAGGTGAAACAGAAGTGCAGCTTGAAAACATCAACTTCAACAAACGAGAAGAGTTTTTTACTCTCACATCTGATAAGAAACCTTTAAAAATAGAAATCGATCCTCAGTTCAATATTTTCAGAAGACTGGACAGAAACGAAGTTCCGACCAGCTTGTCACAAGTAATGGGAAGCAAAAATGGAATTGTAATTCTTCCGGGTAAAAGCTCAAACCTGAAAGAATATGAAGATCTTGGAAAAATGTGGAGTCAAATTCAAAAGGCTCAGGGAAATACGCTAAAAATAGTGTACGATACTGATATTGAGTCTATACCTGGTGATAAACCAGCTTGGATATTTGGTTTTGAGAATAAGTTCGCAGAAAAAGTTCAGATTTCAGATGAATATAATGATCATTTCTCAGAGGATGTAATGGTGAATTTTAACACCGCAAGAAAAAGCGGCTCATTGGTTTATACATTATCGAATCCCAATAATAAAGAATTTACTTTAGGCTTTCTGGCAACAAATAATCCTGTGGCTTTAAAGAGTCTGGCTACAAAACTAATGCACTATGGCAAATATGGGTATCTGGCTTTTGAAGGCGACGATGCAACAAATACTCTGAAGGGAATGTTTCCGGTAATTAACTCTCCTTTAAGCTATAAACTAAAGTACAAAGGCTCAGCTCCGAAAGTTGAGGCCAAAATAATTCCCCGAAAAGCACTGGCTTATTAGTTGAGCTTAGTAACAATTAAACCATGTTCCCAAACAATCCTTACCTTTACGCTTAGAATATTAAAACAATACTAAACAATAGCCATGGCAAAATCACAGGATGCAAAAAAGAACGTTAAGAAAGAGGCGACAAAGAGTTTGAAAGAGAAAAGGGCTGAAAAAGCTGCTAAACGTGCTGCAAAGAGGTAGGGCTTAAGCTACTGATCCATTTATTATAAGTGTTCTGCACCCGGGAATAATTCTGGTGTAATGGTAATAGCATTCAATATGATGAACCGAGCATGACAAAAGGAAAAATACCTTTACACACACGCGGATGAAACTAAACGGAATCTTCCCTCCATTACCCTGCTCATTTGACAATAATGAAAACCTGGCTCTCGATAAGATGTGTGACAATATCACAAAGTTGTCGCAGTTCGATCTTACAGGATTTCTTGTACTTGGATCAAATGGTGAATTGGTAAATCTATCTGATAAAGAAAAACAGGAAGTTTTCGAAGCCACCAGAGAAGCTATTCCTGCTGATAAAATTATGCTTGCGGGTACGGGCTGTCAATCAACCAGAGAAACGATTCACCTGACAAACGCAGCTGCAAAATCAGGTGCTGATGCCGTTCTTGTTTTGAATCCAAGCTACTATAGAGGATTGATGACAAAAGAAGCATTGACCGGACATTATTTTGCGGTGGCCGATGCCTCTCCTCTACCAGTCATTGTCTATAATATGCCTGCCAATTCAGGATTAGACATGAATGCCGATACAATTGTGGAGATATCAGCTCATCAGAACATAATTGGAATGAAAGACTCCGGAGGTAACATTGTCAAGATGGGAGATATCAGGAACAGGGTGAAGCCCGAATTTCAAATCCTTGCGGGTTCTGCCGGATTTCTTCTTCCTGCACTTAGTATTGGCGCAATAGGTGGTATCCTTGCCTTAGCGAATATTGCCCCGAAGCAATGTATCAAAATATATAAAGATTATATGGCTGGAGACTTGCAAAAGGCCCGGGAAACACAACACAAAATGATAGCCGTAAACGCAGCTATTACCAGCAAATGGGGAGTTCCTGCTCTGAAAGAAGCAATGGACCATATCGGTTTATATGGTGGTGTCGCAAGAAAACCAATCCTCAGTATTAAACAAGAAATCAAGAAACAACTTGTTGAAATCCTGTCTGAGAATAACATCAGATCATTAGAGAAATGAAAACAACACATTTACTTTTAGTATTCGGACAGCTTGCCATAGTACTGGGACTCATGAGTTATCTACTCAACTACCTGTACTTAAACAACAATGTGTTTATATCAATTATTACATCTGTACTATTTGGCTTCTCTCTGGTTTTGAACCTGAGCTACCTTATAAAAATTAAGAAACAACTGAAAGAAAAAAAGTAAGCAATGATTATCTTTCACGCCAAAGTTCAGATCAAAAATGCAGGAATTTGTAGAAACACTTGAAACTGAATTTCAGAAATTCGCCAATCCGCAAAATGCAGCCGGACAAAAGGCTTATATGAAAAACCATTTTGAGTTTCTTGGTATTTCCTCACCCCTCCGAAGAGAAATTCAAAAGCCATTTTTACAAAAGCAATACCTGCCACCAAAGTCACAAGTCGAATCTATTGTGAAAACTTTTTGGGCCAAACCCGAGCGGGAGTATCATTATTTCGCGCAGGAATTCTGCTATAAATATTTAAAGCAATTCGAAAAAGCTGATATTGAACTTTTCGAATATATGGTGATCCATAATTCATGGTGGGACACAATTGATTTTATTTCACCCAAATTGATGGCCGAGTATTTCAAGCTTTATCCTGAACAAATTACACCCCATGTAAATAAATGGCTGGCTTCAGGAAACATCTGGCTTCAACGATCTTCTATTCTGTTTCAACTACACTACAAAGAAAACCTTGACACGGCATTACTTGCTTCCTCAATCAACTACCTTCTCGGTTCCAAAGAGTTTTTCATAAACAAAGCGATTGGATGGATGTTAAGACAATATAGCAGAACTAATCCTGATTGGGTTAGAGATTTTGCTAATAATACTAATCTGGCAAACCTGAGCAGAAAAGAAGCTCTCCGCCTCATAAAAGATTAGCCTTGACTTTTATCTAATCTGAACGAATGAGAACTGTAATATTCCTATCCATTTTGCTAACTATTCTGGGTTCTACCGGCTTCTATGTCTACACCAGAATCGATCAAGCCCTTTCCGGTCTTTCCTATAACTCAGGCATACTGTTGCTTATATATCTTTTCTTAATGCTTTCCTGGTTTATAGGAAAAGCATTTGAGGCCTACTCTGTTAGCAAACTGAGCAATGCCCTGATAAAAATAGGCTCAATCGGAATTGGATTCTTCCTGTATGCCTTTCTCCTTGTTGTTTTCATCGACATCATCCGTCTGCTTAACTACATTATCCCATTCTATCCTTCTTTCATCACCCTCGATTTTCAAAAGACAAAACTTGTCGTTGGAATTATCTCCCTGCTTATAATATCTATTGCCTATATTCTCGGCTATATTAATGCCCGAACTCCAATAATCACAAATCTGAATATAGATATTGATAAAAATCAAGCTTCTTTGTCCGGACTTAACATTGTTGCTGTCAGTGATATTCACCTTGGAACTTCAGTAAATAAATCAAAAACAAGACGACTGATAAACACTATCAATAATCTCAAACCTGATCTGGTAATTATTGGAGGCGACATTATAGACGACAATATAAAAGTCGTTAAACACTACAAATTATTGGAACATTTCAAGGAGATTAATTCAAAATACGGTGTGTACTCATGTCTTGGTAATCATGAATATATAAGCAGAGCATATAAAGATCTTGATAGTTTTGAGAACAATGGAATCAAAATGCTACGTGATAAAACTATCAAAGTTGATGATCTGTTCTATATTATTGGCCGGGATGACATTGAATCTAATAGTGTAGTGGGTAAAAAGCGCAAATCTCTAAACGAACTAAGCGAAGGAATTGATTTCAGTCTGCCTGTATTCCTAATCGACCATCAACCCTATAAACTTCATGAAACAGCTAAGTTTGCAATCGATTTTCAATTCTCAGGACATACACATAGCGGCCAGTTATGGCCGTTTAGCTTGATAACAAAAAGAATTTTTGAAAAAGACTGGGGATATCTGAAAAAGAATAATACCCACTATTATGTTTCCTCCGGATATGGAACCTCGATGATGCCAATCAGAATAGGTACAAAATCAGAAATAGTCAATATCAGGATAAATAACCAGGAATAGTACTCCCTTTCCAATGTTCACAAGCCCAATGAGTATCATGAAGCTTTTGCATTAAAAAATAAAGACTACCTTCGCAAAATATTTTGATCAATAAACGAATAACTATTATGGCAAAAGGTAAAGTAAAATGGTATAATGAAACTAAAGGTTTTGGTTTCATCGAGTCTGAAGAAGGTGGAGATATTTTTGTTCATCGGAGTGGTTTATCAAACCCTTATGACGGATTACAACCAGATCAAAAAGTTGAGTTCGAATCCAAAAAAGGTGACAAAGGTTTGATGGCCGTCAATGTTAAATCAATTAACTAAACAGTCTTAATTTGAAATCATTAAACATAGGTGATCTAAAAATACCCATCCCCATCATTCAAGGGGGAATGGGTATAGGTATCTCCTTGTCCGGGCTGGCATCAGCTGTCGCTAATATGGGAGGTATCGGAGTGATTTCTACTGTTGGGATTGGTTTGATTGGTAATCAAACCAACGCTAATTACCGAAATAGGAATATCGAGGCTATTCGAAATGAAATACGAAAGGCCCGTGAGCAAACAGTAGGAGTACTGGGAGTCAACATCATGTCGGTTATTACTAATTTCTCCGATATGGTTCGCACCACAATTGAGGAAGGGATCGACGTAATATTCTCTGGAGCAGGACTGCCTCTTGATCTTCCAAAATATCTTGGTGAGGGTATCAAAACGAAACTTGTACCTATCGTCTCTTCTGCCAGGGCAGCTTCTCTGCTGTGTCAAAAGTGGAAGCAGAATTTTAATTACCTGCCGGATGCATTCGTTGTTGAAGGGCCTAAAGCTGGTGGCCATTTAGGTTTTAAAGCTCATGACCTTGATAACGAAAACAATAAACTCGAAAATCTGGTTTCTGATGTTTTGCGGGTCACTGAAGATATGAAAGCAAAATACGGAAAAGATATTCCCGTGATTGCTGCCGGAGGTATTTTTGATGGAGAAGACATGTATCAGATTATGGAAAGAGGCGCAGCTGCAGTACAATTGGGTACTCGGTTTGTAGCTACCGAAGAGTGTGATGCATCTATTGAATTCAAAAATGCGATTGTACAGGCCAAAGAAGAAGATGTTAGGATAATTAAAAGTCCTGTTGGTATGCCCGGCAGAACAATCTTCAATAAATTCCTGAGTGAAGCAAATGAAGGAAAAAGAAGACCAGAGTTTTGCAGGAATAATTGTATCAAATCGTGTAATCCGAAAACTACATCGTACTGCATTTCCGAAGCACTGCTGGCAGCTTATCAGGGTAATCTTACAAATGGTTTTGCTTTCACAGGAGCAAATGCAGGTAGAGTGACTAAAATTTCCACAGTAAGTAAAATCTTTACTGAACTGAAAAAAGAATATCAATCAGCAAAACAAAGATTCAAATAGGAACTTTGCTTTTGGTGAATTAACTGTCTTCCAGTATCTTTAACATATTAATTATTAATCATAAAATACTAAATACAATTCATGGGTAGATCACAAGAAACTTTCAACAAAAAAGAAGTTAGAAACAAAAAAGAAAAAAAGAGAAAAGACAAAGAGAAGAAAAGATTGGCCAGGAAGGAAAATGAAAAATCCGGAGGTCTCGATGACATGATCGCTTATGTCGATGAGAACGGAATGATATCCTCTACTCCTCCTGATCCGAATAAAAAAACGGATGTTAAATTGGAAGACATTCAAATTGGCGTACCCAAACGCGATCCCGCTGATGAGCCCGATCCAATTAGAAAAGGAACGGTTTCCTTCTTTAATGATTCCAAAGGTTTCGGATTTATCAGAGACTCAGAAACAAAAGAAAGTGTTTTCGTACATATAAATAATGTACTTGACGACATAAAAGAGGGCAATCTCGTTAGCTTTGAAGTTGAAATGGGACACAAAGGCCCTACAGCTGTCAAGGTAAAGCAGCATAAATAAAGCCCAGGGACCCTCGACCAGGGACCCTCGACCAGGGACTAACGACCGTCCTAAAAATACCTCGTATAATTACCCCAAAGCTCATCCCCCAGCTCCCAATACCGCTCAACAGCCGCATTGGCCACGTCAAGTGAGTATTGAGTAAGCTTCTCGATAGCTTTCTTAGGATCCTTCTTATAAAGCTTAAGTAGCTCAGCCTCAAACTCAGGCTGGGC
>JABHCC010000084.1 GCA_018669475.1 Bacteroidota bacterium | reverse complement strand
TTCTTGAGGTGTTATCCTACGACTGAGCATTTTTTGAAAAACCGGGTTTCTGTGTTGATGAAGTATCATAATATATCTTTCCTGGAAAAGTAATGCTTCATCCTAGACCTGACAATATGCACCAGACCGTTTGCTTACGATAATGGAACCAACAATTACCAAAAAGAAAGAACACATTCCCCAAATAGAAATTGCTCTTGGAATATATTTTGATTTGTAGAATAGATAAAAGAAGATAAGAGATCCTAAACCAAGAAAAGCAAAGATTATAATAATCAATTGATCAAATATCCCCATGAATAATTCTACTAAAGACCGTTTTGCGTCCATATCAAATGCTAGTATGAAATTATTCTCATTTAGTAATAATAAAACAATCAAATAGCATAGCACCTGAATTCCTCCCAATATTGCTTCACCTAATCGAAAAGAAAATGCCATTAAAGCGAGTGGTTTGTTTATTACCTTTAATGTCTCATATAGATAAACACTTAGGGCTATAACACCTATATACATTACTAAATTATATGCTGTGTTTATTCTGAAGAACAAGTCATTTGCTACAATATTTTTTATTGTTTCAACAACATCCCCACTAACAGAATATTGCGAATCAATAAAAATTAGAGTTATTATTGACGATACTATAATTAGTAAATACAGTAATCCAACTTTTTTTGCAGTCCGATTACGTTCTTTGTCTACTTTTAAGTTGTTGATTTCCATATCTTAAGATTTAAATTAGACACATCTTTCTGTTGTTGCGATTGTATCAGAGGAAATTTATTTGAATATTGCTTTATATAGCATCTTACCTCTCATCTTTGGTGGGAAGAGAGCAAGTATTTTCATTTTTTTTGCCCCTGGTCCTACCAAGTATTGCATTTTAGGCTTCTCGTCTGTTAGAGCACGGGATATCATTTCTGCAGCCTCACTTGCTTCAATAGAAGGTAGATTTTTCACTTCTCTGTCGAAGTATTCTATTTGGGTTCTATACAGCTCGTAGACCTCATAATTTGTCTGCTCGGTCATTTTCTGTCTCTCAGCCATTATCTTTCCCAGCACATTTGTATTTATTTTTCCTACAACTATATTGGAAACAAATACTCCAAAAGGCATCAGCTCTACCCTTAGAGATTCACTCACGGCCTGTACCGCAAACTTCGATGCAGCATATACACTTTTGTCTGGAACGGCAACAAGTCCATGTCCTGAGCTGATATTAACCAATCGACCCATCTTTTCTCTGATCAGAGGGAGAAAGGTCCTGGTTACAGTTAGCAGGCCAGTAACATTCACATCAATTAGTTTTTGAATATCATTTTGATCCATCAATTCCAGTGGCCCATTTAGAGATAATCCGGCATTATTAATGAGATTAAATATTGTTCCTTCTTCCTTCTTCTTGATGAGATCGAATGCTCTTTGTATTGATGGATAATCACAGACGTCAAGGATGACCGGTGTGATATTATTTATTTCATGCTCTTTCAGTCTTTCTCCGTCACTTTCCTTGCGTACTCCGGCATAGACTTTTATGCCTATATTATCGAAGTAGATTGCAGTTGCAAAACCAATTCCGGATGATGCACCAGTGATTAGAACTGTTTGATTATTGAGGCTTCTATTTTTCATAATACTGTTTTTATTGTGATTTCAAATTCTAATACAAATTTGAGAACTAAAGATGACTCGTACGCCCATCCCTATAGAGATAGGCGTCAAATGAGACTCTGGACGTCCAAAGTATTGATTACCAATTATGATGCCATTCAAGCTTGAGTTATTTCTGTTTTGGTAGCTCTGATTGCAGATGAATTAAATCCTTTAACTATTAACCATACACCTAAAAATAGTTCGAATGGCATGTATGGAAGAAATAAAATAATTATACTACCGAAATCACGATTATAGAGAACTAACAGAACATTTATTGATATCAGACCGACTGCTAAAAGACCCCAGACAGATATTATACGCGGAATATACCTTGTTTTATAAAACAGGTAATACCATAGTATTCCACCCAAGATGAAGAATAACATGTGTATATGGTATAGTTGTCGATCAATACCATAATACAAGAGATCTCCTAATGTTTGAAAGTAGGATGATTCTGGAAATCCAGCTTCTGCGAACTTAATGCTCAAAGGGATCAAAGCAAAAGCACCTATCTTGCTTATTGCTAAGATAATTGCCTCCGTAAAAAAGCAACCCAGTGCTATAAGTGAAATTATTTTATATTTTTTATAAAAGACTATATAAAACATAACTGCCAGAAATATGATTCCAATGCTGGTAATCAGTTCGACAATAATGCTGATTCGCATCATGGTAATATTATTTGAGATATTCACAAGAATACTGGATATATTACCTGATCCAACTACTGATGTGAGAAGTAAATTACTTAGTATGCTGGCACTGAAAACAATCAATTGTACCAATCCTAAAAGTCTAGGCGTATTTTTATCTAGTTTCATTTCTTCCCTCTTTTTATTTGTTACTATGTTCAACAGTTATGAATACGTTCCCTTTATTATGCCCTGAGTATGATTTGGGTGGGTGATTTAGAACTTATGTGAGATAAATCACCCACTCAGATTCATTAGAATCTAAAGCCAAAATGAAGGCCAGGTTTATCTAAAAATAGTAAGTCTCAACTATAACCTAAAAGAAAATCCGGCATTCAACCCAATCCACATATTATAGTTCCCATTATTCGATTCTGTAGTTTTTATCGTGTAGGGAATATTTAAGATTGGATTGTTGCTATCAATTTTAGGCTCTGAATAATAGAGGTTGAACGACGGACCTGCAATCAGAGACAGCTTTTCACTCAATGCATATCTATAATTCAAATCTGCCTTGTAAAGAATATCGACATCTTCAAACCAATGCTCTTCCCATTCAAAATTGTCAGTAATTGTATTCATGGAAAGGTCAAGGCTTAATTTATGATTATTACTTAACGGAAGTAAACTTCCAAAGCCGATTCCTGCACTGTATGCTGCATTTCCTTCCTGGGTAGAGAAACCTGTCTTAAAAATGGTATAAAACTTTTCTACACCCATTTTAAAACTAAGATTAGCGTAAATCAAATCGCTCGCAACTACTTCGAATTCGTGATATCCGTTTTTGACAATGTTAATCAGTCCTATTGGCACTCCTTCGTCGCCATCTTTCACGACGTTAATTACACCAAGTTGCAGGCCCTTTAATTTCCCTGCTGTATTAATCACACCAAGTTGAATTCCTGAAAATTCCTTAGCTGCAATGTTGATTGTAGATGCATGAACACCATTGGAATTACCTCCTGCCATGTTTAACACACCAGATATGGCCGCTCCACTTAATGATTTTCCCGAGATATTTGCTACCCCTGAAAGAAAAACTCCATTGGATTCTTTCCTATTGATATTACTTACACCAGCCATCTGGAGGCCTGTTACATCTCCATTATTGTAATTGATTACACCACCTAATTCAGCGCCAGTGTGTAAGCCTCCGTTGATTCCAATTATTGCGTTCAAAGAGAAAATATTTGAGATGTCCTTCGAGCTTGTACCATTAGTACCCAAGGGATAGATAAATGTGAACTGACCTGCTTTCTTTATAGCTTCTTTATTCTCTTGTGCATTAATATTTAAGCTTGTTAAAGTTAAGATTAAGGCAAGCCCGAGGCGGAAAAAATGTTTAGTTTTCATTGTTTTTGTATTAAGGTTTAATAGGTTTTTTATTTAATTCTATTGTCAAATTTCGACGATCACTTTTCCTTTTACATGACCTTTTTCAGCGTAATGATGTGCATCCCTAATATTTTTAAGGGAATACGTTTTATCAATGACAGTCTTTATGATTTTTTTTTCATATAGGTCTTTTAACATTAAAAGGTCATCTGGTTTGAAATCTGAAAAAATGAATTTGCCTTTTTTCCTTCCAAAAATAGATGAAGAAAACATTTGTATGAGAAGCGGGAAACTTAAAACCGTTGAAATATAAACTCCGTGTTTTACCAATGATTTTTTGCAATCTGAATACGTTCTTTTACCAACACAATCAAAAACGATATCATAAATTTCTCCATTTTTTGTAAAATCTGTTGTCATATAATCAATAACTATATCAGCACCTGAATCTATCACCATTTTATGATTGGTTGAGCTACAAACTGCTGTTACCTTAGCCCCATGAAATTTTGCTAATTGAACTGCAAATAACCCAACTCCACCAGAAGCACCGTTGATCAATACTTTTTGGCCTTGCTGAATATTTCCTGTGTTTGTTAAACCAAATAATGCAGTTGTTGCACCGAATGTTATGCCGGCTGCCTCACCGAATGAAGCATTTGAAGGATTCAAACAAATCTCTTTTTCAGGTACACAAAGGTATTCAGCATAAGCTCCAGCCTTTTTTGCGCGACCAAAAATCATATCACCTATTTTAAATTTCGAAATATCTTTTCCAGTTTCTTCAATTTCACCTGAAAATTCCACACCCAAAATATTTATCTTAGGTTTAATAATCCCGGTCATTAATCGAGCAATAAGTGTGTTTCCACTTCTAAATTTCCAGTCCATTGGAGTTACTGTTGAAGCTTTTATTTTCACTAAAACTTCGTTATCACATGGAACAGGCTTCTCTATTTCTGCAAGTTTTAAAACATCAGGTGCTCCATATCTTATGTATGTAATTGCCCTCATTTCTTAAACTTATTGTTTTCCAAAAGCTCTTTCATTTTTGTCAAAGTATCAAAGGGGTTATCAATAGTGGAAACATTTACCAGGAAGCCTGGGAGTTTTCCTCCTGGATCACTAAAGCATTGGAATGTAACTTCGACATGACCATTGTTTAGTGGTTTAAATCTGTAGAAACCTTTATATTCAGGGATTCTTACTATCCCAGAATTTTTAGAAATGAAATCAGGAATACCTATTTCTTTAATTATTATTTCGTTTGTTTCAGGGTTTTGAGTTAAAACAGTATTAATAATAACATCTCTGTTTTTAACCGGCCATGGCGCATAACTCTCTATGTAAATAGTTTTTTCAGTTGGGCTAATAACCTTGAGTATCTTAGCTGACTCACACGCAAATACCCAATCGGGTTTATGCTGCATATCATAATACAATTTACAAAGGCTTTCTAAAGATGTTTTTATTTTACATACCGCCTTAAATTCCTTTACATTTTTATTTTTCACTTCTCTAGTATATACTTCTATTCCATTTTGATCTTTGGCTAAAAACCAATTGGTGGAATTAGATTGAGCATTTAGCTGATTGGAGAGCGTGATTACGAACAGCAATCCAGTAATAATTTTTACACTTTTAGAATAACTTTTCATGATTTTTATTTTAATTATTTGCTTTTTAAGTAGGCTTTGATCTGGGATAATACCGGATCTATTCCCTCTTTGTAGTTTTCAAAACTGAAGGCAACATACACATCCGGAGCAACCCAAATTCGCTTATCAGATGAGTAACCATACTGATGATATAAGTTAGATGAGCTCACAATAATACCGGTGTACGGTAATTTGATGGGGTTAACTTCCCCAATAAAATTCGGTTTAGAACCACTCGGTTCACCAATGAAAATTGTTTCGGTATAATTTTCTAAAATGTTTGTCAAATTTTGGGCTGCAGAAAATGTATTTGGGCCAATCACAGTAAATGATTTGCCTTTGATATTGACGTTCTCTGACAACATTAATGATAAAAAGTGCTTATTGAGCTCAGTATTCCCACCTCCGTTATTTCTGATGTCGAAAACAAAAGCTGAAACATCAGCAGTATCTACAAGAGCTTTTATGCGATCACAAAATTCTGGTAATGGATTATCTTCCAGACTGGTGATACTATTTATCTGGACATACAGAATTTTATCCTCTTCCAAATATTTGAACCAATACCATTTCAGGCTTTCCTTTCTGTAGTTTTCCAGGAAAATTGGATTATTTGTATTGTGATAGTCATGATAAGATATTAGTTCTGGGAAGGTTTCCTCAGTTTCGGATAAAATCTTTCGGGTACCTATTTCTCCATTTAAGGAATATCCAATTTCCAGTTCATCAATTGACCCACAAATTCCCAAGCCATGCAAAGTATTCATTTTGTAGAATTCCCAGTCAAATAGAAACCTATAATCCATGTCATTGTCTATAGGAATAACTGAGCATACAGATTTATAGACATCATCAAATTTCATGTCCTCAACTCGTAGGATCTTTGCGCCTAATAGATCAGTGTACTCCTCAGAGGTTTTAATAATATAGCATCCATCAGAGAATAATCTTGTAATCAGAGGCAGATCTTTGGATTTGGTTTTATTATAGTTAGAAGGCAACATCCTTGTATGTCCATCTCCGATCATTGTAACAAACTGTGCAATTCGCACCCAGATCTCATCTTCGTTTAATTTCGGAATATCAGCAATGAGCTGGTCTATAGTATGATCCCAATCGGCTTCGCTTAATTTAATAAAGGGATTATAATGAGTCTTCTTGAGCATGGTAGACGAATAAGTAAGGTCTGTAATCCAGTTTTCAATCATAGAACTGGAGTCAGCGCTCACAGGCGGGAGCAGCCTTCGAAATTCCTCCATTGTACTTAGCTCTTGAAATATTGAATCAGTAAGCACATCATCATTATAAGGATGATCACCATTTAACGGCGTATTAAGATGCTCCGACAAATAATAGACCGCTGAATCCCGCTGACCCAGGTTTACGTAATTGCATGATAGATAGTAGTTAGATCGACCAAATTCACCTAATTTTTGGGCCTTTTTAAATTCAGTTATTGACTTTTCGTATTCTTCTTGTTGGTTATATATTTCACCCAACAAATAGAAATGTTCAGAATTATATGGATTCTTTTGCGAAAGCTGAACTAGAAGGTGTTCAGCTTCTTGAAGCTTGTTTAAGGATCTCAGGCTATCTGATTGTATATACATTTCAATAGGATTCTGAGCCTTCATATTGGAAGCAGTGATCACACAAAAGCACATAATAGCGAGCACCTTATATGAATTTCTTATTAATCTTTTCATGGTAGTTTTTATTTGGGCTTAGTTTGGAGAAAATTTTGAATAATTTTAATGTATTCACATGTGTCCTTGACGATAGTTGTTTGGACAGTCTCAAAATGGCATTGCTCTATACAGGCTGATAGAAGTTGTATTTGTATGATTGAATTATCCATCTCCTGAGCTTCTGCCATGATCAGGATGTCATTTTTGAACTCATCTATCTTATTGAAATATTGTAGTCGTAGATTGCCCTGTTCATTAATGATGTTTTCCAGAATCATTTTGTTTGCCAGGGAACCATATCGCCAGTATATATTTTCAATAGAGTCTATGGTTTCCAGATACGGACGGCCTCCTTCATGGATCTCCTCCATCTGGTCTACATGAGCAAAGTAGTAATCTGATGATGCTTGCTGGTCAGGACCTTTTACATGTCGGGATTCAAACCAGTACCTCATGGATAGCTGTGATAGTCTGATTGTCTTTTTCTCAATAGTGTTTGGAGAGTAATCCCAAGGTTCAATAATAATCAGTTGGTAAACCTTTAAGGGATATTTCGAAGCATATGCGGTCGCAAGAAGTCCGCCCCAGGAATGACCAATGATGCTTACTGATGAAGTATTTGAATAATACTCAATTACTGAATGAAGATCTTCTATCATTTGATCCATATTCAGTGTTTTCCTATCTACTCTTTGAGAAAGCCCACTTCCTCTCTGATCGTAAAAAACAATGAAATGCTGGTTAGACAGTCGTTGTAAAGGCAGCAAAAGGCGAAAGTCTTTACCGGGGCCGTCATGAAGAATAATCACAACATCAGATGTGTCCTCTCCAAATGTTTCGGAATGCAATATGGTTTCCTGAATTTCAATACTTGGAATGGATAAATCAAGGTCTGCTGTTTCATACATTAGGTATTCATCCTCAGTAACAATGTACATGTGTAGGAACAACAAACCAACAAAGGTGATGAAGCCTGCCAGAATATATAGTGCTTTTTTTATCATTTGGTCTTAGTTGTAATATTGTTCTTCGGAATGTTTGATGGTACAAACAACTAACAAATATTAAAACCAGTCGACCAATCTTATAGGTTGGGACAAATCCCTATGATTCTGGACGTTCAATCTTAGAAAATCAGAAGCTATTGAGTTTTCATTTTCACATATTGTGAGGGGGTTACTCCTGTAGATTTTTTAAATATATTGTTAAAGCTGGACTTGGAGTTAAATCCGCTATCAAAGGCTAAAGCGAGTATGGTAAAGCTCTGGTTTTTAAAGTTTGCAAGTTTTATTTTCACTTCTTCAATTCGATAGTCATTCACAAAATCAAAAAATGTCTTGCCTATCTTTTCATTAATTACCTGTGAGAGGTGGTTAACTGATACATCCAGATGCTCTGCGACTTCTTGCAGACTTAGCTTACCATTAAGATATGGCTTCTCAACATTGAAGAAATCCAATAATTCTTGTCTGTATTTGTCAGCTTCATTGTCCTTAAGACCAGAATGAAGATATCTTGATTCAACCTTCTTTCGACTTGAACCTAGAGTTAATTCCTTTTCACTAGATAATGGTTCGGTAGGTGGTTTATAGATAGCCTGCTGCCTGATCCCATAGTATCCTAGGAAAAATATGGCAATGGCAAGACCAAGGTACCCGATTTGGTAATGCATAACATTACTGACAAATGGATAACTTTCAAGTATCATTCCTACAATGGAACTCAGAGTGAATATTCCCAATCCCACAACAATAAACTTTAACCAATTGAGACTAATCTTTTCTGTATAGGAGAATCTTGCACTTAGGTTTTTTGAGTGCGATCTTAATTTTAGTAGAGATATAACAACATATATGGGTACCGAAATCATATTCGGGAAGCTCATGATTTTCAATGTCTTTGATAAATCCTCGTTAATTATATTGTCATAATGGATCAATTTTTCGTCAGCACTCAGAAAATAGAACTCAAACATATAGTAAATGGTGAAGGTGATAAATGGAAGTGTGTGTAATAAATAAATTAGCTTGAATTTACCAGTTTTACTAAGCATTAGAAGAACATATACATACATGAACACCCCTTCCAACATGTTGAAGGCTGCTCCGGTTCCCAAAAAGTGAGGGTGGCGATAGAGAAATCCGGTAGTCCAGAGGTATACATATAAAAGGTGGATTCCCATGAAGATTAACCAGACTTCTAGCACATAGTCTGCGTGAGTTTTCCCCTTTTTATTAAAAAGGAAAATGGTCATAAAAAAGGCCTGAGCAGCACCTAAAAGTAGCAGGATATCCATTTCTTGAAGGCTGGTTTTCAAAGGAATAAAAATAATCTTAATTGTTCAAAAAGCAAAAACAATCGTAAACCTGTTTGTCTTTCAAAACTGAGCACTGTTTTGAGCACTGATTTGGTCTAAACCAGTGATTAATTACCTAATAAAGCTCTCCAGAGCAGTAATTGATAAAGCACGGGCACATTCTGATATGGTAATTGATAGATTTGGAATTATGCAAAAAGCCGAAGACCATAAGGAGAATGATTGTTGTAGTGGCAACAATCGTTGTTAATTGACAACAAGTAATAGAAAAAAAGCGTATACAGTAATCATGCTTAAAATATTAGTCATATCCCTCATTTCTATCAACATTTGTGCACAAGAGTATCCCTTTGTATATGAAGTGGACTTCACAAATAAAAATGATGCTTTTAACGTGACATTAATTGTCCCACAATTATCAGAGAAAGATGATGTGTATAGCTTTGTTTCATATGCTCCAGGAGTACATCAACCTTTGGATTTTGGGCGATTCGTCAAAATGTTTAAAGTTTTTGATGAAGCTGGAAATGAACTATTGACAAATAAAATTTCCACTAATGATTTCAAAATTCTTGACCCAACAATAGTTTCTAAAATCATATATGAAATTGATGATTCATTTGATATGAGTACAAGGTATCACCCTATATACCCTATGAGCGGAACAGGAATTAATGATGACTATATTATTCTTAATACTCATGGTGTTTTTGGCTATTTTAAAAATCTTAAAAACAAGCCAGTAAAGTTAAAACTCAAGCTTGAGGGAACACAAAAAATTGGCACTGCACTAAATATGGATGATAATGGTTATTATGAGATTGAATCTTATTACCATTTGACAGACTCTCCGATATTAATAGGTAATAAATTATCCTGTGCGTCCACAACTATTGATAAGATTCAAGTTGAAGCATATGTTCATTCTCCTTCTGGGGAAATTACCGCTCAAATGGTGCTAGATCAAGCCTCAGATATTCTTAATGCAGCAGAAAATTATATAGGCTATTCTCCTGTGGATAGATACACATTTTTGATGTTTTTCGCTTAGCATGAAGATATTCAAGCAATGCCAGTGTTCAATAGCGGTGGAGCAATAGAGCATTCTTTAAGTTCAACTTATGCTTTACCGGATATGCCTCAATATTTGCCTCTGCTTAAAAAAACAATTGCACACGAGTTTATGCATATTCTAAGCCCACTTCATCTTCACAGTGAAGTATTAGCTAATTTTGACTATTCCAGTCCGGTTTCAGAAGACCAACATGTATGGCTCTACGAAGGTGTAACAGAATGGGTTTCATACATCATGATGGTGAAATCTGGAATAGCGACTCCGCAGGACTATTTGAACTATTTATCTGAAAAGGCAAATAATAGTGAAAAGTACAATGACGAATATAGTCTTACACGCATTAGCCGAGAATGGTCAACAGATGAAGGCAACAGACAATATGGAAATATTTATCAGTTGGGAGCACTTACTGCCGCTATGTTAGATATTAAACTATTGCAGCTTTCAAACGGAAGTAAAGGATTACGAGAAGTATACCTTAATTTAATTAATAAATATGGGAATGAAACCCCATTTGAGAATGCCACATTTTTTGACACATTGGTTGAAATGACCTATCCAGAAATAGCTGATTTTATTGAAAATCATATCAAAAGTAACACTCCCTTTGATTTTGTAAATGAAATGAAATCGTTGGGGATAAAGTACTACAAAAAAAAGTGTGATCCTGACAACCTTCCTTCTATGGGATTTACTATCAGAAGAACCACTAACAATCAATCAACTGTCATGTCAATATCTTCGGACTATGCGGGCAATAAAATTATGGTAGGAGATATTATTACACATATTAATTCTACAGAATTGAATGAATCGAATTCTCAAGGGTTATTGGAGAGCATTGCAATAATGAAAATTGGCGATAAATATCAATTGGATATAATTAGAAATGGAAAGTCGATAAAGATTATTGAAAAATTATATGCCAAATACGATAGGAATGTATTCGAGTTTGATAGTAATGCATCTAATAAGGCAAAAGCATTGAGGAACATAGCGATTGCAAAATATGACTAGTCAGATTTAAATAAATCCTACAACCTGTTGCGAATAATGGAAAATAATAATAGGAAACAAAGGTGGTTTTTTTGAAACCGATCTTTTTATAACTTTTGCTATGCCGGATGGAGCTTGGTCGCATCCACAAAATTTAGGTCCAAAAATAAATAGCCCTGCTACCGATGGTTTTGCCTGGGTTTCACATGATGGAAAATACCTATTTTTTTCCAGCGACCGCAGAGGCACATATGATATTTATTGGGTAAGCCTGGATTCCGTTTTAACCAATTCTCCAAAAGTTCCATTAGTTGCTATAAATCACAATCCGGGTGATTATGAATTTTATCAATTATATAAAGATGTAAATGATAGCACAACAACTTTATACTTTGATTTATTTAAATCTGGAAGAACCAGACTTATTATCTACAACAGAGCAGGTCAAGAGTTAGAAACCATTCTCGATGAATTCAGACATGAAGGTAAGAATCAGTTTGCCTGGCAAGGTAAAGGCTTTAAAAAAGGCGAATATTTATGTAAACTGCTGGTAAGTGACACTGATACAAAAGAACAATATATGGAAACCACAATACAGATACTGCTCAGATAATTGAGTGCATAGTATTTTTATTCCAATCTGATTCTATTACTAATTCTTGATGTTTGTCATAGAAATCTTGTTGACCTAAACATCCTTGTTCCAGCAACAGAATGTCTGCTCTGGTTCCTGCCAAAGTCATAGAAAGTATCCTGAACAGAGAGAAAAACATGTAAACTTCAGATGGTTAATTTCAATTTGTAAAAAATTTGCAAATGTTTTAAGAGAGCGAGAAATGTTTTAAGAAAGGAGTTGTAAGTACCAGAAATAGAGAGAAGTAAGAAATGTGCAACCTGGCTGAGCTACATCCCGGAGTGGGTGTGAGTGTGGGTGTGTTAAGAAGTGTGGGTGTGGGGAGTGCAGATGTATTACTTTTTCCTCAACCTATGAAGATGGGATTTCCAATTAAAATACGGATAACGCAGAATAGAAAAGCTCATTATATCAACTTGAAGTACTATATTCCCGTAAATCAAAAAGATAGGTTCTGGAATAGTAAGAAAGGTGAGTTGAGGAAGAGTTTTGAGCATTATTTGACCTACAAATATGAGGAAGCCTTTAGTTATTGCGATACTAATTCTTAATGAATTCGAAAGTAATATAACTTCCCTCATTGCATTCGTAATTCTGCAGCTCAAGATGGCCATTATTTCTGCTGGTTGATTTTTCAGCTACTGTGGTGAGGATAGTGCAAACTCGCTGGTCTTCAATACGGTATTCGCTTATAGGGAAAGTATTTTCTCTAGGTATTGCACAGGAGGTGCTGGTAAGAGAAATCTCAATTGACTGAGTCCAACTTGTGGGATCAGTCGCGGTGTTTTTAATGTGCAGGCTAAAGCCCAGGATGGTTTTTTTGTCGTCGCTCATAACCAGTTCAAGTTGACCCGTGTAATTCATTTTATCGCCTGATTCAACCGGGGTAAAGTCCCAGGTCTGTGCAATATGGTTACCGTCGATATTAATTTCCGGTGGATAATGGTATAAACCTTCCCAATTGAATGTCGGGATAGTTGAACCGACGGCATTCGCATAATTCTCTACCTCAGAACCGTCTGATAGCACTCCATTAAAATAACCCAGTAGCTGAAAATCCATGGCGATGGATTCAAATTCTTTCTCAGTCACATTAATCTCGAAAGTTATCGGTACTAAATCATAGTAGGGTGTAATGGCTCTCAAATGAGAAACCATGGCCAATATGTGCTGGTTTTGATCCAGTTCATCACCCACGTTTATCAGCTTTAGACTAGTTCCTCCCGTATCCAGGAATTTAACGTCACCAAACTGTTCATTGTGTGTAAAGAGGGTGATGTTGTTGTATTTCCAATCTGCCCCCTGAAGTCTGAATTCCAAGTCTTTGTTCATATAATCATCTGGATCAATGACCAGATTATAAAGTTTGGCACTCATGTCGAGATACTCACCTTCAATAGAATATTCCTTTTCACCAGATTTAATCTCTACCGTCTCATCAACTAGGGTTTGCAAATCAATGTCGAAAATTGCTGGGTAGGTCAGGATAAAAGTTTGATAGTAGTCTTGCAACCAGTCAACTGGCAAAGTCACTTGATTCATTAATACCACATCAAGCGTTTTCATCTCGGCTTCACCATTGGTCCAGGTTTTGAGAAGGATTTCAGTACCAAACTTTTCGGTGAGAAAATAGAGCTGCAATCCCATCCCGATTCCGTGTTCTTCAACGAGAAAATCTCCTTTTCCATGTGCAAACTGATAACCCTTGAACGAAGCAGCGGCTGTACTCGAGAATAGGTACTGCCTGTTTTCGGTAATCAAGGTTTCTGCCCAAGCCCCACATGCTGAGCTAAACCAGAGGAAGTCCTCATTCATTTGGGCAGCAGTAGCAGTGGGAACTCCTCCTAATGTCACACCTAAATTATGTGTGAAAATACGTAAATACGGTAATGTAGTGAGGTGGACCAATTGGTAAAATGCAGCATATACTTTAGAATGCAACAATTCTGGATTTGCAAAATCGCTGCCAGTTGTATTTACGTTCAGGATATATTCTCCAAATCCTCCATAGTCCGCCGCAACCCATATAGATTCAGTATTTCCTTGTGATTTCGTAAAATGCACCTTTGTAATTTTTGGAAGTCGGCTATATATTGCATCCAGCTGATAACTCGGTGGAAGGTTAAAGTATTTATAGGCTCCTTCCAGGTAGGCTCCTATTAGATTGAGGTGTTCGGGTTTGGTCTCATTGTAGGGCCAAATAAGCTTGAAATGGCCATCATCTGTGAGTTTAGACTTTTTGATCCACAATCCTTCTATCGTCAGAGAAGTCGGTTTTGTGGCCGTATTTGTCTTCGTTGTCGACTTAAGGGTATCAAGACCAAATTCAGGTAAATAAGCCACCAAATAGCCCGATGAATCCACCGCCTCGATTGGAAAATAAAACAGTTCATTCTCTGGAGTTCCCGGACCTGTGTGCTCTCGTTCAATTGAAATATAGGCTTCGTCAAGTGGTTCACCTGAATAGGCGATCTGTATTCTAATCGGCTTGGACAGGACAAAGGGTAAGCCTTGAATCTCATAGCGTTGCGTGTAGCTGGATTCGTGGTATGGCCCGCTTGCGCCATTGACGTAGACACCAATCGTTTCAGTTTGATCGAAACATCCTGCTGGAATATGAAGGCTGAGTTCGTCAACCGCGAGCTCTCCACCCGCAGTTCCAATAGCTGCCTCAGCAAGAGCGGCCTGAGGAATGTAATCAAGCATCTGCTCACAAGCGCAAAAACATAGAATGAGCAGGGAGAGAAAGAGAGACGATACTACCCTAGGCAGAATGGATAACACGTGTTGAGAAATTGCCATGACTTCAGTGTTGGATTATATAAGCTAATTTACGAAATTCGAGCTGAGCAGCTAAATCTAATCAGGGACAAATGATTAGCTTGTAATACCAATTTTTATTGACATCAATCTGTTTGAGGTTTCATGAATAGACCATTGGTAAGCTCGGAATCCAGTAAAGAGTCAGTTGGTTAGGAAGTTATGAGTGTTGGGAACAAAGTATCCTACTTCTTCAAATCAAAATTGAAAAAGCGAATAAAGATTAATTAGTAGATGAAAAAGAGATATATAGCGATGTTAAAATTAGAGGGGCTACATTCCCAAGTGGGTGTGGATGTGGGTGAGGTGTGGGTGTGTTGGGAGTGCAAATGTATTACTTTTTCCCTAACATACGAAGAAAGGATTTCCAATTAAAATTAGGATTATTCAGAACAGAAATTCTCATTACATCAATCTTAAGTTCTATATTCCCGAAAATCAGAAAGAGCAGAACAAATAACGATTAGAATATATTCTTCACCTTATTAACACATAATTGTTTATTTCTTAATTTATTTGCAGGGTTACCTTTAGTAGTGTTATCAGATTAATGGATAATCAACTACTAAATAATCATGAGAATAATTCGAAGTCTTCTTACTTTTGTGATGGCCTTTTTTATTGTTCAAACAGCTATCACACAAAATGAAATCATAATCACTTCTACTCAGAAATATCTGGTTGTAGGTGACAATGGATTTAATCCTCAACCTGGTGATGTTCTTAAGGTCTTAGCTGATCGAACCGATTGGATAAAGATTGTTGGAATGGAAGGTTCTGAAGAAAATCCTATAACTATTGTCAATGAAGGTGGACAGGTACACATTCATACCGATGCCTGGGGAGCATTAGAACTAAAAGATTGCAAACATGTAATATTAACTGGCTCTGGAGATCCAAATACAAGATATGGCTTCAAACTTGAAGGAAAAACTGCTGGGCTGGGCTTAACAGAATTGAGTAGCAATATTACTGTGGAATTTGTTGAAATTGGAGGGATAGAAAGTAGCACTTCACCAGATCCGTATCCTTGGACATTTTTCGGAATAGTTGCAAAAAAGGATTTCAGCGGTAACCCACCTTCTCCGTATCCACAATTTAGAGATCTTATCATTCATGACACCTATATTCATGATGTCCATGAAGGAATGTATCTGGGTGAAACGAAATCCCCGGGAATGGAATTCATCGGTATGAAAGTATATAACAATGTAGTTATCAATACATACAAAGAAGCTATCCAAATTGCTAATTCAGTACAAGATATTGAGATAAACAATAATTTCCTGATGAATTCAGGGCTAGCTGGAGATTATAGCCATACTAATCTCCTTCAGATTGGGGATAATTCACAAGGGAAAGTATATAACAATATTTTAATTGATTGCCCTGCCTATGGTATCATTGTATTTGGTACGGGTCAAATTGAAATCTCAAATAATTTCATTGAGAATACCCGAGGTATGTTTTGTGACGATAGAGATTTTATTTTTGAAAATGCTGAGATGCATATCAATAATAATTATTTCAGGAATTCCATCGTTAATGAAGCCACCAATGATTTCCAAATAATAAAATATTACAATCAATATATGGATCTGTATGCCAGCAATAATGTCTATAATACTGAACCTAAATGGGGCTTTATTAATAGTATTGTTGGCGATCCAGCTTTGGATGAGGATAATATTTTTGCTGATATTCAATCAATTAGTTATAATGTAATTGAGGGGGAATTTGAACTAGATGAGTTTGGGCCCTTTGAATATTTCGGCTTTGGACCTTCTTCATTGGATCAACCAACACCAGATAAACAAAGAATACACCTTGACCCTTCAATGGCCATTGACCTATATCAACATCCTGAAGTGTGGTCGGCTACCAATCTTCTGGATGAGCAGAATTTAGATCCCTTGGCCGACGAACACCCAATTAGTAAATACTGGATGCCTGGTCGAAATAAGAAGAGAGCACCTTATCACGCTATTATCAACCTTGGCGCTCAATATTACATCGAAGATCTATATATCCATGATCTTCATCAGGATGGTGATATTACCATTAGTTACCTGGTGAATGGTGAATGGATAGATTTGCTAACTGATCCTTGTTTGAATAGCAATGCATGGAATCATCATGAGCTTAAAATATCAAGCAGTCAGATTCGATTGTCAATGTACACCTCATTGAAGGCAAGAATTAATGAAATTGCGCTGTACGGATATCAACTTAAATCCGGATCAATTAATGAAGCCAACAATATTGCAGTTCCATCTTTCCAGAAAGATAATTTTATCAAAGTATATCCTAATCCTGCCTCAGACTGGGTAACTATTCAAAGCTCATTCGACAGGATATCAACTGACATTATTGACTCAAATGGACGAGTTGTGCTTAGGTCTCAGGAGAAACAGGTAAAGCTCTCTGAATTATCTAATGGGCTATATTTCACTCGATCAAGAGATATTAAAAGCGGTCAGGTTATCACAAACAGATTAATCATTAATCACTAATTTCCTGTATTTCACCATTAGTATCCATACGTTCACCTAAGTTATTGGGATAGATTTTGATAGGAAGTATTTATCCTCTGGTTTAGCACCTGTTGTTTGAGCCACTCCAGAAGATTATTGTTTTCGATCCATATTGGTATTATTTATTGATAATATTGTTGAACAAGACCATTGTTTTATCAAATGGCGAATAAAGAGTATTCTTGGTTTTAAGTCATTTGAATCGGCCCAGATAACGTTGTCAGGAATTGAAACAGTGAGAATGATAAAGAAGGATCAGTTGATAAAACCGAGGATAACTCCGTTCAAGTCGTTCTGTTCTTTGGCTAGTTAGACTATTGAATTTTGGATAGATTAGATATCGACTACTCAGATGCGACAAAACATAATGTCTTATAGTAAAACACTTTCCTTTTACCTATATTGTTGTACTTAAAGTGCATTGTCCTCCTTGAAAGAACCTAAAAAAATCACTTTTATGAATCACCACCTGGTAATGTTGTCTGTTTTTGCAGTCGGTATTTGTATGTTTTTTTCTTGCTGCAATAAGGTTCCTGATGATCAAATAATAGTTGAATACAGGATTCAAAATCCAGATTATGAAACGATTGACTTTTTTTATTCTGATGTTTTTGGATTTGATCATAAGCAAGTCTTAACTTCTTCAGATACTGTAGTTTTTGATACAGTTTTCACTCTTGCTCCAATGTACCTGAGGTTTTCAACTAAGGAGTCTGTGGAGTTTTATGGCGAGCCAGGTTCCCATATTGTAATTGATCTTGATACAGGGGCATTCTTATCAGAAAGAATAAATGTAACTGGCAATTTGAGAGATATGAATAACTATCTAATCAGACTTGCTGGATTTCACGATGAAATGAATTGGAATGGTGGATTTGGCAGAGGACTGGAGCCTGAGGCCTTTTTAGAACTTTTAGATTCAATAAGAATGGTTAATGAAGGTTTTCTTGAAACAGCAAAAAAAAGAAATCCTGAGCATGTTTTTTGGACACAACAATTTGAGAATATTAAACTTAATGCACTGAGTAGAATGTATTATTATCCAATGCTATATCGCTCAGCCAAGGGGAAATATTTACCGAAAGAATGGTACGAGTTGGTAAAACCTGATTACAATTATCTGTTAGAAAGGCCTGATTTGTTAGATCTTGGACTGATGCAAAGTAATTTGGATGCATATATTTTTAATAAATCTCTTGCACTTGCCAATAAATGGACGGATGAGAATAGGGAAGCTCTAATAGAAGGGAGTTTGTCAAGAAGGAATGTTTATGAGTATGGAACCCAATTTGTTATAGACAGCGTTAATAATGAGGAGGTGAGAAACTTTCTCTTGTTGGATTTGGCTAAGCGGGCATTTAATCGTGGAGAATTAAAACCAATTGAGAACTTACTAGTTCTTTTCAAGCATAACTGCACTAATAATGAGTACGTTGAGTTTGTTAAGAAAGAGGAGGATAGTTGGAGAAAATTACAGCCTGGTGAATTAGCTCCTGCAGTAAGAGGTGAAACACCAGATGGTGAATCAAGAGCATTATCAGAATTCAAGGGGCAGTTTGTGTTTGTTGATGTCTGGGCAACATCGTGTGGCCCATGTATTGGAGAATTACCCTCCTTTCGAGAATTGGTTAAAGCTTACGAGGACAGAAATATTATATTCATTATGTATTCCATGGATGACAGTAGGGAAGATTGGTTGAACTATCTTGAGAATAATGAAATGCCAGGCATACAGCTGATTAGTGAAAGAGGTATGCCATGTGATTTTAGCGAGACTTATAAATTCAATGGAATTCCACGATATATGCTTTTTGATCCCGATGGTAACATAATTGGAACAGGATTGGAACGACCATCTTACTTGAAGCAGATAAAATATTTAGACACATCTCTGGATGATCCCAAGTGGGAGAAATACTAGCAGATTATAATGATATGAGTTTCTTAAGATGCCAATTGCGCCTGGTCAATTGAAGCTAAAATACTGTTTAGCCTGAAAATACATGTGTTTTTTCGAATTTGTGATGTTAATTAAATGGTATGGTTTTTGGCTATATGGGTCCTGATGGATTTTTGTAAATTTAGCTGTTAAAATGTCAGGAAAAGAGTACATGGTTCGTCTATTGTCATAAGAAAATCAAAAAATATTATAGATATGTTAGAATTTGGAAGTATCAATACAGATAAAGTAGAATCTCAAAAGCCTGATATTGAAGGTGAAGCTGAAAAAGTACGGGTGTTAATCCTGGGATCTGGCCCTGCCGGATATACCGCTGCCATTTATGCCTCACGTGCAAACCTGAAGCCGGTTATGTATCAGGGATTACAGGCTGGCGGTCAGCTTACAACCACAACAGAAGTAGATAACTTTCCAGGATATCCTGAAGGAGTTACAGGGCCATTAATGATGCAGGATTTGCAAAAACAGGCTGAGAGATTTGGCACCGATGTACGTTGGGGTATGGCAACAGCAGTGGAGTTTAGCAAAGAGGGTGGAAGCCACAAAGTTTGGATTGATGATGAGAAAATCATTGAGGCAGAAACGGTAATCATTTCAACCGGAGCAACTGCACAATACCTGGGACTTGACTCAGAAGAAAAATATAAAGGTTTTGGCGTATCGGCCTGTGCAACATGTGATGGTTTCTTCTATAAAGGACAGGATGTGGCAGTTGTGGGTGGTGGAGATACTGCGGCCGAAGAGGCTACCTATCTGTCAGGCATTTGCAAAAAAGTTTACCTGATCATTCGCAAGCCAATAATGAGGGCCTCAAAGACCATGCAGGAGCGTGTAGCTAATACTGAAAATATTGAAGTACTTTATGAGCACGTAACAAAGGAAATTGTTGGCAAACAGGCGGTTGAAGGTGTGTTGCTGACAAATGCAAAGGGAGAGGAAGTGAGAAAAGATATTACCGGTTTCTTTGTTGCAATCGGACACAAACCAAATTCAGACATTTTTAATGAGTATCTGGATATGGATAATACTGGCTATATCAATACAATTCCAGGGACATCCAAAACCAATATTCCTGGAGTATTTGCGGGGGGGGACGTTCAGGATAAACACTACCGTCAGGCTGTTACTGCTGCCGGATCAGGTTGTATGGCTGCCCTGGATGCTGAGAAATATTTGGGAGAACGCTATTGAGGCTAATTTTATGTTAAGCCGTAGCCGGATAAATCAAGTTTTGACAGGTCAAGAACTGGCATCATCTCCGAAATAAATTCATCCTCATTCGTGGGGATGGATTCTACTGCTTCTCGAATAGTTGTAAACCAAACCTGTTCAATTTCATCAATAAGTAGTTTGTCATTCTCAAAAGCCTCAGTAAGAATGTCTAATCCTTTAAGACATGCTGAGCGTGTGGCTTCAAGGTGATTGTCACTTTGTACGATGGCTTTTGATATTTCTATTACATTCTCCGGGGCAAGAATATAGGCTTGCGGATCGAAGCGAATATCGGAATTTACCATCAATGACTGCAGCTGGAGTGCGTTTTCTTTGCCTTGACTAAGGGCTGTATTCATAAGCCTTACATCATATTCAAGCTGCTCGAGATAGACTGTGGGTGCCATTCCCGCTAGTAATTTTATATTTTGAACTGATTCATTGCTCCATAAATCGGCACATGCTCCCGCAACATTTCCCAAAGGACTGGAATGGGCACAAGCAGAGGATTTGCCTTCCATGGATATTGGGGCACCTGTAATTGCCTTTATGAACGGTCCTTCATATCCACAATCTTTATCAGGACCCATGGCTCCATTCTCAAAAGCTACTAGTGATCTGACTATAGTTGCCAATCGGGCGACCGCTGCAAAAATCTTTGGTATATATTTCTTTTCGGCCAGAACCATTGCAGTGTTTCCGAAAGCACAAGCTGTATCTCCTCCGGGAGTTGTACCCGTTTTTTTGGCTATAGCACTAATCTTCTCCCAAATAAATGCCATGTCTCTGACTCCTAAAATTGCCTGAGAAAAGATAAATTGTCTGATGTCACACATCATTAGCGAATCATCTGATATCTCTTTACCACCTGTTGATTCAATTGATAGTAAGTCTCCTCCAGCCAATGCTCCTGCTTCGAATAATTCAAACATTGGCTCCAAATATTTGGAAGTTCGCATTTTTGGCGGACGATCAAATTCACGCAAATCATTTGGAGTGAGTCTTATCTCGGTTTTTAAACCATGCCGGATGAAATACTCCTCACAGATATCATTCATTCTTGTTACAATACCGACACCTATTTCAGGATATTGTGTCATCTCAACTACGGTCTCCAGTTCCAATATTAAACCATTTGAATGCAATTCAACTGCTCTTTTCAGAGCTCCTGTCGCAATGTCAGAATACTGTTTAAAAATCGCTTCCTGATTCGATATTGAAACTTCAATCGGGGGTAAAGTAAAATTGAGTTCAGGATATACAATCCCTCCTCCAATTTGAAGTCCGCGTTTAGTGTTTATAGGATTAGGAGCAATGCCGAATAATAAATCCTTTGGGTCTGAAATGCTTAAGTCTTTGAAATACATTGGTGTATCGTATGTTTCATGTAAAGGAATTACATTGATTTCTCAAATGCTTTCAGAAATCGGAATTCTGTCCGATTTATATTACAAAAATCGGTAATGCAAATCTGCTTGTCATATATATATAGAACACAGTAAAAGCATGATTTTGATCCGTATAATATTTCCCAGTAAACAAGATACAATACGATGAATTTTTTTGATGAGATAAAAGGTTTTCGTAACCTGTTTGTCGAAAACCAATTTAATACCACTTTATATGACTTCAAGAAAATTTTATCTGTTTCAGATAATGACAGTGTTTCTGTTATTGTCAATTCCGCTATTATTATCTGGCCAGGAAAATAGCCAGATTCAAAAATCTGAGAACTTAGCAGCAGATCTTGCTACAGGTACTCTTTTAACCCAGGTTCCCAATTCGGAGAAGCCTGCTCAGAAAAGCACTGATGTTAATGTTCGTCCGGTAGTTAACGGATTTGCTGGTGTAGGAGTTCTATTTGACAATGGGCCACTTATAAATGCAGTATGTCCGGGAACAGGAGCTGATGAAAGTAGAATCTTAGCCCCTTTTAATATTTATGGTTATGGGTTTCAAAAGGGTCCTGGTTTTTCTGTTGCCGATGATTTTGTCATACCCCAAGGAGAAGAATGGATCTTAGATAATTTCCTCACTTTCGGATATCAATCTGGTGCAGGGCCCCCATCTACTTTCACAGAATTGTATGTTCAGATATGGAATGGAAAGCCCGGGCAAGCTGGATCTACTGTCATTTGGGGCAATCTTACAACAAATGTTCTGGCAACAACTTCTTTTTCAGGAATATATCGGGCACCTTCTGCCTGTAATACCAATCGGCCGGTTATGAAGCTTGAAGCAAATTTCAGCAATAAAAAACTGACTGAAGGAACTTATTGGGTTGAGTGGAGTGCTGCCGGATCCAGTTTTAGTGGTCCATGGATTCCTCCAGTGACAATAACAGGTCAGTTAGTTACTGGAAATGCGATACAGTATACCGGGACATGGAACCCTATTTCTAATCCAACAGGTGGTACCAATTTCCAAGGTATGCCCTTTGTTATATCAGGAACAGCAGTGGCTGGTCCTGTAATAATTACACAACCTGATCCGGTGATAGCTTGTGAATTTACTAGCACAAACTTCACGGTCACTGCAACTGGCTCTGGCGTAATTAACTACCAATGGTGGAAAGATGGAGTCGATATACCTGGCGCTACTAATCCTTCATATGCGATTCCTGTTTTGGCTCCCACTGACGCTGGTGTATTTACCTGCTTGTTGACTGATGAAAATGGATCTACTTTGTCAAATCCTGCAAACCTCACAGTATTGTCTGCTTCCGCTCCTAATCTTACAGGGACTAACGCTGTTTGCCTGGATCTTCCCATTCAGGAATACCAAACCGATATGGGACAAACTGGATACCTGTGGCGGATCTCATCCGGAGGGAAAATATATTATGATATGAACAAATATGTCATTAAGGTTGAATGGGACACACCGGGTGATCATACGGTATTCGTATCGTATAAAAATCAAAATGATTGTAGAACTGAAGAGATTGGCCTCGATGTGACTGTCCATCCATCACCGGATCCCGTTATTGCTGGTGAAAATTATTTATGTCTGGATAATACCATCTATAATTATTCAACTGATCCAGGTATGAGCCAGTATTTATGGAATATTGTTGGTAAGGGCAGAATTGTTTCAGGGCAGTGTACTGCCAATATTGAGGTTGAATGGACCGGTATTGGAGATCATCAGCTTTTCGTAAGTTATATGAATGCGAATGGTTGCTTTCCTGTGGATCAAGAGGGTTATATGGTGTATGTGCATGGTGTACCAGCATCCCCTGGAACTATTTCTGGTCCTGGTTTGATTTGTACCAATGGAGGCATTTATACTTTCAGTGTTGATCCGGTTGAATTTGCATATTCATATACCTGGGCTGTGCCTGAGGGAAGTGTTATTACTTCTGGTCGTGGTACGAATTCTCTCTCTGTGATGTTCCCAACAGTTTTATCAGGTGCTATTACAGTTTTTGCTCATAATCGTTGTGGGAATGGTTCTTTATCTGATGAATTGCCTGTGGTTGTTAGTGTACCCCCTGGTACTACCGGTGCTATACAGGGTCCTGCGATTTTATGTGAAGGTAATCTGACAGGTAGCTATCAGGTAGATCCGGTGGAAAATGCTTTAGGATATGCTTGGAACCTGCCGGATGGAGCATTTGTTGTGAATGAACAGAATACCGAAATGGTAACAGTTGAATTTCCTGAAGGTATGATAAGTGGCAGAGTTTCAGTGAGAGCATATAATAATTGTGGTTTCAGTGCACCAGCTTCCTCTCTGGATATTGTTGTTAATGAGGTTCCTGACGCACCAGTGATTACTGATGTCGGGCCACTATTAACCAGCAGTGCCAATGTGGGTAACCAATGGTATTTAGATGGTGAACCTGTATCCGGGGCAAATGCTCAAACTTTTGAAGCGGCTATTAGTGGTGAGTATTTTAGTATAGTCACATTAAATGGCTGTAGCTCCTCAAAATCTAATAAAATAAGTGTGATAGGAACGGGTGTTATCCAAAGTATTATTCCGCAATTGGATATTTTCCCTGTGCCAAACGATGGTACTTTTACCGTTCGCTTGAATCAGCTAAATCAGGAGGATGGTCAGTTGATTATGTACAATTCTTTGGGACAAAAGGTTTTTGAGCAGGATATTCCGTCTGAGATTAACAGAGGAGAGCACAGGATTACCATAAAAGCTATTAAAGCAGGATGGTACCTGGTCTGTCTGCATCAGGGGCAAATTATGCTTAGAAAAAAAGTATTAGTGTTATAAACCAAAGCAGATTTAAAAAGAAAAACCGGCACATTAATGCCGGTTTTTCTTTTTAAAATATTTTATGTGGTTCAGACCATTATTCAGACTATTGAGCAATTGGTTTCATAACTTTCTCTGAATCATATAGCTTGTTCTCAAGCTTGTATTTGATTTCGGAGAATGCTTTGATGGTTTCTTCTACATGGTCGAGGTTGTGCATTGCAGTTGGAATCAAACGGAGCAGAATTACACCTTTTGGCACTACAGGATATACAACTATTGAGCAGAAAATTCCGTAATTCTCTCTCAGATCCATCACGAGGTTAGCTGCTTCCATAACAGTACCGTTCAGCATTACAGGGGTAACTGGCGAGTTTGTGTCACCCAGGTTAAATCCTTTGGCTTTTAATCCTCCTTGCAGAGCATTAGTAATTTCCCAAAGCTTTCCTTTAAGTTCAGGACGTGTTTTTAATAATTCCAGTCGTTTCATTGCTCCAATCACAATTGGCATAGGAAGAGACTTGGCGAAAATCTGAGATCGCAGGTTGTAATACATGTAGTCTATTACCTCTCGATCAGCTGCAATGAAACCTCCTATCAATGCCATTGATTTGGCAAAGGTTCCGAAGTAAATGTCGATTTGATCCTGTACACCAAAATGTTCTCCAACTCCTGCTCCGGTTTTACCCATGGTACCGAAACCATGAGCATCGTCAACTAACAGTCTGAAATCAAACTTCTTCTTCAAAGCAACAATCTCATCTAGTTTTCCTACATCACCTGACATGCCGAATACACCTTCGGTAATTACAAGAATCCCACCATCATCTTTTGCTGCCCATTTAGTTGCTCTTTCGAGCTGTTTCTCCAGATTCTCCATGTTATTATGTGGAAAAACAAATCGTTTGCCCATGTGCAAACGAAGTCCATCCAATATACATGCATGGCTTTCAGAATCATAAACAATCACGTCTTTCCGGTCAACCAGGGCATCTATAGTAGAAACCATTCCCTGGTATCCGTAATTCATCAGGTATGCAGCTTCTTTGCCTTCGAATTCAGCCAGTTGAGCTTCAAGCTCTTCGTGTTGAGCTGTGTGTCCTGACATTGCACGTGCACCCATTGGGTACGCTAAGCCCCAGTCTTTTGCTGCCTTAGCATCTGCTTCGCGAACTTCAGGGTGATTTCCCAGTCCGAGATAGTTATTTAAACTCCAGGTAAGCACTTTCTTACCATTAAATTTCATATGCGGAGCAATTTGGCCTTCCAGTTTAGGAAAAGCAAAATATCCGTGAGCCTCTTTTTGGTATTGACCGAGAGGGCCCATGTTCCGCTTAATTTTCTCAAATATGTCCACGCTAATTACTTTTTAATTAAAAATATTTGCAAACAAAATTACTATTTTTCCTCACTATTACGTTATAGTACAAATATCTGAAAATGTTGTATATTTGCGCCATGTTTAAAAAACGTACCTTTCAGGCTGTAGCCCTTGTCTTACTGGCAGTTCTGTCAATTTCATGCAGTGAGTATCAAAAAATACTTAATAGCAGTGATTATGACCTCGTTTATGAAAAAGCCAAAGAATATTTTGAAGATGAGGATTATCTGAGAGCCTCAGCTCTGTTTTTAGAGTTGATGAATGTTTATAAAGGTACTGATCGGGCTGAAGATGTTTATTATCATTATGCTTACTGTTATTATCATCAGTCTGACTATGTGATGGCAGGTTATTATTTCAGGCAATTTGTGACTACATTCCCAAATTCACCTCAGGCAGATGAGTGTTCCTTTATGAATGCATTTTGCTATTTTGAGGATTCTCCTAATCCAAATCTGGATCAAACCAGTACGTATAAAGCGATTAATGAATTGCAGCTGTATGTTAATTTACATCCTGCTTCAGAGCGTATTGATGAGTGTAATCAACTGATAGATCAGCTGAATGATAAACTGGTTGAGAAATCATTTAATTCAGCAAAGCTATATTTTGAATTGGGTGATTATAAGGCATCAATAACCGCTCTTAATAATAGCTTGAAAACCTATCCCGAGACACGCTTTCGTGAAGAACTTATGTATTTGATTCTTAAGTCAAGTTATGATTTGGCACGAAACTCTATCGAAAGCAAGGTTAAAGAAAGATATGAGAATACAATTGAAGCATATTACGCATTTATAGAAGAATTTCCTGAAACGCAACATTTACGTGAAGCTGAGCGTATACATGCTACTGTTCAAAAAGCCCTAGGTGGTGAATAATAAATTTTTACTTTAGAAATGTATTATAAAAAGACGAATGCTCCGGGTACCACGGTGACCCGAAATATGAGTGAACTGGCTCACGATACCAATAATGTGTATCAAACAATTTCAATTATTTCGAAGCGGGCTAATCAAATCGGTGTAGAGATTAAAGTTGAACTGAATTCAAAACTTGAAGAATTTGCTTCTTATTCTGATAATCTGGAAGAAGTTTTTGAAAACCGCGAACAGATTGAGATTTCAAAATTTTACGAGCGCTTACCTAAGCCAACATTGATTGCTGCTCAGGAATACGTAGAAGAAAAAGTATATTACCGTGTGCCTGAAATCACTGACGAGACAAACGAGTAAGAAACTGCTCCCATGTTACACGGGAAAAAGTTCATTCTGGGTATTACAGGAAGTATCGCCGCTTATAAAGCAGCTTACCTGACACGTCTGTTAAAGAAGCAGGGTGCTGAAGTGAAAATAATTCTGACCCCTTATGGGAAAGAGTTTATTACACCTGTTACCCTGGCCACCTTATCAGACAATACCGTATTAACTGACTTTTTTAAGCATGATGATGGGGCCTGGAATTCACATGTTGAGTTAGGCCTTTGGGCAGATGCCATGATTATTGCCCCTGCAACGGCCAATACTATTGCTAAAATGGCGAATGGAGTTTGTGATAATTTGCTCCTGACCACCTATTTGTCGGCCCGCTGTCCGGTTATTGTCGCTCCGGCTATGGATCTGGATATGTTTCAACATCCTGCAACTCAAGCTAATCTCAAGACTCTGGAGTCATATGGTAATCATATTATTGAGCCAGCTACCGGAGAATTGGCCAGTGGCCTTGAAGGAAAGGGCAGGATGGAAGAGCCTGAGAAAATTGTTACCTGGCTTGAGGGATTTCTAAAAAAAAAACAACGGTTCACAGGTAAAAAGGTTCTGATAACAGCCGGACCCACATTTGAGAAGATCGATCCTGTCAGATTCATTGGAAATTATTCATCTGGTAAGATGGGTTTGGCTCTTGCAGAAGCTCTTGTTGAAGAAGGGGCGGATGTTAGCCTCATACTTGGACCGAATTTGGAAGTCGGGAATCCCCGATTGCATCGGGTCAGGCGGGAATCGGGAATCGGGAATCGGCAGGCGGAAATCGGTAGGATATCTCTTATTCATGTTGTATCTGGTGAGGAGATGTATAAAGAGGCTCATGAGATTTATCCGGATATGGATGTCTCGATTATGGCAGCTGCAGTCGCGGATTTTAAACCACTTGATCCAAAGGAAAGTAAGATAAAGGGTAAAGAAAAGGGCTTTAGCATTGATCTTGTTCCCAATCCTGATATTGCTAAGGAATTAGGTAAGCTTAAAAGAGCTGATCAGCTTAATATAGGTTTTGCTCTTGAAACGGATGAGGGATTGGAATCTGCCCTGGCTAAGAAACATCGTAAGAATTTTGACTTGATTGTCCTCAATTCTTTGCAGGATCAGGGAGCTGGATTCGGAGGAGATACAAACCAGATAACATTGATTGCCAAAGACAATAAACCAAGGAAATTTGAGTTAAAGTCAAAGAAAGATGTAGCAAAAGACATTCTGGATGAGATTGTGAGAATAGGGAATCAGGACCAGAAATTATTTCCATGAAGCAAGTATTATCACTGTCATTATCACTATCATCAATCACATCATCATTATAATATTGTATGATCAACAAACTTAAAATATTGATTCTACTCTTGCTGACAACACAAGTTGTGATTGGTCAGGAATTAGAGTGTAACGTAAGCGTAATGTCTCAACAAATTCAGGGATCAAATAAACAGGTTTTTGATACCATGCGCAAAGCCTTGTATGAATTTGTGAATAATACGAAATGGACTGATCATGTATATAAAGATGAGGAACGGATAAAGTGTTCAATGATGTTCAATATCACTGATCAGATTAGTTCTGATGAGTTCAGGGGTACTTTACAGATTCAGGCAAACCGACCGGTATATAATAGTTCATACGAAACCAATCTTTTTAATTACAGGGATAACGATATACATTTTAAGTATGTGGAATTCGAGGCTCTTGAGTTCAATGAGCAAGCCCATACGAACAATCTGATTTCTTTAGTAGCCTATTATGTGAATATCATTCTCGGATTGGATTACGATACTTTTTCACCTGAGGGAGGGACTTTGTTTTTTCAGCGTGCAGAGACTATTGTTTCAAATGCTCAAAATGCACCTCAATCGGGTTGGAAAGCTTTTGAAGGTACAAAAAACAGATACTGGCTTGCAGAAAATTTGTTGAACGATAAATATTCTGTAATGCGAGATTGTTATTACAGGTATCATCGCATGGGGCTTGACAGGATGAGTGATGTTGTGGATGATGGTCGTGGAGAAATTGCCGAAGCTCTGACTGACCTGCGCGGCGCTTATCGTGAGAATCCCTCTGCCATGATTTGGAGTATCTTCTTTACTTCAAAAGCTAAAGAAATTACCGATATTTTTACTGAAGCCTTTCCAGATGAACGATCCCGCGTTGTTCAGGTACTAAAAGAAATTGACCCGGCCAATTCCAGTAAATGGGATATGATAAATAAAGGAACAGGGATTTAACAAGTAACCCCGGACCCCGGACCCCGGACCCCGGACCCCGGACTTTGAACCCCCGACCCCGGACATTTTTATTATCTTTAAAACCAAAATTTTCTTGTATGCTCGCTTCTCTTTCCATCAAGAATTATGCTTTAATCTCTTCACTGTTCGTCGATTTTTCAATGGGTTTGACCACAATAACAGGTGAAACCGGAGCTGGAAAATCTATACTTATGGATGCCCTGTCTTTGATTCTTGGTAATCGGGCTGATACTTCTGTTTTGAAAGATAAAAAGCAGAAATGTATCGTCGAGGCCAGGTTTCAGGTACAGACTAAGAGATATGTCAATTTTTTCAGCAAGCACGATTTGGATCTTGATGAGGGAATTATTTTACGTCGCGAAATTGTGCCCAGTGGCAAATCAAGGGCATTTGTCAACGATACTCCTGTAAACCTGCCTGTTTTAAAAGAGATTGGAGATAAACTGGTTAACATTCATGCCCAACATGAGAATCTGATGCTGAATGAGGATCAGTTTCCTTTGCTGGCTCTGGATGCTTTTGCTGGTCTTACAAGTGTACGTGAATCCTACGCTGTAAAATATTATGAATACCTGGCTGGAAAGAATGAGTTAGATCTCCTGCGAAGGAAATATCAGGAAGAGAAAAGAAATCAGGATTTCCTGGAGTTCCAGCTAAAACAACTTCAGGATGCACGCCTTGATCAGGATAGTCAGGCAGATTTGGAGGCAGAACTTGAAGTTCTGGAGCATTCTGAAGAGATTCAGCAGCAAGTTGGGAATACTGTATTTTCTTTTGATGAAGATGAGCAGTCAATTTTATCTGTAATTAAGATGAATATCCAAAGTCTGCGTTCGGTTGAGAGTTTTTACAAGGCATTAAGTGATCCTATTCGAAGAATGGATGAGAGCTATGTGGAGTTGAAGGATCTTATTCAGGAATTATCAAGATTATTGGATGGGGTGGAGGCTGATCCTCAGCGATTAAAGTATATTAAAGACAGGATTGACTTGTTGTACAGCTTGCAACAAAAGCATCAGGTGGGAGATCAGCAGGGATTGATCGATTTACAGCTCAGACTAGAAAAGCAATTATCTGGAATCCATATTTCTTCAGAGAAGATTACGAAGCTGGAAAAACTTGTTGAAGAGAGGCTGACAAGCCTGCTTAATGCCGGGCAGTTATTATCCGACAGGAGATTGAAAGCAAAGCCTGACTTTTGCAATGAAGTTGAAAGTATACTGAAAGACCTGGGTATGCCTCATGCTCGTTTTGATCTGTCCTGTGAATTGCTATCTGAACCATCTGAAAAAGGTCTCGATGAGATGGAATTTTATTTCACAGCAAATAAAAATCAGGAACTGATGCCAGTTTCACGCGTAGCATCAGGTGGAGAAATGAGTCGCTTAATGTTAAGTGTTAAAAGCCTGATAAGTGACTCGCTGGAGATTCCGACATTAATATTTGATGAAATTGACTCCGGAGTATCAGGTGATATTGCTGATAAGTTGGGTCGCTTGATACGCTCTATCTCCAAAAATCGACAAGTTTTAAATATAACTCATCTTCCACAGGTCGCCAGTAGTGGTGATCAGCATTATCTGGTATATAAATATGATGATGACACAAGCACGCATACGGCTGTTAAAGAGCTTACTAATGAAGAGCGTGTTGTTGAGTTGGCGAAAATGTTAAGCGGAGAAAAAGTAACAGATGAGGCCATACTCAATGCCCGCCAGTTATTAAACTGATTCTGTGCGAACTATTTCTCTCTCAATTTGTATTAAAACATAACTTATAAAGTGAAAACCTATGGCGTATAATTTACTTAAAGGTAAGAAGGGCATTGTTTTCGGTGCTCTGAATGACAAATCCATTGCCTGGAAAGTCGCAGAGCGAGCACATGAAGAAGGTGCTGAACTTGTCTTAACCAATGCCCCCGTGGCTATGCGGATGGGAGAAATCAATAAGCTGGCTGAGCAAACCAACAGTCAGGTGATTGGTGCAGATGCAACAAATTTGGATGATCTGAGTAATTTACTCAGTCAGTCGATGGAAATTTTTGGAGGAAAGATGGATTTTATTCTTCACTCTATCGGGATGTCACCGAATGTTAGAAAGAAGCGATCATATGATGATCTCGATTATAAATACTATTCTCAGTCAATAGATATTTCGGCCATCTCATTTCATAAACTTCTGCAAACAGCAAAGAAAATGGATGCGATAAATGAGTATGGCTCTGTTGTAGCCCTTACTTATATAGCAGCCCAACGAACATTTTACGGCTACAATGATATGGCAGAGGCTAAATCAGTTCTGGAAAGTATAGCCCGCAGTTTCGGATACATTTATGGACGTGAGAAAAAGGTTAGAATTAATACTGTGTCTCAATCTCCTAATATCACAACAGCTGGTGGCGGGATAAGGGGTTTTGACGGTTTATATGATTTCTCCGACAGAATGGCTCCACTTGGAAATGCCAGCTCAGAGGAATGTGCTGATTATTGCGTTACCCTGTTCTCTGATTTAACGCGTAAAATAACAATGCAGAATCTATTCAACGACGGAGGATTCTCAAGTATGGGTATGAGTGCCCGTGTGATGGGATTCTATAACAGATGTCTGGATAATCTCCTGCCGGATGAATGGTAGGGATTTTTTTTACCCGTAGATTAGCAGGAAGATTATTGGCAGGATAACGCCTGCTATGGTCCACCATGCACCTCGTTTTTTTATACTGTGTTTGCCGGATTTAATAATAAATAGTCCGGTGACGGATATTATTATCCAGGCTATACAGAATATATCGGAGAACCATTTCCACCATCGGCCCGGGTTGTAGTGCAGAAAATTGATCTGATACAGAACCGGACGCTTCTTAACTGTTTCCAGCAAGCCTATTCCGGTTTCCATGTCGAGCTCCATGTTTCCGTTTTTAAGAAAAACCTTGAGGCGCTTGTCAGTGGGGAAATAGAATTTTTTATATTCATTACTGACCTCAATATCGCTGAGTAATTCAGCGATCCATTCTGAACTTACGTCCGACATTTTAAACGGGCCACCATACTCAATTTGATAACGATGGATATTGAAATTAGGATTAAAGTCCCTCATATGGTTAAGGGCAATACCTGAGATGGCATAAAGGATACTCATTCCAAAAAAAAGGTAGCCCAGATCCCTGTGGAGAACACGGATTAGTTTTCGCAATGTCATGATGATAGGAAATGATAAGAAGGTCAGGTTGCCCTAACCTTCTTATTTAGATTTGATAATTAGTTTTCTTTCTCGGCAATTTTGATGATTTCAACAACATAGAGTGGCTTAATCTCTTCCATGTCGCAATCTTCAGCAGCAACTTCATTGTCACCTTCAACGTGCTCTTTCTCTTCAGTAGGATCATCACCTTCTGAATGTTCTGTTTCTTCTCCTTCTTTGTGTTTCATGTCGGTATCTTCTGAGAGAACAGGAGCGGCCATTTCTTCTATGATAACACCAGTAATTACTACTTCACTACCTTCAAGAGTTTGGTCAAAAGCTGCAAGATGTTCGCTAACAACTATTTTCACTCTGTCTTCGTTGATGAACATCTTTTTGCCACCATGCTTGCACACATGCATTACAGTACCTTCGAAAGTTACTTTCTGATCCACCATGTCAGCAGCTTGCTCAGAAAATTCGGCAGTAGTGATTTCAATTGCTTCTTCTGAATTGGTGTTGCAAGCCACCATCAGAACGAGGGCAAACAAGCTAAATAAAATTCTTTTTGTCATGATAAGTTGTTTTTGATTCCAGGTTAATTTGAGGGTGTAAAGATATTATAATTATAAAAAATAGAAGAAGTCTTAACACATCTTTAACAAAGGTCTATTTATTTGAGATCCAGACGGTTGATAAGACGTAATGTATAGGTGTATTTGTTCAGATTTTTATCGAAGATCCCGGCATGATCAATGCTATCTTCACGAACATATTCGGCAGCATGAATAATCTTTCCAGGGCCGCTAATAATTCCAGCATGAATAATCTCTCCTTCCTCGTTGTCAAAGAAAGCAAGATCGCCTGCTTTTGCATCCTGAACAAAGCTTAATGGCTGACCCAGTTGAACCTGTTCAGACAAGTATCTTGGCAGGGAATGCCTTTGCAGTTTGGCTACCATTTGGATGAGACCTGAACTGTCAATTCCGAAAATACTCCGGCCTCCCCAATGGTAAGGTGAATGAATAAATACAAGAGCGAGAGCTTCAATACTGCTTGCACCCTCGAGAGCTGGAGGCTCAGGCACTGGAGTTTCAAATCGAAACTTCACACCTGCCAGCTCGAAAGAATGTCCCAGCCTGGGAGGGCAGGGTAATGAGCTGCCTGGTAAAATTGTGAATGTATATGAGCAGTACCCGGGTCTGCTAAGTATAACTGTCTGACTTGTGATGTATGTTGATTTGTCTGACAGCAATGGTCCTGGTTCATCACTCTGTAAAAAAGAATGGCTTTGAACCCAGCCAGTAGATTTGTCAAACAAACTTTGAATCTCGACCCAGTCATTAGATCCATTCAGAATCTCAAAGCACTCACCAAAAAGTAATTGGTTGAGCATTTCACTGGTGTGGTCAGCTTCTTTGTAAACAGAAAGACAGCTGATCGGTACGATACCATAACGCTTGAAAGTAGTATTCATCCGTTTATTTATTTCATTTACTCCCGGATTTAGTCAGGAGAGCCTACATATCAAAGAAATATTCTTACATGTAACAATCTGCTTTTAGATATTGTCATGCTCGATTCATGCAACTAAATTATTAAAATTCTTGATTGGCTGTTGGAAATGAAAGGATTCAAATTTATAAAATGTTATTTTTGCTTAATTTTCATCCGTATATATTTAATTTTATTTGTCGGATGGAGCTCGCACAACAAAAACAATCATCGGGTGTGTGTTAAAAGATTTTCCTTTTGTCATACTCGGTTCATAGATTATGAAAGCTATCTTACGAAAAATCGCTGTTTATTTCTCTCGCATTATTACAGGCCTGCTGTTTATTGCAGCGGTTGTGTCAGTATACTACTTGTTTCCTCGTCAGGGTACTTTCCCTTTCGAATTCCAAAAGGGATCGCCATGGATGCACGAAACTCTGATTGCCGAATTTGACTTTCCGGTATTAAAGTCTGGCGATAATCTAATCCAGGAGAGAGATAGTATATTGGCTCAACTAAAGCCTTATTTTGAATTGGATGAGAGTGTGAGTGCCGAACAAATATACCTGTTGAGGGATGGTTTTCATCTGGTTTGGGATCGATATGTGGCCACATATTCGCTCGACACTTTGTTATCAGGTCCTGTCTTGCATAATTTGGAGGCAAGATATCTCTTACGTGTCAGTGCTTGCCTGGATTCTATTTACCAGACGGGAATTTTACCGGAGCTGGGTGAGTCTGAGCTATTGACAGATGTTGATAATGGTTTGATGGTAGTTCGAAACAAAATTGTTTCTGACCGTTTACCAAATGAAGTTACCGGTACCCTGGAGAATTATCAAAGATTGAAGCAAATGCTGCAGGATACCCTGTTATTGCCTGGTGTTGACCGGGAACTGGTTGATCGCTTATTTGGAGAGATTGGCTTTAACCGATACATTCTGAGCAACCTGAATTATGATCATGAAACTACCCTTGCAGTTCAGAGAACCTTACTTGATGAGATTAGTACAACAAGAGGTTTGGTTCAGGAGGGACAGCGTGTAATCGGACGAGGAGAAATGGTAAGTGATGAAGCTTTTATGTATTTGGAATCTTTCAGATCGGCCTACGAGGCCCAAACGGGAGATATTACTACCATTTGGCTGATCAGGATCGGACAGGTGTTGTTAATTGTGACCTGTTTTCTTGCTCTGTTCTTTTTCCTGAGGCAATACCGCCCAGAGATTGTACGGAATAATCTGAAACTTACTTTCGTGTTGTTATTGATAGTATTATCGGTGCTGGCTGGAAGTTTTGGCGGACGATCAGAAACTATATCCATTTATCTGGTGCCATTTATTATAGCTCCAGTTGTGATGAGAGCGTTTTTTGATTCGCGGCTATCTCTTTTTATTCTGCTTATTACAATGATGATAGTGGGATTTCTTGTGCCGAATGGTTTTAATTTTATCTTCATCCAGATCATGGCAGGTTTTGCGGCTATTGTTTCTTTTTCTCATTTGCATCGAAGAAGTCAATTAGTTTTTACAGCAATTATTGTTTTTCTGGTTTCGGCGATACTTTATCTGGGCCTTGCCCTTATGCATGAGGGTTCATTTTTATCCATAGAATGGATTAACATTGCCTGGCTGGCTGCAAATGCTGTTTTGGTTTTGTTCTCCTATCCGCTCATATATATATTTGAGAAACTTTTTGGCTTCATTTCAGATGTTACCTTAATAGAATTATCAGATTCGAATCATCCGATTCTCAGGAAACTGGCCGAGGATGCACCAGGGACTTTTCAGCACTCAATGCAGGTTGCTAATCTTGCAGAGACAGTTATCCGGTCGATTGGCGGCAATCCACTATTGGTCAGGGCAGGAGCGATGTACCACGATATTGGAAAGATAGAAAGTGCAATGTATTTCACTGAGAACCAGGTTGACCATATGAATCCACATGATAATATGGACCACAAGGAAAGCGCAACATTGATTATTAAGCATGTGATACGTGGAGCTGAAATTGCGAAAAAGAACAAAATTCCAAAACCGGTTGCTGATTTTATTCTGACTCATCACGGTACAACAAAACCACAGTATTTTTACAAAATGTATAAAAGGAAACATCCGGAGGAAATTATTGAGGATAAAGAATTCCTGTATCCGGGTCCAACTCCGAATAGTAAAGAGGCTGCTGTGATGATGATGGCAGATTCAATTGAGGCTGCTTCGAGAAGCCTTAAAGACTATAGTGAAGCATCTCTGGGACAATTAATCAATGATATTATTGAGAGTCAATTGGCAGAAAATCAGTTTAATGAAGCAGAGATTACATTTAGAGATATTACAAGGGCAAAGGAGATATTTCTTAAAAAGCTAACCAATATTTATCACGCCCGGATTCAATACCCCAAATAATTACTTGAAAGAACGTAAAGAATGAGACGAAAAACAGCATTTATTTTATTGGTATTAACTGTTATTACAGTTGGCTGTAAAAAGTATGAGGAAGGACCGGCATTTAGTCTGTATTCAAAAGGACAGAGAGTGGCTGGGAGATGGTATTTTGACCGTGTGGCCTACAATGATGTTGATTCTATTGAGGTGTATAATACTAATAATATAGAGTTTATATTGCATGATAGCCCTGGTAAAGATAAGGGGGCATATACCTGGGATCGCCAACCCGGAGGTCAGGCATACGATCCTAATCTGGTATATTTTGGTTCATGGCAATTCTTTGCCGATAAGGATTCGGTAAGATGGATAGTGCTTAATAAGGATGTTCAGGATACTACTGATTGGCGAATTATCAGACTGGCCTATGATCAATTCTGGCTAGAACGACAGTATAATGATTCCACCGTTTTAAGGTGGAATTTATGGAAAATGGTATTCTAAAAAAAAGTGCCGGAATTCGGCACCTTTTTTGAAAAGTTCATTGCCAGATAGCTCTATATCTTAGATTCAACGATTGCCAGAATCTCCTTTTCCAAAAGAGCAGAATCTATTTTCAATGCATCTGCTTCTTTAATGATGTTTGATTTGTATACCTCATCTGATAAGTCACCCAGGTTTATTTTTACATTCAGATAGGCACCAAAAACAGCAGACCGGGCAGCCAGAGCTGCTACGCCTGCATCACTTACCGAATTAGGATTCCCTATCTCTGCCATCTTTTTTATTACTGTCATACTATCAAAAGCCAGTTTCATAGTTTCAAGAGGTACCTGAACTGCAATCTTTGTAGCCTCCTGAATGGCTGCTTTACGTGCTGCCTTTTCATCATCTGTGCCTTTAGGTAATCCGAAAGCATCCATGATTCCGTTAAAAGCCTCGGTATCCTCATCCACTTTATACAGCAGCTTTAAATAAGCCTCTTTGCCCTGGACTGCCCATTCAGAAAACTCTTCCCAGCGCTCATCCCATCCTCTTTTATGTGCTGAGAGATTAGCAACCATCGTAGCCAGGGCAGCTCCCATTGCGCCCATATAAGCTGCAATAGATCCACCTCCTGGGGCGGGTGATTCAGAAGCAGTTTCTTCAACAAAAGCAGAAAGGTTCATTGAAACAAGTGGTTTGCCATCTGGACCTGCCATTTTATATTCAATAATTCGTTCTTCAGGGATGAAAGGCTTCAATTCGTCAAGCCCCATGGATTTTACTGCAATCTTGATTAATTCACTATCTGGTACACCAAGAGATCTCGTTTGTTTTGAAAGAAAATGTCTTCCTGCATCCAGCATGGCCTGCAAGGGTATTAGTCCGACAAGTTCAGAGCCAGTAACTCTCAGACCCCGTTTGTAGCAACGGTCAAATACTTCATCATAAGCTACATGAACCGGTGTGATAGTGATATCTGTCAGGTTCATAGATATTTGACAAACAGCGTATTCCTCAATATACCATCCAATGGCTTTAACTTTCTTCAGACTTCCGGCAACACGAACTTTATTTCCTTTCTCATCTTTTACAATTTTGCCTGAAATAGGGTCACCCTCTCTTAATACCCGTCCGGCCTCCCTAACATCAAAAGCGACAGAATTAGCACGACGTGTAGATGTTGTATTCAGATTGATATTATATGCTACAAGGAAGTTTCTGGCTCCTATAGCAACCACACCTGTTGACGGCACGAAACGAGCAGGTCCGAAATCGGGTTTCCATTCCGTCCTTGATAATTTATCCGGCAGGCCTTCATATTCACCTGAACGAATGCTTGCCAGATTTTTTCTTTGATCAGTTTGAGCAGCAAATTCATAGCAATAAACAGGGAAGTCAAGTTCCCGACCCACTCTTTCGGCCAACTTATGAGCGTATTCCACAGTTTCTTCCATGCTTATGTTAGCAACCGGCACCAAGGGGCATACGTCGGTAGCTCCAAAACGGGGATGTTCACCCTGGTGCTTACTCATATCGATCAATTCACAAGCTTTTTTGATTGCCAGGAATGCCGCATCGATAACTTCTTCAGGTGTGCCCACAAAAGTCACGACTGTTCTGTTGGTTGCCTTTCCGGGATCAACATCTAAAAGACTTACTCCTTCAACTGATTCAATCTGATCAGTGATTTGTTTTATTATGGCCATGTCGCTCCCTTCAGAGAAATTGGGAACGCATTCGATTAGTTTCGTATTCATATTATTTTTCCGTTTAATATTACTTTGTCTATAAGGTTAGTGGTGTATGCATATGGTAGAAATTCTAATCCCGTGATTTCCTTGGTCAGGATCAGATTCGCTTTCTTTCCTATCGTTATTGTTCCTAATTCATTTTCTACTCCCATTGCGTAGGCTGAATTTATGGTTGTGGCGTGAATAGCTTCTTCAGGGAGCATCCTCATTGTAATACATGCAAGTGACATAATAAATTTCATATCTCCGGATGGTGATGATCCCGGATTATAGTCAGAAGCGAGGGCCAGTGGTAATCCGGAGTCAATGATTTTGCGAGCCGGAGCCCAATCCATACCGAGGAAAAAGGCTGCACCAGGAAGAAGGGTTGGCATGGTTCCTGAATCGCGTAGTACTTCAATTTCGTCTTCACCAGTAAATTCAAGGTGATCAACTGATCGTGCGCCGTGCTTGACACCTACTTGTATTCCACCAGAATAGTCCAGCTCATTAGCATGAATTTTTGGTGTGATTCCATACTTTGCTGCTGCTTCGAGAATGCGGTCAGTTTCGTCGACGGTAAAGAAACCTCTGTCACAAAACACATCCACATAATCGGCTAGCCCTTCATCGGCTACTTTTGGCAGCATATCACTAATAAGCAGATCGACATATTCGCTCTGTCGCCCTTTATATTCAAGAGGTACTGAATGAGCTCCCAGGAAGGTTGATTTCACAGTTATGGGTGATGATTCCTTTATTTTTCTGATCACTCTCAGCATCTTCAGTTCAGCTCCCGTCTCTAAGCCATATCCGCTTTTTATTTCAACTGCACCTGTACCTTTACTGATTATCTCATTAATTCGTTTCATGGCCTGTTCAAAGAGGTCTTCTTCAGTACTATTTCGAAGAAGCCTGGCACTATTATTTATTCCTCCCCCTCTTTTAGCAATTTCTTCATATGACAGGCCTCTGATTTTATCAATATATTCTATTTCGCGTGATCCCGCATACACCAGGTGTGTATGTGAATCACAAAATGCAGGCATAAGTAATTTACCACTGGCATCCAGAACGGGTGAATCCGTTTCAGGGCATTCTGACATTGATCCATATGAACTAATCTTGCCACCAGTGATGGCCAACCATGCATCCGGCAGGGTATTCAGATTAGCCATTTCTTTGCCAGCAACATAAGGACGATGGCTTTCGTCAATTTGAACCAGAGTCTTGATGTTCTTTATAATGAGGTCCATGAGTTATAGTTTACCAGTTTTATTTTTCAGCCATTCCCTTTCCTTATTGTTCAAAAAGGAATGTAGTTTATCATAAACCTTCTGATGATATACATTAAGCCAATCGATTTCCTTATCGCTGAGAAGGCTTTTTTTAATTAGATTACGATCTATCGGTGCCAAGGTAAGAGTTTCAAAACTATAGAATTGTCCGAACTCAGTTTTTATATCTTCAATACAAACTGTCATGTTTTCGGTACGCATGCCATGAGATCCTTCACGGTAAATTGCCGGCTCGACTGTTGTGACCATGCCTGGTTGAAATGAAGTATTCATATTGCCTGATGCGCCGGTGCCGATAGTCTGTGGACCTTCATGTACATTTAAAAAGAATCCGACACCATGACCTGTACCATGACCGTATGTGAGACCATGATCCCAAAGGGCTTTTCTGGCCAGAATATCCATTTGGTAGCCTTTTGTGCCTTCGGGAAAACGAAGCATACTTACTCCCAGCGTTCCTTTAAGAGCCAGGGTGAAGTCACTTTTTTGCTGTTCAGTAGTTTTACCTAATGTTATTGTTCTGGTAGTATCAGTGGTTCCATCAAGATACTGACCACCTGTATCGCACAAGTATATGCCTTCGGGATGGAGTTCTATATTGCTTTCCTCATCAACTGCGTAATGGACAATCGAGCCGTGAATTCCATATGATGAGATTGGATGAAAACTCGGACCCTGATAATTCTCCTGTTCTTCCCGGAGTGCGGCCAAATGATTTGCTGCAGACAGTTCAGTGATCCTTGTTTGCCCAATATTCTGATCGAGCCAGCACAGAAACTTCACCCAGGCAACACCATCTTTTACCATCACATTTCGCAAACCATCAAGCTCTGTTTTATTCTTTATCGCCTTCAAACCAGTAACCAGGCCCATGCCTTCGATGATCCTTATTCCATGCGGAATCGACTCGACCAGAGTCTGATTTGTTTTGCCCGGGTCAAGCAACAAGGATGACTCAGGTGGCAAATTCTGCAGAACATCAGCAAGCGCATCATAGTCCATTATTCTGATTGGGCCGGTCAGTAAATCAGCTAAAAGGTCATAATGAATCTTATCACGATTGATGAACAGGATACTATGTTCAGGACCAATCAGGGCATAGCTTACGAATAAGGGATTAAACTCCACATCTGTTCCTCTGAGGTTAAATAACCAGGCAATTTCATCGAGTGTGCAAACTAAATGATGTGTTGCTCCTGCTTCTGTCATAAGTTTACCCACCGCATCGAGTTTGCTGGTACGGGATTGTCCGGCGAATTCTACTTTGTGCTTAATGATTTTGTTAGCAGGGAGAGAAGGACGGTCTTTCCAGATCGCACTTATCAGATCAAGGTCGGTAAGCAGTTCAAAGTTCTTTTTGTTCAGCTCATCTTGCATATATCCAATCATGGAGGCCGGAACCATGTTTCCGTTTATGGCAATTCGTGATCCGGCAGGAAGGGTATTAATTAGCCAGATGATGTGTTCAGGTGTATGGGGAATTGTAAGCTTAACTAATTCCATTACCGAGTCAGACAATTGTTCCTCTGCCTGAACAAAATAGCGGGAGTCCGTCCATAAACCCGCAAAATCTTTTGTGATAACAACTGTTCCGGCCGAGCCTGTGAAGCCAGATATCCATTCTCTTTCAGCCCAGTGCTCAGGAACATACTCCCCCATGTGAGGATCGGTAGAAGGAATTATGACGGCGTCAAGATTATTTTGCACTAATAATTCACGCAGGGCTCCGACTTTTTTGTTGATTGACATATACTTTAGATTAAGATTTACAAAATTTGAAATATTATTGGAAGGAACATGCGATAATTATCATTTTCTTTATACAAAATATCAAGAAAATGCTTAAGAAAGTTCCTCATACATATGTAATCATCTTTGCTATCATTCTTTTAGCAGCAGTTTTAACATGGTTTATCCCCGGTGGAGAGTTCGATCGCGAGACAGTTTCAGTCAACGGAACAGATCGGGAAATTATAGTGAATAACTCTTTTCACTTTGTTGAGAGCCAGGCTCAGACCTGGCAGGTTTTTTCAGCCCTATTCAAAGGCTTTGTCAATACAGCCAATATTATTGCATTTATCATACTAATTGGAGGAGCTTTCTGGATTATGAATTTCAGTAAAGCTATTGATGTAGGTATTTATTCTTTCCTCCGGATGACTGGCAAGTTCGAGAGAAACAAAGCTGTGCGTTACCTGGGGGTCAACAATATTATTATCACTTTCATCATGCTGTTATTTTCAATTTTTGGAGCCGTTTTTGGGATGAGTGAGGAAACCATAGCCTTTATAATCATTTTTGTTCCTCTTTCGATTTCCATGGGTTATGATAGCATTGTTGGTGTATCAATGGTCTTTGTTGCGGCGGGATTAGGTTTTGCTGGTGCTTTGCTCAATCCTTTTACGATTGGAATTGCTCAGGGATTGTCGAATATCCCATTGTTTTCAGGTATTGAATACAGGCTTTTCTGCTGGATTGTAATCAATTTTGTTGGAATGTTTTTCGTTCTGCGGTATGCTGTGAGGGTGAAGAAAGATCCAAAACGCTCGCCGGTATATGAAGCAGATGCCTATTGGCGCGATCAAAGACAGATTGATATAGAATCAGTTCAGTCAAAACCTGGCATTAGTGCATGGGTAGTATATGTTTTATTGAGCGCTGTATTAATTTTTATTGCAGTTCAGAATCCCATCACTGATATGCAGATTGGAAACCAAATATATAGTTGGCCTGGACTTCCTGTACTAGCAGGCTTATTCACTTTAGGCGGTTTATTATCACTTAGAAAGTCGGTTCATTTCTTTGTTTTGCATTTGCTGGCCATGACTATGTTTTATCTGATTGTTGGTGTGATGGGCTATGGCTGGTACGTGATGGAAATTGCTTCTCTTTTCTTTGCCATGGGACTATTTTCAGGCATTACTATGAATTATGCACCGAATAAAATCACCAAACTTTTCATCGAAGGCAGTAAGGATATATTGGGAGCAGCAATGGTAGTCGGGCTTGCCGGAGGGATTATTGTTATTTTGAATGAAGGGAAGATCATTGACACTATCCTGTATGGAGTTTCAAAGGCTATGTCAGATGCCGGAAGGCTGACATCAGTAGGTGTTATGTATGTTTTTCAAACAATGTTAAATGTGGTAATTCCTTCAGGTTCAGGTAAGGCGGCATTAACAATGCCAATGATGTCACAATTCTCTGATCTGATAGGTTTGTCACGACAGGCCACTGTTATGGCATTTCAGTTTGGTGATGGTTTTACAAATATGATAACGCCAACATCAGGTGTATTGATTGGAGTTCTGGGAGTAGCAAAAATACCTTATGACAGGTGGGTTAAGTGGGTGACTCCTTTGATTATTATACTGATTATTATAGGCTTTCTACTCCTAATTCCAACAGTAACAATGAATCTAAACGGCTTCTAAAAACAAGCAGTACCCAATACTTCGAACCCCGGACCTTTTCCGGACCTTTTCCGGACCTTTTCCGGACCTTTCCCGGACCTTTTCCGGACCTTTTTCCAGACTTCGGACCCCGGACCTTTTCCGGACTTCGGACATTATTCTTTTATGATAGAAAAGGCAGTGCTTGTTTTTTTGTATTGAAAATGAATGAAGTACATCCCTCCCGCGAGGTGCTCAAGATTGATTGGGTTTTGTTCTGGGCTGAATGTTTCAAGCAGTGATCCCTGAATATCTCTAATCATGATACTTTGGAGCAGTTCGGGTTTCTCAGGCTCGAAATAGAATATTCCGGTGCCAGGATTTGGAAAAACATTGACCACGATTGGTTCGGGTCTGGCATCAATCTCAATTTGAGTTAGATTTCTTTTAAAAACACCATTAATAAAGCTAAACGCGATAGGCACCCTGAATACCAAACCACTGGTATGATCACCGTTATATTCAACATAATGATGCTTGATGCCGAATATATTGAGGGTATCTGATAAAGCCCGGTTTTGGAGGTGAAGATGATACTCATCCTGTGCACCACAATCAAAATATATTTCCAGATCGGTAGCTGGCATATGCCAACGTACCATTTCAGCAATATTATGAGGATTCCAACGATCCAAAACAGAGTCAATAATTTCAGCCTGAGCATCCAGCGGAAAGTCAACAAGGTTTGGTGATGTCGGATTGGGAGAAAAAGCTCCTGCCATGGTCATCATAAGGTTTGTAAGACCTTTGCCAGGCTCATGATTCCAGGTATATGGAGGATCACCATTTTCGGCTTTAACATCTGGTATCAGCATCTGCAACATCTCAATATTATTAGGGCCGGAGTGAGCTGCTATTGCACAAAACAAGTCGGGATGCTTCAGCACTTGTTTGAAGGCTCCGTATGATCCCATTGAATGCCCCATTATGGCTCGCATATCCCTGCTTGGATTAGTATTGAATAATGAATCAATCAGAGGAACAATATCATAACTAATCAGATCTTCGTAATTCCCATAAAGGGAAGAGTTAGTGTAAAAACTTCCATTAAAGGGGCCAACCAGTCCATCGGGCATAACGAGAATAAAATGTTCCAGTGAACCGCTGAGCCACAGAGCATCAATAATCGGAAACATAAAACTATAAACATCATATCCTACAGATGCACCATGAAGAGTGTAAATAACAGGGTATTTTTTGTAGCTGTTTTCAGGATTGTAGTCTGGTGGCAAGTAAACCCGAACAGTACTTTCACTATCAAGAGCCTGACTGTGAAAAGTAATATCCTGAACAGTGCCAAGGTGGAATTGCGAAAAAGATGCCCTGACAGGAAGAAGCAAAACAAGCAATAAAATACTTATCCTCAACAAACCACGAACTTCAATAAACAAATAAGATCCCATCACTCTCCTTTCATTTCCGATTTCCCGCCTGCCCCGATTTTTATCGGGGATTCTCGCCCCGATGCAATCGGGGAATTCCCGACTTCTGCCTCATCCTCCAAAATTTTGCAAAATCTGGGCAATTCCGATTCCCAGATAATTTCCTACAGCATATCCAATCAATCCAACAGTAAGTCCGGCAATTATTATCTCTTTATTCTTCAGTGCTGCTGCTACAACAGGAACAAATGGAGGAGAGAAAGCCAATGCAGTTGAGGTAATGATTACCGTATCGGTATCTATCTTAAAGATCATTGAAAGCAGAATATGAATAATCAGGCTTCCCCAGACAGCCAATACAACATAGAAGAATAGATTTCCTGAAATATTTATCAGAGAGCTGAAGTCAGCCATTGAAGCGACTGCCATACTAAAAACAATTATCAGATACATTCCGAATTGGAAAGACTTCTCAATTCTGTTAATCGATTTTATAAAAGAAACAACTATAGCTGCTGTAGTAATAAAGAGTATAAGAACCATTGTTTGATGGTCGGGATGAAAGAGCAGCGACAGGCCAAATCCGGCAGTAAAAATTAAAACTGATATACCAAGAGCTGCAAAAAGAGGCAGTATTCTTCTTGGTTTTAACATTCCTTTATATGAATCGAATTCTCCTCCATCATAATTCGCTTTTTTCGATTCCTTATTATTTAATGGTTTGTATGCTGGTAAAAACTTATTTAATACTTTTTGCCCGATTGTTATAATGAAAATGAACCATACCAGACAAACGGCCATATCATAAGTATGAGTAAGGATGTATGTATTCTGGTCTACGCCGATGGCTGTTCTGATTGCTGCCATGTTCGGTGTTCCACCAGTGTAAACCCCGGTAAGGAGCCCTGCAACTTTATGCCCGTCATCAATATGCTGGCCAAAGAAATAATAACCCAGAACAACGGCGACAATAACTGAAACAAAGGCCAGAATGAGAGCCAGCATAGTTTTTTTCGCATGCTTAATCCATTTTCTGAAATCAAGTGAGAAGAGGAGTAAGGGTAGGGCTATTGGAACTGAAAGGCTTGCGATTTTCTGAATGACATTCATAGCTTCAAATGTTACATCCGGATCTAGTGGCATATCAGGTAGAACTCCAATTGCCCGGAGTGCCAGTCCGATGGCGTAGGCCCAAATTATCGCACCTATTTTATTTACCCATTTTACACGTTCACAAACATAGATAATCCCGGCAGGTACCAGAAAAAATACAAGAAGCAAAATCAGGGTTTCCATACAGTATTAGATTAGGTTTATCTCATGTCAAATATTTCAACGTCAGGATATTTCGATGCATCAAAAATAAAGAATCTATCATCTACCTGCACATCCGGTATTACATTTGATATCTCAATGATATACTGATTGTCATCGGTACCAAAATATTTTACCTCCCGGATAAGCTTTTTTGTGAGATCTATAGTAATCAGGATTCGTGAGTAATCATCATTTTCGCTTGAGGGTAATAGCTCAATTGTTTGTGATCCACTTTTTTTTGAGATGGTTTTTAAATCGAAATCCTTTTGGTAAAGAGTAAAGATATTTTTCGGATTAAAAAACTCACTTTCCATGGGATCGACGATAGTGGCTTCATTTAGATCTTCAGAATAGTTCCACAGCATTTCACCGTTGCACAATGCCAGTATACCCATCATTGTTAATCTGAATTTATCTCCCTGCATTACCATACTTCCTTCAAAAGTATCAGAAATATCTGCCTCGGTATTCTCGAGGGTGAAACTGAAATCGGCCTGCAAGGCGCTATAAGAGAGAAGATGTGTTGATACCTGATCGAGTATCTCACGTGCATTGTCTTGTGCTCTCAGGTTTGCTGAAATAACAAACAATACTATTATTGATAAAATTATTTTGATATTATGCATCCGTTTATATTTGATCATTTAGAAATTTCTCCAGCGAATATGCATCCTGGAATAATACTTGTCTTGGTTTACTGCCATCTACAGGTCCTACTACTCCTGCGGCTTCGAGCTGGTCCATTATACGACCTGCTCTGTTATAACCAATGGAGAATTTTCGCTGAATCGAACTTGTTGATCCCTGTTGAGTTGTTACCAGAAGCCTGGCAGCATCTTCAAAAAGATCATCAAGCTTGTCCATATTAACCTGTCCTTTTTCTTCCTCATTTGCCGTGCGTGGTTCGGGCAGGAGCCAGGCCTGAGGATAACCTCGTTGGTTGGATATGTGTTGGGTTATTGCTTCCACTTCCGGAGTGTCAATAAAAGCACACTGTAAACGTTCGAGGTCAGCGCCCTGAGAGATAAGCATGTCACCCCTGCCCACAAGGTGATTTGCTCCCGGACTGTCAAGAATTGTACGCGAATCAATCATTGATGAGACCCGGAATGCTATTCGGCCTGGGAAATTAGCCTTAATTGTACCTGTGATTATATTTGTTGACGGACGCTGAGTGGCAATCACCATATGAATACCAACTGCTCTGGCTAACTGTGCAATTCTTGTAAGCGGAAGTTCAATCTCTTTGCCAGCCGTCATGATCAGATCAGCAAATTCATCAATGATTACAACAAAATACGGTAAATACCTGTGTCCTTTTTCTGGATTCAGACGTCGTGCTACAAATTTCTGGTTGTATTCTTTGATATTTCTGACTTCAGCCGCTTTAAGCAAGTTGTATCGGTCATCCATTTCAACACTTAAAGAGTTCAGTGTTTGAATAACCTGTTGGGTTTCTGTAATGATGGCATCATCAACATCCGGGAGAACTGCTAAATAATGATGAAGAAGTTTGGTATAGAGAGTGAGTTCAACTTTTTTTGGATCAATCAGAACAAACTTAACTTCAGATGGATGTTTTTTGTACAGAATAGAAGCTATAATAACATTAAGCCCAACTGATTTCCCCTGACCGGTAGCTCCAGCAACTAAAAGGTGAGGCATTCTAGCCAGGTCAAGCATAAATGTCTCATTACTAATTGTTTTACCCATTGCAATAGGCAATTCATATGAGGAATCCTGAAATTTTTTGGACGCCAGTAATGAGTGCATTGAGACCACCTCTGGTTTACGATTAGGAACTTCAATGCCGATAGTTCCTCTCCCTGGAATGGGTGCAATTATTCGGATACCCAAAGCAGATAAGCTCAGGGCAATATCATCCTCAAGGCTTTTAATTTTTGATATCCGAACACCAGGGGCAGGAATTATTTCATATAAAGTTATTGTCGGGCCAATTGTGGCTTTGATTTTTTCGATCTTAATTTTATAATTCCCCAAAGTTTGAACAATGCGATTCTTGTTACTTATCAGTTCTTCATCACTAACTTTTGAGTTACTGCGGGTATGATCACGAAGCAGATCCAAACCTGGAAATTTATACGATGAGAGATCCTGGGTCGGGTCATAATTTTCATTAGTAGTAGGATGATTCTTTTTAATTAACTCTTCTTTACGGTCTGAAGCATGATCAATTGTCATCTCAGGATCAGCCGGGTCCGGAGTGTCACCTTCAGTGCTTGGGGGGGGTGCGCTTGGGTTAAGTTCAGCTATATCCGGATTGAAATCAACACTGATCTGATCGTTTTCGTTAACAGTTTTCGATACCTGGAGATTGTCAATCTGAGAGATAATATCTTGATTATTTGGATCTTGATTGTTTTGTTTGTCAGAGACTACAAATTCTTCTTTCTTATCTGAGGCATCAGTGAATTCATCTTCATCAAATAATACTTCTGGTTTTTCCCTGGGCCGTAGTAAATCGGGAGTAATTCTAAAAAGGAAAACAATAATCACCAGACCGCTTACAATAATGAAAGCAGCTATTCCTGCCGGCCCAAGAAGAGCTGTCAACCATTCTGAAATATATTTGCCATGTCCTCCGCCCAGAAGAAAAACATCCTCACCGAAAACATGAGCAAGTGTAATAGATGACCATATAATTATCAGGATTGTGTATTTCAGTGTTCTCCATGGTAGCATTAAACGTGTACCAATAAGTTCAAAACCCAATAGAACGATTAGAAATACAAAGGCCAAAGATGAAATCCCAAACCATTTGTAAATGAAAATATTACCAATTATTGCACCTGCTTTTCCGGCCCAGTTTTCAACCTGGATGTCGGGATTGGCCAGGGTAGCTGACCTGGCCTGATCAAGAAAACTTTGATCTGCCTGCCATGTAAAAATGAAAGAAATCATAGCGATACCGGTAAATAGAGCAATGAATAGGCAAAGCAAACCCAAAACTACTTTTACACGTGTGTCAAATTTCTTCCTGATTGGTCTTTTCTTTTTGGCTTTTTTTGCAGGTTTTCTTTTCTGTTTTGCCATACTTACAACATGTTTTAAATCCAGCCAGATCTTAGATCAGCAATAAACAACTAAAGTAGAAAAAAAAACTGAAACAGGAACTTTGGTGGTCTTCTGGAAGCCGCTGAAATTGGGCTAAACTATAGGTTTTAGTCATGTTATACTCTTAAAAATATTTTTAGCTTTGTAATCCTTAATAATTTAAGTTATGAATAAACTTGCTGTCATTGCGCTGGGAGGAAATGCATTACTGCGTGTTGATCAGGCAGGAACCATAGAAGAGCAGGAAAAAAATACTACTGCGACCCTCGAAAATTTAGTTTTTCTAATCAAGGCGGGGTATGATTTAGTTTTGTCACACGGTAATGGACCTCAGGTAGGAAATATACTAATGAGGAATGATGCCGGAGAATCCCAATATGATATTCCACCTATGCCACTGGATATTTGTGTGGCAGATTCTCAGGGTGGTATAGGTTATATGATAGAAAGGATGCTCAGGAATGTACTCAAGAAGCATAATATTGAAAAAGAGGTTGTTACTTTGGTGACAGCTGTCATTGTAAATGATAAGGACCCAGCCTTTGCTAATCCGACAAAGAGAGTTGGTAAGGTTTATACCAAATTAGAAGCAGATGCTTTGGCAGAGAAGAAGAAGTGGATTTTTAAGAAATCCCCTAAGGGAGATGATGCATGGAGGCGTGTGGTTCCATCCCCTCAACCCCTTCGTATTGTAAATGAAAAGGTTGTGGAAACCCTGGCTCGTCAGGGTGTTATAACCATAGCTGTTGGAGGAGGAGGAATTCCTGTTTATTATGATGAAAACGGGGATGTAAGAGCAGCAGAGGCAGTTATTGATAAGGATCTGGCATGTGCCCTGTTGGCTGCCAGAATAGAGGCAGATGAATTTTATGTATTGACAGATGTACCATATATCTACCGTAATTTTAATAAGCCCGATCAGGAGATTTTAGAGTTTCTTGATTATAAGGATACTGTCAGGTATCTTGAAAGTGGTGAATTTGGAGAGGGCAGTATGGCTCCAAAAATCCGTGCCTGTTTGCAGTTTATTGAGGGGGGAGGGGCAAAAGCTATCATTACAGAAGCTTTCAAATTGGAAGATAAAAACTACGGCAGTAAAATTACCCGGAATTATGATCCGGTTGATAGTAACAAACGAATAAAAAAATAGTCATTCATTATGTTTAATCTTCGAAACCGCAGCTTTGTTAAGTTGCTTGACTTCACTCCAAAAGAAATTGAATTTTTAATTGATCTTTCTCTTGATCTCAAAGCCGCAAAATATGGCGGTTACGAGCGAGCCAAACTGAAAGGTAAAAATATTGCCTTGATTTTTGAAAAAGCTTCAACCAGAACACGCTGTGCTTTTGAAGTGGCTGCATATGATCAGGGGGCCCATATTACCTATCTCGGACCTTCAGGTTCGCAGATTGGATATAAAGAATCAATGAAAGATACTGCCCGGGTTTTGGGGCGTATGTATGATGGAATTCAGTACAGAGGTTTTGCCCAGACTACGGTTGAGGAACTGGCTGAATTTGCAAATGTACCTGTCTGGAATGGTTTAACTAACGAATATCATCCAACCCAGGTGCTGGCTGATTTTATGACAATGATTGAGCATGCTAATGCTCCTCTAACGGAAATTAGCTTTTGCTATCTTGGGGATGCACGAAATAACATGGGAAATTCCCTCCTGGTAGGTGCTGTAAAAATGGGTATGGATGTAAGGATTGCGGCGCCAAAAGAAGTACAGCCATTGGATGAGCTGGTAAGAACTTGTGAGGACATTGCTAAAAGAACTGGTGCCGACATCATGATTACTGATAATATAGAACAAGCGGTTGAGAACTGTGACTTTCTGTATACTGATGTCTGGGTTTCAATGGGGGAAAAGGAAGAGGTCTGGAAAGAAAGAGTTGAACTCTTGAAGCCTTATCAGGTGAATATGAAGATGCTTGAAAAAACTGGTAACCCCGAGGTTAAATTTTTACATTGTTTACCTGCATTCCATAACCGTGAGACTGTATTAGGAGAAGACATCTATCAGAAGTTTGGCTTGAATGGAATGGAAGTTGATGAAGAGGTTTTTGAATCAGAACACTCAATAGTTTTTGATCAGGCAGAAAACCGCTTACATACTATCAAAGCTGTAATGGTTGCAACACTGGGTAGCTAGAAAATCATTTATTATTTACTGATTTCAGCCCTAGTTCTTTATGGTGCTGTTGATTTTCTCTTTGACGAGAGTCTCAGGGTTATATCTTACTATGGAAAGCGCTTGGTTCTCAAATCCGTATGCTGGTGATTTACGTGTGAAGTGAAAATTTGTTTGCAATGTCGGGTGATTGAGGATGATTGGCCAGCAATCAACATTGTCAACCATGTCTCTGCCAAACAAGTATAAGGCCCTTATAAAATAGTATGTTACATCAAATCCCTGGAAACTAAAACGGGTAGGTTCATTATTCCAGTTAAGCCTGTGTCGTTTGCAAACATCCAGAGTTAATGAATCTCCATAATTAACATATGGATTGCTGAAGTTTGTATAATAGTGCAAGTTGAGTTTATACAGAGATTCCAATTGTAAAGCATCAAATCTTCCCCACTGAGGATTACCAAATACTGTAATATCGTAATGCAATGTTAGGTTGTTCAGACGATTTATTACGTCTGCGACAAAGACTTTGTTTGTTGAAGGAATAATTACAAGATTTTCTCTGCCCAGACTAAGTACATCTTCCAGCCGGAATGCCAGGCTGTCTTCTAACGAGATAGAGCGGTCTTTATCGGTAAACAGAATATCTCTGTATCTGATGTCTTTTGGATTGACTTTGTAGGTAAGGTAATTGAAAATTCTTCTGCTGTAACGATTTGTTACACGATTATAATCGTTTGTATCTTTCACCAGAAGGATGTTCTTGTCATAAAAACGAGACAAATAAATAGATGCCAGTTCATGCTGCAATCCTTCTGTGGGATTAACCTGAAACAAGTAAGGATTATCTTCTATTCCGATTCCACGTGACGATAATGGTGACACTAAAGGTATATGTTTTAACCTCGAGAATATTGAAGCAATTTCAATAGTTTCAGGATAAACCGGTCCGAAAATGAGATCAACATCATTGAGTTTTCCACTGGTCACCAGGTCTCTGACAACTGAAGGACTCCTCTCAGTGTCATAAATCCTGATATCCATCGATAATCCTGATTTTCTCAGTGAATCAATTGCAAGTAATGATCCTTCGAGGTATTCTAAAAATGGTATAGTACGTGCATAAACATCGTTCTCAGGATATATAATTGTATCATTGAGATGGAGGGTGTCATTGGTGTTGACGAACAATGGGAGCAAAAAGGCCACTTTAAATCTAATTTCATCATGAGGTCTTACTGACCCACCACATCCATCATCCGTAAGGTGGTCTCTTGAGAAAATCTCATTATTGCTAATGTCAGGTTTAATAACTAATGTGTCTGATAGCTCAGCAGCAAACAAACTCGTGCCTGAAGCTGAAGGGATTCTTATCACCTCACCCGTATTCAAGCCCCATCGCAATTCAGGATTAGCTTCTTTGATCTCTTTTACGCTCATGCCGTATAAGCGTGAAAGGCTGAAAAGAGTTTCCAAAGCCTTAACTTTATGGAAAATATATCCCAGAGTGTCCACCGGTTCGAAGCTTTCACGAACGGCTTGAATTTGTGTTCGGGGTAGTTTGAGCTCCTTACCCATTGGTAAAATAGATTCGATTCCGGGGTTCAGAGTTATGATGTCATGGACCGGAATTTTATATAGTCTGGAAATTGCTGAGAGAGTTTGTTTTGGTGCAACGATATGATAAATGTATTTATCCAGATCTTTCTCCATCTCCTCAAGTGGTTGAGTCACTTCAATCAATGGGATTTTAATAATCTGACCATTTTTTATTTGCCCAAGCCTAACCACCGGATTCTCCTGTCCGATAAGTTTTTCACTAACATTGTATTTCTTTGCGATCGAATACAGGGTGTGCCCACTTTTTACCTCATGCAGGTAGTACCTTTTACCATCGAGCATAATGATATTGGTTGAGCGATTGACCTCACTTTTGATATACTGGGCAGACAGAGGATTTAAAACTCCGGATATCATGCACAGCAGGACAAGCCTGAAGACTAATTTAGCTATGCTGAACTTGGTTTTAAAAGGGTGATTCATAGTCCGAATATCAAAACGCACAAAATTACTAAGATAACGGTCTTAAACAAAATATCTTGTTTGGCCTGGAATGAAAATCACCAAGCTCTATTACAGAATTATAGAGATTAAGAATTTACTTAATTGTCTCTCAATACATACTCATCATATTCTATCTCGAAGCGAAGCTTATGTTTTGCTTCTTCCTGAGCAAGAGATAAGAAAAGATTCTTCAAGTCCTGGTTCGGTGCACGGTCAGCCAGTGTTGAATATAGTTTGAAAGCTGCTTTCTCCTGACTCATTGCTAAAATGAGAGCTTCATGATAAAGCATATTCTCTGTGGGTTTAACATCGGCAGTGTAATCGGCAATCTTCATGTCAGTCACCTTTTCGCTACCATGTTCAAAGAATCCTTCCCTTTTTATCTTAACCAGTTGAGCCTTATGTTTCATCTCCTCTTTTGCAAAGCTAATAAATGTGTCGCGCATCTCCTGAATGCCAGACTTTTCAGCCAGATTACTGTACAAATCGATTGCCCTTTGTTCGCTAGCCATGGCGAAATCGAGAATTTCGTTAATATTTTTAAACTCTTTCATGATCATTCATTATTAGATATTACGCCAAATGCTTTTTCAAAAGATTCATTGAACAATCTAGTCAATAAATCACAACCATGACTAAATAATGCAGAATATTGCTCTTCAAGGCTGTTATTTAAGGTGATGGGAGTTTTCTCATCAGCTTTTGAAACATATTGGAGGGCTTCATTATGGGCATCGTTTTCATCCTCGAGACCATTCACGCCAAACTCTTTCAGTAATTCAATTATCTGTACGGCAAATGACATTTCAAGGGGTGATTTCACGTTCTGTTCAAAAACCTGTATCATTTTCTGCGTATTGGTAAAACTGCCTCTGAATTCACCGGGAAGTGATCCTGGTAGAATAAGGTCGGCCATTGTCGTTGTTGCAGAATGGAAATAATCCTGAGCAACAATAAAGCTAGTACTATCCAACCATTTAACTACCTCTTTATTTTCGAGAGCACATCCTGCCGGATCTTCTCCGAATATGAATAAATTCCTGATATTGCCGGCTTGAAGATTAGCCATGGGATCTGTACTCTTCTGAATACCCATGTCAATTAAGCCCTGTGAGTTATTCTTTTCTCTCAGACAAATTAATCCACTGGCGGTTTTACCTAGTTTTCCTGTCAGAACAGACAAGTTCCTTAATTCGATAATCTCAGAACTGGTAATGTCTTTATCTGAAAAGATAACAATCGCATTTTGTTCTTGATTATATTGTTTGGCAAAAGATTCAATTTCAATTTCAGACCTGCCGGATAAAGACACCAGGTTGTTGTAATTTTCTTGTAATAAGGAAGTCTTATAATCTTCAAATCCCTGAACATGATCCCTGATGAATAATCCATTCTCCATCCCATTGTCAAGCAAATAGTAATTGACAGCTTTAAGGAAAGAGTAATAGGAGTCAAGCAGACAAATCTCATCAACTTTCTGATGTAGCTTGCTTTGTTCCAGCAGGCTGATATATGTGATTGGGATTTTATTTTTGTTTTTAGCATCGTTTACCATGAAACCTGCTACAGGATTGTCTTCATGAATTTCGCTACCAAAAAGATATATACGACTGGCATAGTCTAATTCAGAGAAAGGAACATTATTGTCAGATGCTATCTCGTATCCCGGGCTACGACCCAGATAATGGAAGCTGGATAATCCTTCCGTTTTAATAGCTGTTTTTGCTAATTTCTGACTGAGATAAAGTTCTTCATTACTTAAGCGTGCACCTGCCATGATAAGGTTTTGATCGGGTTGAACCTGTTTAACCTTTTCCTTAATCAGAGAAAATGCCTCCTTAAAACTGATCTCTTCAAATCCATTCTTCCCCTTTAATAAAGGCTTGGTAATCCGATCTTTACGATTTCTGAAGTTGTAGCCGAATTTTCCAGAGCGACAAAGGTTGGCATCTGTATTAATCATTCCCTCAGCACCCGTCATCGACCATACATATTCATTATGAGTATTGACTTCAAGAGTGCAACCCACAGAGCAATAGGTGCAAATGGTTTTTGCACTTTCTAGTTTTACCGGACCAGGTTTAAATGTTACGTTTTCTGTAATAGCCCCTGTAGGACAAGCAGAAATGCAAAGTCCACATGATTCACAAGTACCGTCTTTCAACGATTCACCCATGCTTGGGGCGACGTAAGTGTCAAATCCTCTGTTGATTAAGCCTAAAGCACTTGCCCCAACTACGTCTTGACATATACGAACACATCTGCTGCAAAGAATACATTTATTGCTGTCTATTTCAATATATGGATGGTCAAATCGCACTTCATAACTTTGAAATCCACCAGAATATTTTGTCTGATCAGCCTCATATTCATCACAAAGTTGCTTCAGGTCGCAACTGAAATATTCGGAGCATCCGCATTCCAGACATCTTGCTGTTTCAGAAAGAGCCTGCTCTTCAGAATATCCCAGCTCAACCTCATTGAAGTTTTCACGTTCTGTTGGCGGAATCAGAGGCATTTCTTTCCTGAACTGTTTTCCGAAACTGTCAACAAAATCAGCCGGATCTTGTTTCTTGAAATTATCTTTCTTTGAGAGGAACTCAGCTTTCACAGTTTTGATGCTTTGGCCACTCAGGTATTGATGACAGCTATGTGAAGCTATTTTTGCCTGGGCAATGGCTTCAATAAGGGTTGCTGGTCCTGTAACACCATCTCCTGCAGCAAAAACTGATGGAATTCCAGTTTGCAGAGTTTTTTTATCAGCATCAAGATCACCCCAGCGATTAACTTTTAGTTCACCTTCAACAGTAAAATCATTTATGTTATCAATAAATTCAGTCTGGGTCTTTTGTCCAATTGCAGCCAGAACGTAATCTAAGTTCAACTGATACTCAGAATTTTCAATTGGAACCGGACGTCGTCTTCCTGATGCATCAGGTTCCCCCAATCGCATTTTTATCAGGGTCATTGATTCAATATTTCCTTCCTGATTTTTGTGAATTTCAACAGGGTTATTCAGGAATAAGTACTCGATTCCTTCTTCTTTGGATTCATGAATCTCAATTGGGTTTGCAGGCATTTCCTTTTCGGTTCTCCTGTATACCACATAAGTTTTTTTCGCTCCCAGACGCATTGCTGTTCGGCAACAGTCCATGGCCGTATTTCCGCCGCCAATCACTGCGACAGTTTTCCCGCTAAAATCAGGTTTCTGACTTGTCATCGCAATATTCCTGAGGAAATCAATCCCGCTAAATACATTACCGGCATCATCCCCTGTACAACCAACTCCAGTACCTTTTTGTGAACCGATAGTCAGAACAGTTGCATCAAAATCCTTTGTGATTTGCTCATAGCTAAGGTCTTCACCTAATTTCTTCTGATAATGGATATTGGCACCCAACTCAGTAATGCAGGCAACTTCCTGATCAATAAGTTCATTAGGCAAACGATACGGTGGAATTCCATATCGCAACATCCCTCCTGGTTTAGGACTTGCCTCAAATACTTCTACCTGATGGCCTTTAAGTTGCAAGAACCATGCAACTGACAAACCTCCAGGTCCGGCACCAATTACCGCAACTTTTTTTCCGGTAGAAGGTTCAGTTTCGGGGCTATATTTGTCAGGACTGTTCAAATCATAATCAGCAGCAAAACGTTTGAGATAATCAATTCCTACTCCGGCTTCCTCATCCATCAGATTTCTACGACAAGCTACCTCACAAGGACGAACACAAACACGTCCGCAAATTGCTGGAAGTGGATTAACTTCCTTTATCAGTGCAACTGCATCAGAGTACATTTCTTTTTCGATCAGCGAGATATAGCCTTGCACATCCACACCTGCAGGACAGGTTGTTTTACATGGAGCAACACAATCGGCATAATGATTACTTGCTATCAGGTCAAGGGCATTTTTTCTGGAAGCTCGTACTTTTTCGTTTTCAGTTTCAATAAGCATACCCTCCCGGATAATGGTGCTGCATGCAGGTTGTAGTCCTTTCATGCCGTCAATTTCAACCACACAAACAAAGCAGGATGAATATGGTTCTAATCTAGGGTCATTACAAAGGGTGGGAATAGAAATACCTTGCTTTTTTGCACAGGCCAAAACTGTTTCACCGGCTTTGCCTTCGTATTTTTTCCCGTTTATGATGATATTCAGATCGTTCATTTTTCTTAGTTTTCAAGATTTGCAAGTGGATTAATACACTCTGATTGCGTCAAACTTACATTTGCTAAAGCACACTCCACAATGGGTGCATTTATCCTGCTCGATAAAATGCAATTCCTTTCTTGCTCCTCTGATAGTATCAACCGGGCAATTTTTTGCGCAAACAGTACATCCGGTACACATCTCGGGTATCACTTCGTAGGTAAGAAGTTTTTTACAGCTTTTCGCCGGACACTTCTTGTCTCGGATATGAGCTTCATACTCATCTCTGAAATATCTTATTGTTGTCAGTACAGGATTAGGTGCCGTTTGGCCTAAGCCGCATAAGGAAGCGTCCTTAATGTGATATGCAAGTTCTTCTAATTTCTCTATATCTCCTTCTTCTCCTTCTGCGTTACAAATACGAGTCAGTATTTCAAGCATCCGCTTGGTACCGATCCGGCAGAAAGTGCATTTACCACAAGATTCTTTCTGAGTAAAATCGAGAAAAAATCTGGCCATGTCCACCATGCATGTAGTCTCATCCATCACCACCATTCCTCCTGATCCCATGATTGCTCCGGTAGCATTGACCGAATCATAATCAATAGGTGTATCAATCAGGTGTTCAGGGATGCATCCTCCTGATGGGCCTCCCAGCTGTACAGCTTTAAATCGCTTATCATCTTGAATACCACCTCCCAAATTAAAGATAACCTCCCGGATGGTAATACCCATTGGGACCTCAACCAGTCCGCCATTTTTTATTTTACCTGTTAGAGCAAACACTTTTGTTCCTTTGGATTTTTCAGTTCCATAAGCAGCATAAGCATCAGGTCCATTAACAATTATCCAGGGAATATTTGCAAAAGTCTCAACGTTGTTAATATTTGTTGGTTTGCCCCACAAGCCTGCCTCGGCAGGGAAAGGGGGTCTTTTATTTGGCATTCCTCTTTTACCTTCAACCGAGGCCATAAGGGCAGTTTCTTCACCACAAACAAAGGCTCCGGCGCCTTCTTTTACGTATATGTCAAGATTAAATCCAGTGATACCGAGAATGTCAGAACCCAGGTAGCCTGCCTTACGGGCCTGCTCTAGTGCAATGTTCAGTCGATCAATGGCCAGCGGGTACTCAGCACGGCAGTAGATAACTCCTCCTGTTGCACCAATAGCAAAAGCAGCAATGATCATACCTTCAATTACGGCATGAGGATCACCTTCAAGCAGGGAACGATCCATAAATGCACCGGGATCACCCTCATCTGCATTACATATCACATATTTCTCATCTGCCTCACTATTTAAAGCAAAGCGCCATTTCAATCCGGTAGGGAAGCCTCCTCCACCACGTCCTCTAAGGCCTGAGTCGAGTACATTCTGAATAATATCTTCCTGTGAAATTCCTTTTTCGGCAATATTTTTCAGGGCAACATATCCATTACGAGCTTCATATTCATCAAGATTCTCAGGATTAATGAATCCACAATCCCGTAAAGCAATTTTTACCTGTCCTTTGAAAAAATTGTCATCGCGTGTTTCATACAGATCACTGTGAACAATATATTCTTTGACCGGGGTAAGTTTCTGAACATGCTGATCAATAATCTCTATGGCTTTCTTCTCATCAATATCACCGTATAAATAGGCACCGGTTTCATCAATAATTTCAACCAGAGGTTCCCGAAAGCACATGCCAACACATGAGGTTTTGTCAAGAATAAAATCAATATTCTCGAGCTCCTTCATTTCCTTGATCTTATTATAGACTTTGTTTCCACCAGCAGCTATTCCGCAGCTTCCAAGTCCTACAATTACTTTGGTAGTTTCCATCTTTAGTCCTTCTTTATTGAGGATTCTGCTTGTTCTTTCTTTTCTTGAATTCTGATTTCCCTGATCACTTTCACTGCCGATTTTGAAGTGAGTTTACCATAGGTTTCATCACCAATCATCATCACAGGAGCAAGTGAACAACAACCCAGACATGCAACTGATTCAAGTGTGAATAATCCATCTTCAGTGGTTTCACCGTCACACACTTTCAGGGTTTCCTCAAGGGCATCTGTAATCACCGAGGCATTTTGAACATGACACGCCGTACCATGACATACTTTAATAATGTTTTTACCTACCGGATGGAGCCTGAATTGAGAATAAAATGTAGCTACACCGTACATGTCACTTAAATTAATCCCGGTTCCTTCTGAAATCATTTTAAATGCTTCTTCAGGTATGTAACCCAGCATCTCCTGAGTGCCCTGAAGAAGAGGAATCAAATTCCCTTTTTTATTCCGGTATTTTTCTATCAGAGGTTTTAAACCCGACAGATCCGGGTTTTCTTGTTGTTCAGAAATTATTTCTGGCTGATTATCAATTCGTTGAATGCGCATGTTTTATCGCAATGATTTTCTGGTTTATTTGGTAAAAATAGATTAATCGGGCAGTTGTGAAATGACAAATATCATATATCGGGAGTCGGGAGTCGGGAGTCGGGAATCGGGGGGCGGGAATCAGGGGACTGGGGACAAGGGGACTGGGAGTCGGGAATCGGGAATCGGGGACTGGGGACTGGGGACAAGGGGACTGGGAGTCGGGAGTCGGGAATCGGGGACTTTGGACTTTGGACTTTGGACCTCGGACTTCGGACGAGTTTTCTATTGTGAGAATATTGTATTTTCGTTGTCAAAACTATCATATTATGAACCGAGCATGACAAAAGGAAAAATATTTTAACATACACACGGATGATTGTTTTTGTTGTGCGAGCTCCATCCGACAAATAAAATTAAATATAAAAGGGATGAAAAGGACTATTTTGTTTCTGCTTGTTATGAATATTGCTGTTGGTGTGCTTGGTCAATTGGATTATACTGAGCTGAAGAAAGCAGCATTGAACTTATCCGGAGAGGAATTATTTGGCTATGTTGAAGAATTAGCTAATGAAAAATACCAGGGACGTTTGACTGGGAGTCCTGAATATCTGGAGGTAGCAAATTACCTGGCTGAATATTTTGAAGATATGGGTCTGATGCCTGGATATAAGGGTGAATGGTTTCAATGGTTTGATCAGGCTTACACAGTTGTTAAGCCTGGTTGCCGTCTTGAGTTATTGGTACCGGTAAATCGGCATGATACCATCCGGAAGGCTTATCATTATTTTGACCAATACATGCCAGGGAGTACTTCTGGAAACGGCACTGTTGAAGCAGAGGTAGTTTTTGTGGGCTGGGGTATTAGTGCTCCGGAACTGGGCTTTGATGAGTATAAAGGTGTGGATGTAAAAGGGAAGATTGTACTGATGAGGCCTGAAGCCCCTGTTTTACCAGGAGCAGGTGCTGAGTTTTTTTTACCGTGGCTGCCTTATTCTTTGCACCAGTATAAAATGCAGAATGCCATTGATCATGGAGCGGTTGGACTTCTGTATCATTATGGTCCTCTGGCTAATACTAATAATGACTATCATGAAAATCTGATAAATTCATTGGTGGGGACTGATGTAGTTGAAGATTTATTTTCGGGGACAGGGAAAGATTATTCTGAGCTAGTTAAAAAGATTCAGGATGAGTTGAAACCATACAGTTTCTCTATGAATAAGATTGTTGCTATGCAGAATCATACTGAATATCACCCTGAGGGCAAGGGTAATTCTGTTATAGCCCTGCTTCCTGGTTCTGATCCTGAATTGAGGAATGAAGTAGTGATTATTGGTGGACATCTTGATCATGTTGGTGCTTGCTATGAGGTTTGTCCCGGGGCCCAGGACAACGCATCAGGTATTGCGGTGATAATGGGGATTGCAAAATTATTGAAGGAGAGTGGAGTGCAACTAAAAAGATCTGTGCTATTTATGGGATTGGGAGCTGAGGAACAAGGGCTTGTGGGATCAAAGGAATATATAGAATCTCCTGCTTTTCCACTAAGTAAAACCTTTTGCTATCTGAATCTGGATTGCGTTGGTGTTGGACCAAATTTGCATGCCGGAGGAGGTGAAAACTTTCCGGGGATATTTGCGGCCGTTAAAAGAGCTAATAATCGACTTGTTCACCGCCAGTTGTCGACTTCATTTAATGCCAATCTGGGTCGACCCCGCTCTGATGCAGCTGTCTTTATGAAAGCAGGGATTCCAAGCCTTAGTTTTTCATCAGGCGGAGGGAAGGGGTATTATCATGTTCCTCTGGATGATGTGAATACCATTTGGCCTGAAACCATGGAGGATCTGGCGGTAATGCTGAGTTTTGCGGTAGCAGAGATGGCAAATAGAATTGAAAAACCTGTCAGGGGGCCGGAGAAAGGACATTTGATTATTGCAGGCGGGGCATTAAGAGACAGCACGGTATTTGCACGATTTGTTGAGCTGGCCGGAGGTGAAAATGCAAAAATTGTGATTGTACCCACCGCCGGTGAGGACAGGAGTTTAAACAGGGAAGGATATTTTGATCTCTTATCGAAAACATTTGCCAGATATGGGGTAGAAGAGTGTGTAGTATTACATACCCGTGATCCGAAAGAAGCCGATAGTACTGAGTTTTATAAACCACTGTTGGAGGCTAATGCAGTTTGGTTTAATGGAGGGAGACAGTGGCGTCTGGCAGATTCCTATTTAAACACCAAAACTCATAAAGCTTTTGAAGGGGTGTTGGAAAGAGGTGGGGTGATAGGGGGCAGTTCTGCCGGTGCTACTATTCAGGGAACATATTTATTCAGGGGAGATACTAAAACCAATACTATTTTATGTGGTGATCATGAGGATGGGCTGGGATTTATGAGTAATGTTGCGATTGACCAGCATTTGTTAGCCCGCAACCGTCAATTCGACCTCTTTGAAGCACTTGAGAAATACCCTGGTGTACTTGGCATTGGCCTTGATGAAAATACTGCAATTGAAGTCCAAGGGGATACATTAAAGGTTCTGGGCCAACATTATGTGCTAATTTATGATGGGAAATTTTACTCAGGAGACAGGCGGGCTTATGTAAATCAAACTCGTGGAGCATACCCATTCTACTTGCTGAAACCAGGACAAGAATATGATTTGAAGAATAGGGCTATTATAGTCCCTGGTCGTTAGTCCTTGGTCTCCAGTCAAGGACATGGTCATTGGCCGGTTGGTCCTGGATCAGTTTTACTTAAGTGAATAAGTTCATTCTCAAAATCAACATTCACGGTAAATGAGAATCCGTTCATAGAAAGTTTCTCTCTTGAGGGAAAGAATATCTGGTCGAATTTTTTAGATTGGTTAATATCAATAAATAAAAAAGCGAAGTCAGGAGCAAAGCGCTGAATTGCAACATCCAGGCTTTCTGAGCCTAGCTTTAATTGAGTGAACCATAGTTCATTAAAATGATATTCGGGTTTATCTGAATTACGGGTTGTGATGGATAAACGTGTTGGTTCATGAATCAAAGGAGATTCTCCTTTTTCGCCGTATACCAATTCTTCAGCCTGATATATTCCATTTTTCAAAGTAAACATCAGAACCTCATCGTCACTCAGATCCTCATTACTGTTGGCATCAATAACATAAACTACATCCTTACCTGAAGTCAGTCCGCTAACTATTGTGGTTAAACTGTCAGTGCCAAGCGAGGTTTGAACATAAGCATACCTGATCTCATCCAGATCATCGGGTATATTTATAAGTTCTTCTGCTGGCTGATCCTTAAAATGTAAGCTACCTTCTAAAACTGGTATTATTGCCTGATCGTCCAAATTCCCTAATTTCAGCTTGAATGAATAAGTATCTTTCACAGAATTACTGCAGGATGCCATTAGCAGGCTGAAAAGAAGAAGCACCAGTATTTTTGGTCGAAACGCAGTTTCCATGACATTAGTATTATAACTATGTCAAATATCTGCATTGTTTCAGAATAAAGAAGTTAATGTATAGTTAATAGCAGGTTAATAGCTATTGTTTGCAGCGTGCCCGATACAAGGACGGCAATAGCAGTAAAGAACACCATCAATAGTCAGATCTCCGCAGATATTCCTTCCACTATTCTGAGAAAATATGATGAAGTTTGGACGTATCTTGATAAGGAATCAGCCTCAGTATTTGTTTAATAATGAGGCTGATTTAAAAGATTTGATTAACTTACACAAAGCTAAATTTTTTTGGATGATCTGGTCTAAGTTTTGGAAAAGAATAAGCGATGCACGTTATAGTCGAATACGCCTAGTTGCTGAGAACGCTAGAGACGTGATATATCGGATGTCGCTGCCTGATGGCAAGTACAAGTATATTAGCCGAGCATCAATTGATCTTTTCGGATATACTCCTGATGAATTTTACAACTCTCCCATTTTGATTAAGAATTCCATTCATCCCGATTGGATTGAATATTTTGAGATGCAATGGTCAAAACTAATTCAAGGTGATATGGATCCATCATATGAATACCAGATTATCCATAAATCAGGTGAAATAAGATATTTGCATCAGCTAAATACTTTGATTACTGATAATAAAGGAAATCCAGTTGCTATTGAGGGGATTATACGGGATGTGACCGAGCTCAAGCAGAGAGAAAAAGAAATTGAGCATTATCGCTCACATCTCGAAGAACTTATAGAGGTACGTACTCAAGAGTTAGCAGAAAAAAACGAGTCACTAGAACGAATGAATAAATTATTCGTCGGCCGTGAGTTAAAGATGAGAGAATTAAAAAAAGAAATAAAAACTCTGAAAAGCCAGTTAGGAAGAGAAAACACAAAAATCTGACACATGGGAATTCTGGACAAATCTAAAGATCAGTTAATCAAAGAGCTAGAGGAATTACAAGCAAAGCTCCTGCTGGTAGAAGCGTCTGAACTGGAGGCCAGAGTTGCATTAATTGAACTTAAAGGCGATGAGGAAAAATTTAGAACCTTATACGATAATGCTCCACTTCCCTACCAATCTCTTGATTTTGATGGTTGTTTTTTAGATGTTAATCCTGCATGGCTCAAAACACTTGGCTATAAACAAGAGGAAATAATCGGCAAATGGTATGGAGATTTCCTGCATCCAGATGATAAAGCACATTTTGAAAAAAACTTTCCCGCTTTTAAAAAAAGAGGCTATTTCAGCGATGTCCAATTTAAGATCCGCAACAAAAAAGGAAGGTATCTCCAAATCTCATTTGAAGGATGTATAGGTTACCACCCCGATGGAAGTTTTCGCCAAACCTATTGCGTTTTTCAGGATATCACTGAACGAAAGCGCATTGAAGAACAACTGCAGAGAAGTCAAGACTTCAACCAAACAATATTAAATTCTTCACCCGATCTAATATATATCTATGACATCGTTGAGCGCAAAAACATTTATAGCAATCTGGGTATTCAAAGAATCCTAGGCTATTCAGTCGAAGAGATTCATACCATGGGTGAAAATATTTTACCTGACCTGATGCATCCTGATGATTTTAAGAAATACTTATCTGAAATTATTCCAAGGTATCAAACCGCAGATGATGAAGAGCTCATCGAGCACGAATACCGGATGAGGCATAAAAATGGCGAATGGTGCATATTACACTCTAAAGAGACCATTTTTAAGCGTTTGGAAGGAGGCGAACCACAGCAAATTTTTGGGCTCACCAGCGATATAACAGAACAAAAATTATCTAAGACTGCTCTGGCACATTCTCATGAGTTAATGAAATACATCATTGAACACAATAGAAGTGCAGTGGCCGTGCATGACATGGATATGAATTATATTTATGTTAGCCAGCGCTACTTAAAAGATTACAACGTGAAAGAGAAAGATGTTATTGGCAAAAATCACTATGACGTTTTTCCTGATTTGCCACAGAAATGGAGAGATGTACATCAGAAAGTCTTAGCAGGAGAAATTTTCAGTGAGGAAGATGATGCTTATGAGCGTGAAGATGGATCTGTGGATTGGACACGTTGGGAATGCCGGCCATGGTACGAGGAAGAAGGTACAATTGGAGGATTAATTGTGTATACAGAAGTGATTACGGAACAGAAGCAGATATTAGAGGCTTTGTCTAAAGAGAAAGAGTTCTCTGAAAAAATTATTAAAACCAGCTCAGCAGCCATTGTTGGCCTCGACCTGAACCATCGTATAAAAATCTTCAATAAAGGCTTACAAGATATTACCGGATATGAGCCTTCAGAAGTTATCGGAAAAGATTGGTTTGATATATTCTTCCCAAGCGACATAGCAAATGAAATGAATAATGTTTGGAAAGATGCCTGGGGACATTCTTCACATTCATATGAGAATTTGATTTTAGGCAAAACTGGTGAGGAAAAATTTATATCGTGGCAGACAACTGGACTATATGACGATCCGGATATTAATAATCATCTGTTAATTTCTATAGGAGAAGATATTACAGACCGTAAGCAAAAGGATATAGAACTAGGTAAATATCGAGAATCTCTTGAGGATCTGGTAAAGGAAAGAACCATAGATTTAAAGAATAGCCAGGAAGCATTGCTGAATCTGGTTGATGATCTAAATAAAGAATCTAATGAGCTGGATAAAACTAATAAACAACTAATTAGGCTCAATGAAGAACTTGAGAAATTCACCTATTCTGTATCGCATGATCTTAAAGCACCTTTGAGAGGAATTGATGGGTATAGCCAGCTTTTACTCGATGATTTTGGAAATGATTTACCACAGGGTGCTCAGGAGTTTCTGGCGAATATTCGCAAAGATACCGAACAAATGAATTTGCTCATTGAGGATTTACTGGCTTACTCACGCATGGAGCTCAAAGATTTCTTCTTGGAGAACATAAACCTCAACTCTCTAATTGACAGAAACGTGTCAAGTTTTTCTAAAATTTTCTCATCAGAAAACTTTCAAATTAAGTTAACGATTCCCAATGAGTTTATTATTACCGCAGATAAAGAAGGGTTGAATCTAATATTGAGAAATTTGATTGATAATGCGATTAAATTTACTTCTAATAGGAAAAATAGCTCTATTGAGATTGGGGCTAATGAGACGAAAACTCATTGGCTAATCTATGTCAAAGACAACGGTATAGGATTCGATATGATATACCACGATAAGATATACCAAATTTTCCAACGTTTACATCTGGCAGAAGAATATCAAGGTACAGGTGTAGGTCTGGCTATGGTAAGTAAAGCTATTAACCGTATGAATGGAAAGATATGGGCTGAGAGTAGTCCAAATAAGGGAGCGAGTTTCTATATTGAAATTGAAAAAAAAATCTGATATGGTAATCGATTATTCAAGACTTCCGATCCTATTAGTTGAAGACAATCCTGTTGATATAGATCTTAGTTTACGGGCATTTAAAAAGCAAAATATAACTAATCCCGTAGACATTGCCCGCGATGGAGAAGAGGCCTTAGAATACATCAAGAAATGGGACGCAGGAAGGCAAATTCCTATTGTGATATTACTTGACTTGAAGCTACCTAAATTAGATGGTTTACAGGTACTTGAAGCTTATAAAAAGCATCCAATATATAATACAATTCCAGTGGTTGTTCTTACAACTTCCTCTGATAATCGCGATGTTGAAAGGGCTTACAAAATAGGGGCCAATTCCTATATTATTAAACCGGTAAATTTCACTAAATTCGTAGAGGTAGCCTCGCAAATTGAATTGTATTGGACTGTTTTAAACAAAGCCCATATTTAAGTCTTGCCTATGTACAATATCCTATTATTAGAAGATAATCAGACAGATGCAGACCTTATTGCTAGAGAGCTACGCAAAAAATGGTCTGATATTGTACTTACAGTTGTTAGTCGGCTGGAAGAAGCAAGGCAATTTCTTCATGGTTCTATAGATCTTGATTTGGCTATTTTTGATCTAAATCTGCCTGATGGCAATGCGATGGATTTACTAATCGAATTACGCAATCAGGATAACCCAATTCCGATTATTATTTTAACCGGACAGGGCTCTGAAGAGATAGCAGCTGCGGCCTTAAAAGCAGGAGCGAATGATTATATTTCTAAAAAACCTGGATTTTATAAGGACATGGCCACTCAAATTGAATATACTTTTACACATATTGCTGAAAAACGGAGACATCTGTCAGTATTGTATGTTGAGCACCACCAAAGTGATATTGATCTGAGTCTAAGGCACTTCAAGAAACTTTCTCCTCATATTCATGTTAAGGTAATTTCAAGCGGAGAAAAAGCCTTAGAACTTCTTCCCACAAAAGCGGATGAAAAATGTGATTTTGATGTATTGTTAATCGACTATCAATTGCCTGGCTTAAATGCTCTCGAAATTTGCAAAATCATACGACTTGAAAGAAAATTGTCTGTGGCAATTGTTATTATTACCGGACAAGGATCTGAAGATATTGCTGTTGAGACTCTGAAAATTGGAGCGGATGATTATGTTGTTAAGCGTGAAAATTATTTAATGCGTTTACCATCAGTTTTAATGAGTGCATTTCGTCGAAAAGAGTTGGAACGAAAAGAAATTGCATTGAGTTTGAGCGAAACTAAATTTCGCCTTTTAGCAGATTATTCATCCGATTGGGAATATTGGATTAATCCGCAAGGTGAATACGTTTACATATCGCCTGCTTGTGAACAAACTAGTGGTTATACTTCTGAAGCTTTCTTAAAAGATGACCAACTCTTTTTTGAATTAGTTCATCCGGATTATCAGGATCTGGTTATTGAGCATTTTAGACAGAAAGAAAAAACCTTCACAAACCACTTGAGTTTCAAATTACTAACAAAAGTGGTGAACACAAATGGATTAGCCATTTGTGCAAACCCGTTTACAATGAAGAAAATAAATATCTCGGCAAGAGAGGAATAAATCGAGATATAACAGAGCAGAAAAGAGGTGCAGAAAAGTTAGTTAAAGCCCTTTTTAAAGCAGAGGAATCAGACCGTTTAAAATCATCATTTCTGGCTAATATGAGCCATGAAATAAGAACCCCCATGAATGGCATTTTAGGATTTACAGAATTACTTAAAGAACTTGACACAACTGAAGAAGAAAGGCAAAGATGTATTGAAATTATTGAAAGCAGCGGATTAAGACTTCTCAACATAATTAATGACCTGGTAGATTTTTCAAAAATTGAATCAGGATTAATGAAAATTGTCCCTACTGATTTTGACATTGATCAGCAACTGGAAGAACTTTATTCCTTTTTCAAACCAGAATTCGAAAAAAAGGGCCTGCACATTGCTTATGCAAAATCTAATCTTTCAAAAAAGAATCTCCTGACAACAGACCTCGAAAAATTAACTGCAGTTTTAACGAACCTGCTTAACAATGCTAAAAAATACACCCTCAAAGGACAGGTTGAATTTGGCTACGAGATAAAAAAAGATTACCTGAAGTTTTTTGTAAAAGATACAGGAATCGGCATAAAAGAAAACTGTAAGAAGATGATTTTTGAACGATTTATACAGGCCGATGCCAGCTTTTCAAAATCTTTTGAAGGTTCAGGCTTAGGTTTATCTATCTCGAAGGCATATGTAGAAATGCTCGGTGGTAAAATCTGGGTTGAATCTGAATATGGAGTGGGATCACAGTTCTATTTTACGATTCCTTACAAAGCACTATAAGCCCCAGAACATTGACTGTTTCAATCCAACAAATACTTGTGAATTTATCTTACCGAAAACCATTTCTCTTGTACCGGCCTCAACAGCTTTTCTAATCCGGTAACACATACCATTTCAAAGCCAGCTACCCCCTTCCCACAGGAGGAGTTGGGGAGAGTATTTGGGATTGGATCTGGGATGTCAGATTTAAGCAAAACAGAGCACATAACACCAAACGGAATAATGGCACAAACGATGAATTCATCGACATGATAATTAAGTATAGGATTGCAATTATTGCATTCAACTCGAAAGTATGAATAATATCTATTACTTTTATTCAGACGCAATTTATAATCACAAAATCATTGAATAGAAATTTCCCGATAATTATTTTTTGCCTGATCCTGCTTGCAGCTTGTTCATCAAAGAAAACTATCAGACTTGAAAGTCCATCAAAGAATTTGAGGGCAATTATTGAATCTAATGAAGAGGAGTTATCATTAATCTTGTTTGATAGTCAAAACCAGATATTGGCCACCAGGCTTGGTGGTTTTATTTTTGAAAATGTTTCCTGGAATGGAAATCAGATCAGCGATATAAAAAGAACTTCAAAAGATGAAAGTTGGGAACCCGTTTACGGCGAAAGATGTTCTGTTCAGAATAGCTTTAATGAGCTCGTGTTTACTCTAACAGATGCATCAAATCCAAATCAAAAATTACAATTGGTTTGCAGGGCTTATGATGAAGGGATTGCTTTCCGATACATTTTTGACAGCCAATCAGGATGGGATCAATTACTAACTCAGGAAGAGACAAGCTTTAGTTTTGATGGTGATTATAAGGTATGGGTAGCAGATCGGGCTCAATCAACATACCGTGAGCAAAAAATCAGTGATATAGAGAATGCCTGTGAACGCCCTCTTGTTATTCAACGTAATGATAGTTCATATTTGGCTCTGGGAGAGGCAGCACTCGTCGATTATGCCAGGATGAAATTCATCCATGACCCAGAAAACTCATTCAGTTTGAAAGTTAAACTATCTGGCACTGTGGGCCTGAAAAAAGCTGGTTATCAGACTCCATGGCGATTTATCATGGTAGGTGACAGTCCGGGCGAATTATTAGAAAACAACTACTTTATCGAGAATTTAAATGAAGCAAATCAGTTGCAAGATATCTCATGGATCAAACCCGGAAAGATTATCCGTGAGGTTACCTTAACTACGAAAGGAGGACTGGCTTGCGTAGATTTTGCGGTACGCCATAATCTTCAATATATAGAATTGGATGCGGGCTGGTACGGCAACGAGTATGATGATCAGTCCGATGCCACTACTATAACAGTTGATCCTCGCAGATCAACGGGACCATTAGATCTGCATAGAATTATTGACTATGCAAATCTCAAAGGTGTTGGCATTATACTTTACGTGAATCGTCGGGCTTTGGAAAAACAATTGGATGAGGTATTACCCCTGCTACAAACTTGGGGTGTGAAGGGAGTGAAATACGGTTTTGTGAATGTTGGTCAGCAAGAATGGACATTCTGGCTTCATGAGGCCATACGAAAAGCAGCAAAATATAAGCTGATGGTTGATGTGCATGATGAGTACAGGCCCACAGGCTATTCCCGTACCTACCCCAACCTGATGACACAAGAGGGTATCAGAGGTGATGAGGAAAGTCCGTCTGTCGAACATACTCTGATTACCCTTTTTACAAGAATGTTAGCTGGTGCAGGTGACAACACGAATTGCTATCTAGCTCCCAGGGTACAGGAGAAAATGGGCGGAAAAACTGCACAAATGGCCAAAGCGGTAATGCTATACAGTCCCTGGCAGTTTCTATACTGGTATGACAGACCCGAGGGATCACCTCATAAAAAAGGAGGAGCCGGCACTGCAAAAGCTATTCTATATGAGAATGAAGACCTTAGTTTTTATGATGCCTTGCCGACTACATGGGATGAGACACGAGTACTTGAGGGGGAGATTGGGAAATATGCTACTATAGCCCGAAAAAGTGGTGAATATTGGTTTATTGGGAGTCTGACATCCCATCAATCCAAGGAAATTAATATTCCACTTGAGTTTTTAGATATGAAGGATCAATATGAGGCAAAGATATACTTTCAAAATGCTGATGATTTGAAAAACAATGAAGTATGCAGTGAAACAATCAGAGTGAATAGTAAAACGGTAATTTCAAGAAATTTACCAGAAAACTCAGGTTTGACAGTTATTATCAGAAAAGAATAAAGAAGTTAATGTATAGTTAATAGCAGGTTAATAGCTATTGAACCATAAGCAAAACATTCAGGATGGTTTGCAATGTGCCGATTATATTAGCGCCACACAGATATAAAGACTACAACCAAAGCCAATACGAAAGCTGCCATTGCGATCATCATTTGTTTCTTCTGCATGCTGAACAGTTTCGGTGAAGGTCCTTGAGCTGCAATTTTACCAACCTTTGGGGCAAATATCTCAAAGGAATATAAACTGAGGAAAACCAACACGGTAATGATACCATGTTTAACTCCCATTAAAGAGCCCATGAGGTCAGTCTCAAGTGCTTCGTCTGCAATAAGATCCAGATAAACACCTGTTGCCAGAAGCGTTAATAGGGTAGCATATACCATCCATTTAAATCGTTTCATTAAACCAGACATGAACTTTCCCATTTGTGCTGGTTCAAGTGTTTTTTTTGCACTTGGCATAATTAGCAGAAAGTTACTTGTCATTCCTCCAATCCAGATGATTGTTGCTAGGGTATGCAGAAAGTCTGCTACGATATAAATAGCTGATTGGTCCATTTTTTTAGATTAGGTGCACTCTATTTACAAACAGCTAAGTACTTAATATGTTTAATATGTGACTTATTGACTCATCCCCATGAGATCTTCCAGGTCAATAATACCGGTGAGAGAGTTTTCTAATTGTATGCGGAAGGAATCTGAAAATTTTCCAAGAACTTTTATCCTGGTATTCTCTGATAGCAGACTGTCAAAGTCGCCATTACCTGTAAGATGATAGCTCATCCGGATTGGTTCAGATACAATTTTATTGCTGCAAAGGGCAACAGACTGATTAGTGATTTTGTCGGGGCTCGTATCGGTTTTTAATATCCAGGCCAGTGGATCAACCGGACCTAATTGCTGCAAATAGATTCCGAAATGTAAATGAGGAGGAGTGGTACGGGCGTTACCAGTGTTTCCTACTGTCCCAATCGTGTCGCCTAGATTAACCCAAACCTTTTCGCTGACTTTTATTTCCTGAAGATGAGCAAAGTAATAATAGGCTGTTCTACTTCCATCGAGCAACCATACATGACGACCTCCAATATCACTTTCTCCTACGCTATTGACCCATGCTCTTGCAGGTGCTAAAACAGCGGTATGGCGTGATGCAAAAATGTCAACACCATGATGCTTCCTCCGGCCACCATCTCTGGGTTCATTAAAAAAACTACCGATATCTCTGCGGCCATGACCTAAAACAGGAAATTTCAAAGATGGTTTTTCAATAATTCTAAGCTCAAAAGTTCCACCGCGAAGTAATTCAGGCTGAATCCGTAGGATATAATAATTATCACGTCGGGATTCATATTGCAGCAAAAGCTCTCCTTTTGAAGCACTACCTACCGGATGCCACTCGATAATATTATCCTCTTTTTCCCTGAAGAGATCAATAAACAGAAGGGTGCTGTCTTTGCCGGAGAAATCAATGTCAATTTCGATTTTTTGTCCGCGTTTTACAAGGAATCGATAGCCTGCACTTCCGGGAAGCGCAGAGTCAAGTAGGAACTGCTCCAGAAATGGTAATTCAATATTCACCGGGTTCTCTAAAGATTGAAATGATAATGATTTCCAATCGCGGCCCAATGCGGTATTTAATAATCCGGCACTTTCAAGAGAAGCCATGTAGGCCTCATGGGCATTACTGAAGATAAACTCTTGTGGCACCTTTTCAGGTTTACATCCAAAAAGCAGAAAAAATAAAAGGACAAATATTGGGATTAGGCCTGATCTTCTTTGAGGAAAAAAGTTCATAATAAATAATCTGGGTTTTTACAATTTGGGTAAATATAGTAATTGTGCTTTTGAGATGAGCAGACGGACAAGTTTTCCGATTATCTGGTCAGCATGTGAATACTCTGTTGTTGATATAAACTGAAAGTTAAAAAAATAGTTTTATTTTGATGCCTGAAATCAGCCAGAATTATATTATGTCGACATCAATTTCTATTAAAGAAGTTAGCGGAAAGAAAGAACTAAAAGAATTTATCTACCTCCCCGAAAAAGTACATAAAGGCCACAAAGGCTGGGTGCATCCAATATATATGGATGAGTGGAATTATTTCAACCCAAAGAAAAATCATTCATTTGCCCATTGTGATACCATCTTATTACTGGCCTACAGGGATCAGAAGGTTGTCGGACGTATTATGGGAATCATTAACCACAAGTATAACGAGGCAAAAAGTGAGAGTAATGGTAGATGGAATTTTTTAGAAATCTATAATGATCAGGAAGTTGCTCATTCACTTTTGCGGTACGTAGAGGATTGGGCCAGGGAAAAAGGAATGCTGAAGATGATAGGTCCATTTGCCTTCTCTGAAAAGGATCCGCAAGGTTATTTGATCGAAGGTTTTGAAAGGCTTATGGTTATTGCTTCACATGGCAATTATCCGTATATGATTGATATCCTTGAAAATGCAGGCTACACAAAAGAGATCGATCTGGTCGCTTACAAGGTTGATATCCCAGATGAAGATCCACCAATTTATAATAGAATCAGCGAAAGAACTATACGCAACAATCCCAAGTTGCGATTATTGGAATATACATCAAGACGTAAGCTCCGGCCCATGGTAAAGCCGGTTTTGGAGCTTTTGAACAAGACTTTTAAAGATATATATGGCTTTGATGCCATGACCGAAAGAGAAATGCATGAGTTTGCCAGCAGGTATCTCATCTTTATTAATCCTCGATTTGTTAAGGTTATTGTAGACAGTAATGATGTGCCGGTAGCATTTGTTATTGGGATGGGAGAAATAGGTGTTGGAGTTCAAAGGTGCAAAGGACGTGTTCTTCCATTTGGAATTTTCAAGATTCTCAAAGAAAGCAAAAGGTCAAAGCAAATAACCCTTCTACTTGGTGGCATCGATTCGAAATATCGGGGCAGGGGATTGGATACTCTGATGGGATTAAAAATGATAGCATCTGGTCGTGAGGCTGGCAAAACCTATTTTGATAGTCATTGTGAGCTTGAGACTAATCACCAGGTTAGAGCAGAGATGGAGAAAATGGGTGGGGTAGTGATAAAGAGATACCGGATATTTCAGAAGGATATTCGGACTTAATTCTGGGTCCGATGTCCGCGGTCCGGTGTCCGAAGTCCCCATGTCCCCACGTCCCCGACTCCCGATTCCCGACTCCCGATTCCCGATAAGTCAATTCTTAATCTCGATGGTTCTCTTATTGTACTGCCATTCTCCTTTTTTGTTAAATCCCATGATGCTGATAATTAATCTATTTGCCAGGTCAGTGGTTTGGAATTGAATACTTCCGTTTGCTTGATCCGGGAGGGTTTCCCATAAAAGAGTCTGGTTGAGATTTGGAATGTTTGAGTTTGCAGGGGGAGTATCAGGCAGATTGGCAGTTTTAGACTTTTCCGGAAGGTCAATACTGGATAATATGGCTGTTTGAGGGAGATCTAAACCGGCATAGTCACCATTTTTAGATCTGATACTTACTATTGCGGAGAATATATTCTTTCCGTGGATGAAGATACTATTCTTAACCTCAATAGAATGAATACGATCGGGGGGGAGCTGGAGTAAGTCCTTATGTTGAGTAATTGGTATACCATCAAGAAGTACGAGGGTTTCATAAGCCCGTGAAACCGGATCTTTAAGATACATGCTAATCACTTGCTTTTCATTCTTATTCCGAACGATTACATTAGGAACAACTTCGTAAATTACCTCACGTACATTTGCCAGTTTGATATAGTCTCCGACATGAATTGAATAGTCAGGTGGATAAAAGAACAGGGCTTTATTTACAAATGTATCGGGCAGGCTGCCTTTTTCGACTTTTGCTGTCTTAAATACTGAGTTTATCTGATAATTTATCTTCAATTCGCGAAGGAAAACTAACTCAACTGAATCAAGGGAGAAGCTTTCTTTATGCTGATGATCAATTCTATCGTCATATTCAGAGAAAATATCAATTTCCCAGTTTTGTTTTGGCTGGGTAGTGAAGTTCAATATGTAATCAAGAGGAGACCGGACATCAGGAAAGGCAAAGAAGAAGAATCCTGAGATATCTGTTATTGTTGTATAAAAGCTGTTGTCGTTCAAAACACTCATAGCGATTGATACAGATGAAACACCCTCACTTGTATTTGTGTCAATAACCCGGCCACCCATTATGCCGGCACGTGTTTCAGGATAATAGCGGATTCCTGCCATATCCGGATTCTGACTGGTGCCATTTGCCTGGATGTTTTGTGGTCTGGTACTATCCGGCAGGAAAAATGCCTTCACAATTGTATCGGGATAATGATTGATTTGTAACCAATGTTGAAAAGATTTATAGTCTGAAGGTATATTAGATGAAGCAGACCAGCCAGCCAGACCGGGAATACTACTATCATTCGGATCATAAGGTTCATCAGTAGTGATCAGGGTATATAGCTGATTTTGATTACCCTTAATATTCAGGTCATCAAGAGAATAAATTGCTTCATGCTGGCTACGCAGGTTCAAAACAGAATCAGTCAGACTAATAGCAGGTCGGTTTGATTCAGGGGTGTAAGATGACCAGAGTTTACGCTTGATAATTTCATTTTTATTGTTGAGCAGTGTGAACTGCATAATACCGCCTGGCAGTTTGTTTTTTGGAATCTGGAATAACAAAAAGCCGTTAAGGGAATTTTTCTCCTCAAACCAAAACCAGGTGTATGACTGATGAACCAGAAGCCTGAAACTGGTAATCCCATAGTTCTTTAAGCCTTTGACTTGTACATTGACCTGGTTTGGATTATCTCTGTCTTCACTCACATTGATCGTGTACTTTTGCAGAGAATCCGGAATTGGTGAAGCTGAATGTTTATTTTGTATTTCCTCCTTATATATTGTGTTCAGATCATCATCGCCAGGATTCACTACTTTGATAGCCTGGATGGCAAATTCATTCACCTGAAAATTACGCATCCAGTTCGTGTATGCTCTTAAATAATACCATCCTGTGGCCAGATCGGAAGGAAGAGAAAAAGATGACTTTACCCTGGAATTCTGCAATTCAAAATTGCTCTTAAATACTTTTTTTCCGGATTCATCTAATAATTCTATCCTGGCAGCCATGCTCAAAACAGAGTGCTGATAACTGTCTTTTTCAAGCAACAAGGCCTGGAAATAAACAGATTCACCCGATAGATAGAAATGCCTGTCAGAGCTAAGCCAGATTGTTTCCTGAAAGTTCTTTGCGTATGATTGCTTGTCTGATTGAGCAAATAGGGATACGCTTAATAACAATATTGCTATTGTCAGGATTATACTATGTAATTTGGCTTTATTCATACTCTGATTAATCGTGAATCCAGAATGGAGGCTTTACTGTTGTTCCACCTTTTTGGGTACAGTCATAGCATTTTTGATTTGAGGTAAAAAACTCACCAGAACTGAAATCTTCGGTAATCCAGTCGCCCACCGGAACTCTGTACCATGGAAGATCTTCAGTGCCGATAGTATCTAAAGTGCAATTCACCGGAATTATCTCAAATTCAGTAGGTTGATTCAGGAAGATCCTTTTTTCTGTAACACCGGATACTTCAAAAATACCTGCGACAAAAAGCTCAGGATTTGTTGTGCAATGTATATTACCTTCAACTCTGAATGGCTGGGTTTCGTAAAGTCCTCCCGATTGATTTACCAGTTTATCCAGACTATTCCAAAAAGACCAGACTGATTCACTGATTGCGTGTTGCTTTACAAGCAGGCTATAGCGAATAGATAAGGCGTCTCCATATTGAGATTCAAAATGTAAGGGAGCTTTTTGGATTTTATTTTCAGCTAAGCCTTCGGAATTGCCCACGAAAATTCCAAGAATATTTTTGCTTTTCCAGCAGGTTCTGAGATCTCGGTTAGATGCCGGATGCACCTCCCTGCCATCCCAGGTATGAGTAGCAGCAAATGGTACTGTATATTTAAAAGTAGCATTCATGTCCCATCTGTAGTAGGATGGTCCCGGATCATTATTATTTGAACTAATATAAAAGCGATAACCCTGATAAGCTTCTCCGTCTTCTGTGAGACGCTGAAGAGTAGCATTATAAGTTAAGGTATCAATGGGTGGTGATTCAATAAGTGTTTGGAATTGTGATTCGAAAGTTTCTTGTTCTACATGTACGATCAGCTTATATGATTTTCCAATCTCAGCTATTATCCCATTGGGTAAAACATAAAGCCCTGGTTCTGTTTCAGTGAAAATATACTGCTCACCGTCGTTTCTGTCAATTCGGGCACTGGCTCCGCGTATTTTCGCAGGTATATTCGACACATTATTACCACTCATAGTGAGCATGGGAACTGATCGGGATATACTTAAGGAAGTTACCTGGCTGGTGTCATCAGAAAACAGGCATTCGAAAAAGAGCATATCATCATAACCGGTAGTATCCGGCAGGAAAGGATCTATACAGGAATGGCTGAAAACCAAAACTACCAGTATTATTTTACTACTCAACCGCATAATTACCCAATTTGAAATTATATGAAATTGTGAATATCGGGACTCCATAAACAGATAATCTGTAACCTTTTATCTGGCCCCTGTCATTGCTGAAATACACCGAATATGGATTCTTTCTTCCTGTAAGATTGTATACCGAAAACATCCAGGAGCCATGTGCTGCTTTTTCTCGTTTAAGATTACCCTCGATGCTTAATGACAGGTCAACTCTGAAATAGTCGGGAACCCTGTACTCATTTCGTTGGGAGTAATTTATCACCTGGTAACCGTCAACATAGTAAAATCCGGTTGGAAATGTGATAGGCCGTCCTGAATTATAAACAACATTCGATGCAAGAGAAATACGTCGTGATATCTTAAGGTTGCCCACAAAATTGAAAGCATGTGGTTTGTCATAATTTGCAGGATAGGTAAGGCCCTGGTTAATTTTCTGCCACGACTCTTCACCATTAACAGTTAGTAGTGATCTGGCGTATGTATAACTGGCCCAACCAGTAAACCTGCCTGCATTACGTTTGATAAACAGCTCAATTCCCCATGCTTTCTGATTACCCTGTAAAACAAGAGTTTCAATAACAGGATTGAAAGCAAGGTCTGCACCATCCTTATATTCAATGATATTGCTGCTGTTTTTGTAGTACACTTCAGCAGAGGTCTCAAATGAGGAGCTGTTAAAATTCTTGTATACGCCAAAACTTAGCTGGTCTGAAACCGGAGGCGTAATGTATTGATCAGTGAGTTTCCAGCGATCAGTAGGAGCGACAGCTGCAGTATTTGACAACATAAAAAGATACTGCCGCATCTTATTGTAACTCATCTTAACAGACAGATCAGGAGTCAGGACATAATTCATTGATAAACGATATTCAGGTCCGGAGTAATGCTGAATATTTTTTCCTGCCGGATGATAAATAGTATCAATAATATTATCTCTTTCGATAGCCTTGTTATCGGCATATGCGTAACTTTCATTAGGTCCCAGGTAGTTGAAAAGGCTATATCGAATACCTGCATACAACGATAGTTTATCAGTGATCGAGATTTCATCAAAAGCATGTAAACCATACTCCAAACCGTTTTCTTTGCCAAAACTTATGGGAGAGAGGATGGACTCAGCTCCATACGGATTAATTGTTCCCTGGTTCAGATTGTGCAGGATGATGTTAGCCCCAAAACCGGTTTTATGTCCGGCCAGGGGATAGCCCGAGAAATTGACTTTTATTTCCTGAGATCTTACATTGAATTCATGTTCAAATGCTCTTGAGGCCTGTTCTTTATTAAGCTGATAATTTTGATAATTGCTGGCTACCAGTGCAAGTTTCATACTCCAGCTACTAAAAACCTGACGATTATATATTATAGATCCACCCAGATTCTCATAGCGATATTCGTTGCTTGTTGAAAGAGCGAACTTATCCTTACTACGATAAGCGAATACCTGCCATGAATCATTATTCTCTCCTATCAGGTGAACACCTGCCATCATATCGTTAAATGATGCATTTCGTTCATAAATGTCTGCATCATCAAGTCGATTAAGTATCCAGTCAGAATAGGTCGATCTGACACTAAAAATAAATGAGCTTTTGTCTTTTACGATTGGAGTTTCTAATAACAGTGATCCTGTTACCGGACTGAGACTTCCCCGTGCGCCGAATTTCTTTTTATTACCCTTTCTGGTAGATATTTCAAATACTGAGGCCAGCCTTCCTCCGAATTCAACCGGAAAATTACTTTTATAGAGATTGAAACCGCTAATCATATCGGGATTAAAAGCTGAGAAAAAGCCAAAAAAGTGCCCTGTATTAAGAATAGGTATCTCATTGAGCAGAAATAAGTTTTGGTCAGAAGCTGATCCTCTGACATTAAAACCAGCAGAGCCTTCACCTACAGTTTGTATTCCGGGCATCATATTGGCAACTTTGAGGATATCACGTTCTCCCATAACTACAGGGATACTTTTGATTTCTTTTTGACCAAGTCTCTGGAATCCCATTTGCATGCCCCTCACATTATGGTGCTCACCTGACTTCACCACCACTTCTTTCATGTCAATAAGTTTGGGAAACATCTCAATATTCAGATTTCCTGATCCGTTCATCTCCAGGAGGAACTGTTCACTTTCCATACCCAGACAAGATACAACCAGGTTATATGTCTCACCTGATTCAAGTGGTAGCAGGTAAGAGCCGTCAGCATCTGAAATGGCTCCTAAGTTTGTTCCCGGAACAACGACGGTGGCCCCAATAACTGATTCTCCATTTGACAGGTTAGTAATACGTCCGGCAAGAAATGATTTTCTGGCTCCTTGTTTGACTGCGTCATCACCAATAACAACTTTTTTGATCGTTTTTTCATATGAAAAGCTCCCAAAATAATTTTTTGATGTACTTCGATTTAAGCTGTCTCCATTCAGTTGATGGGGATTTACGACATGAATTTTCTCAAGATCGATCTGCAGCTCTGGTCCGGTTAAAAAATATTGTTTGTTACCTCTATACACAAAGTTGATCCCTCTTGGTTTCAAAAACTGATCGAGCAGCTTTGAAACAGTTGTGGAATCAGATTCGCATGAGATACTGATACCCTGTGTCCATTCTGATTTGTAAAAGATGAAAACTCCATGATCCTCCTGCAGGATGTCTGCAAATTCTTTAAATGATACCGTATTAAAATCTAGATCCATCACAGCTTCATCACTTTCCTGTCCGAGGGCTGGTATTGACAGCACTATTATAGTAAACAGTATGATCCAAATCTGCCTCATATTTTAGATTCTAATAAAGAGTTGCAATAGTTAATGAGTTCAATATGCCCGCTCATCTTTTTAGGCCTGAGCCTGATTTTTTTCTGACGACTGTAAGTTTTTATTGCCTCTTTAAACTCAGGGAAGAGCTTGTACAAGCTTCGTTTGCCTTTGTAGCTAAACAATTTATTATTTATTGATAAGAATTTTTTCTGACTTGTTTGATAGCGATAATCTGATAAAGCACCCGAAGATATTTTTAGTGTTTTCGTTTTCAGTAAAAGCAGGGATATTTTACCATTCACAAGCTCTTCATAAAACAATGGGTCTGTCTGGAGAGTATCTTTTTTGAAAGGTTTAAAAAGCTTGTCATTCAAGGTGAAATACTCGATATTATGTTTCTTGAGTTTTATTTGCAGATAAGAATTTGTGAAGTCAATTGTACTTAATATCAATTCGTTTGAGCTGATGTCATACCTGAGAGGCAGTTCATTAAAAATGATGCCATCGATTACTATTGTGCCTGTTTTCCAACTCTGATCTATGAAGAATGGATGACCGGTGGCAGTGTTCATAATTGGTATTTGATAATACTCTCCACTAACCAGCCTTGAGTCAGTTTTGTACAACTGATTGTAAAAGGAATGCGCGGCCTCAGACGAGATTATCTCCTCATTTGCCTGAGCAAAACTACATGGAGCGGCTAACAAAAAACAAGCACTTAAGCATAGTATTTTGGCAAGATTTGGGAATTTCATGAGGTTCAATCAGTCATCTTTGGCTTTCGGGCCATAAAAGTATTCAGTTGTTACAACTTATCAAATTATTAAGACACATTCTTTTGATTCCTTTCGTGCCAAATGGTTTAATGGTAATATATGTCAAGAAAGACTTTTATTTATTAAATAGATAAGGAACAAATCGATAGCTTTGGAGATAATTTATCATAATTCAAATTATGAAGAATATGTACATGCAAAAGAGTTTATTTATCATATCGATTATCTTGTTATTGGGATTCTCATGTTGCAAACCTAAAAAGCAAGTTGTCAAGCCAAATTTGCTTATCATTCAAACAGATGAGCATAATTTTCGCACTTTGGGTTGCTATCGTGAAACCCTGACACATGATCAGGCCTTTTTGTGGGGAGATAGTGTTGCAGTAGAAACACCTGAGATTGATGCTCTGGCTGAAGATGGGGTTTTATGCACCAGTTTTTACGCATCTACTCCTGTCTGTTCTCCTTCGCGCTCTTCGTTTATATCAGGCCTATACCCCCAGAATACCGGAGTAATAACCAACGATATTCCTTTGCTTGATGAGATTATCAGCTTTGCACATGTACTGACTGAGCAGGGTTATGCTACGGGATATGCCGGGAAGTGGCACCTGGATGGCGATGGCAAACCTCAGTGGGATCCTGATCGAAATTTCGGATTTATCGATAATCGATATATGTACAACAGAGGGCACTGGAAGATGATTGAAGATACCGATAATGGTCCACGGGTAGCTTCGCTTAATGCTAAAGGCAATGCTGACTACGGTCTGAAGGGGGTTAATGAGGAGAATTTCACTACTGATTATCTTACTAAAAAGACCATTGATTTCATAAAAGCACATAAGGATGAACCGTTTTGTTATATGCTTAGTTATCCCGATCCACATGGACCGAATACCGTAAGAGCTCCATATAATTCAATGTATGAACATTTTGTTTTTGAAAAACCATATACCCACGGAGCTGAGGTGGATGATTTACCAAGTTGGGGTAAAAAAGCAAAAAATACTATCAGGCCAAAGGCAATTGCAAATTACTGGGGTATGGTTAAATGTATTGACGATAATGTTGGTAAAATTGTAAGTTATCTGGAAGAGTCAGATCTTCTTGATAATACCATTGTTGTTTTCACATCTGATCACGGAGATTTATTGGGAGAGCATCATAAAGACAATAAGGGTAATCCTTACGAAGGATCTGCGAAGATTCCTTTTATTATCAGATATCCATCAAAATTACCTGCCGGATTAGTAATCAATCAGGCTTTGTCGGTGGTTGATTTTACACCAACAATACTTAGCCTAATGGATGCTCCGGGTACAGGTTATGAAGAGGGCAGGGATGCATCTTTGCTTTTCTCAGGTGATATGAATATTGATTGGACAGATATTGCTTTTATGCGGGGAACCGGATCAAAGGATGGGACTGATGATAAATGGCTGTCAGCAGTTTCTGATCGTTATAAGATAGTTTTTTCACCAGAGCCTGAAGATCTTCCCTGGCTGTTCGACTTGCAGGAAGATCCAGACGAACTAGTCAATTTCTTTAAGCATCCGGATTACCAGGAAATTAGAAAGGAGATGTCAGCTCATCTGATTGAGTATGGTAAAAAAATGAATGACGGGAGAATTTACCATCCGAAGATATCTAAGGAACTAGCTGGAAATTAGTTTGGCAGTTGAATCATAATAATAGTACTTCCTGGCCTGCTGGATAATCTGATAACTCCATGATGTTTAGAAATAACTTTTCTGGCAAAGCTAAGGCCTATTCCGGTTCCGCCTGAACGGGTAGAGAAAAATGGGATAAACACTTGCTCTTGTAATTCAGTAGGTATCCCTGGTCCATTATCCTCAACAAGAATACTTACACCCATGGGGCCAATTCTTCCAATAAGCTTAATTTCAGGATTTTCAGTATTGGATAGAAAATGGATCGAATTTCCAATCAGATTCATCATTACCTGAGTCATCTGCTGGAAATCAACATTAATTGCTATTTTTTCAATACAATTACTTGTTATTTTTATTCCAAGAGGTTTTATCTGAGGCTGCATGATATCAATACTGTCATGCAGCAATTGTGAAACTGAAATATTTTTCAATTCTGGTGAGGGAAGGTGTAGTAGTTTCTTATATCCATCAACAAATTCTATAAGACCAGTTGTTCGCTTTTCGGTTGAGATTAGGGTTGAAATCAGCTTGGAACCTAGATCCTTATCATAATTCTCTAATTTGATAATATCAGAGTTAGAGCGAAACCAGTTTGCTAATTGCCCTAGTAACAGTCTGATAGGGCTTAGTGAGTTTTTAATCTCATGAGTAATGATCTTGGCCATTTCCTCCCAGGTCTCCAATTCTTTCTGGTTAGCAACTCTCTGTACATCTTCTATAGCAAAGACCTGGTGATTCTTTCCTTCTATTCTGATGTTGGATCCCGTAATACTAACCCAGGTATTAAGCCCATGTATTTTTATCTTCTGAACCACCTGCTGGCCATTTTTAAAGCTTATGAAAAGCTCCATCAGCTCAGGATATAATTTGTTTAGCTTGCCATAACTGATCGGTTCGGCCATTGATAATAAGCGAAGAAGAGAATCATTATACAATCTTATTTTTTGGTCAGTGGAGATTACGAGGATTCCGCATGGAATAATACGTAAAATGTTTTCATAAAAATGTGCTTGACTCTCTTTTTCCAGAATGATTTTTGAGAATGCTGATGTTAGTCTGCTGAGATATTCCTGAGCTTTTAATCCTAGTGTTTTGGAACCATGCCGGAGTTTAAAAGTTCCTTCTCTGAATTCCAGCCCCTGTAACATGCGGTTGAAATTCTTTGCTGGACGGTCGTAATAGAGTATCAGAGATATTAGTGTGATAATCAGACTGGTAATCAGTATAGCTTTAGTTACAGGGTGACCTTCCTGGTTAAACAGTATGAACAATATCCATAGCTCAATTACCAAGAGAAGCAGCCTTATGAACAGTCCGATTCGATGCTTATTATAGCCCGTATTTCTTAATTTTATCATATACCGTTGATCGGTTTATGCCTAATAATTCAGCTGTCTTTGTGATATTTCCTTTTGACTGTGAAAGAGCCTGACTGATTAGTTTCTTCTCCGTATCTGCCAGATTAAGGGAGGTTCTAGATTGGATCAGGCCTATTCCATTGTTATATTCCGTTTGCTCCAAATTTATGTATTGTCCATCTGAAAGAATAACAGCCCTTTCAATAGAATGTTTGAGTTGTCTTATGTTGCCAGGCCAGGGTTGCTTCTCCAAAATGGTGATATCAGAATCCTTGATTCTAAAACTTCTTGAGTGTTTGTTATTATAAATTTCGAGGAATAAGGTGATCAAACCACGAATATCGTCTCTCCTTTCTCTGAGTGGAGGGAGGGTAATGGTTATAGTATTAAGTCTATAGAACAAATCCTGTCGAAAAACACCATCATTTACCTGATCAGGCAGAGGACTGTTCGTGGCAGTTATGAGTCTGAAATCTACTGGCTGAATCTTTTGTCCCCCTAAGGGAATGATCTGATGAGTTTCTAAAACTCGTAAGAGTTTTGATTGCAAATCATGGTTAAGATTTCCTATTTCATCCAAGAACAAGGTTCCTCCGTCTGCTAAAAACATTCTGCCTGCTTTAGCTTTTAATGCACCGGTAAAAGCACCTTTTTCATAACCAAACATCTCACTTTCAAATAGGCTGGTTGGGATGCTTCCCATATCGACTGAAATAAAGACTTCATCTTCTCGTCCTGATGAGCGGTGAATTTCTTGGGCAACAAGCTCTTTCCCGGTGCCATTCTCGCCAAGAATTAAAACACTTGCATCTGTTTTACCAACTTTTTCAATCAAAGCTTTGACTTCTCTAATTGATGCCGAATTCCCCCAATAGATAGGTGATTGATCAGAAAGTTTACTCGAAAGATGATTTCTTTGTGATTTTAGTTTCCTTATTTGTCTTTTTGAAATACTGATCTGCCAGGCTGTCTCCAGAGTAGAGAGGATTTTTTGCTGATCCCATGCTTTGTCAATGAAATCAACAGCCCCCTCTTGTAAGGATCTGACAGCAAGGTTGATATCTCCATATGCCGTAATCATGACCACGGCCTGATCCTGATCAATCTTTTGTACTTCACTCAACCAAAATAATCCCTCATTACCTGAAGAGGTTTTTCCCTGGAAATTCATATCAAGAAGTATCACATCATATTGATTTTTATGCAGCTCACTTGATAACTGATTAGGGGACGAGAGCACGGCCACCTTCCATCCCTGACCAGTAAGAACCAAATCCAAAACACTCAGAAGGTCTTTGTTATCATCAACGATCAGTATGGACTTTTTTCTTTGAGTCATTCGATAATAAAATTAGTATTTTTCATAATCCCCCAAAGGGATGATCAGTCTATTCGAAGGGAATCTATTGGAGCCTTGTTGTTAATTATTCTGACAAGATTCATTACAGTTAGCAAATATGTTATTGTTACCATAAAGAATACAACAACTATTGCTGGAATATTTACGGGTGCTCTGTAAGCAAAGTTTTGTACCCATACTGAGTATAATGAAACAGAGATCAGGATTGCGAATACAAAAGCAATAGATAAAAGAATAATCTTCAATTTACTTAGGTCTTTCAGGAGGTCAATAAAGTTAGCACCGAAAACACGCTGAATGGCCAGAGCTTTCTTTTTTTGTTGAATGTCGAAGGAAGTCATCGCAAATAAGCCCAGGATTCCAAGTATAAAGGCTATGGCTGAGGCAATCCATAAAAAAACTGAGTGTATTCTGTCTTCCTGATAGTATGCTGCCAGATCTTCATCCAGGAAATAATAGGAGAAAGGATCTTCGGTGTAAAAGTCATTCCAGACTTTTTCAATATGACTCAATATTGCTATCAGTTTTCTGCCTTCAAATCTAATATGGATTCTCCCTGATTCATAGCCTCCCTGGCTTATTAGGGCAATTGGGATGATCTCATCATGCAGGGAATATAAATTGAAATCCTTGACAACTCCAATGATTTTGCCAAAATTCTCACCCTGATTATTTAGCACCTCTATTTCCAGAGCGTCATCTAAGCCCAATTTTCTCACGAAGGTCTCATTTACCAGCACTCCATCCGGGAAGGCCGGCGTTAGAGTGTTCCCTTTAAGGAGAGTCATACCCATCACATTCAGATAGTCATCACCAACCCACATCTTCCCAGTGAAAATATTTTGTGGTCCCTGAGGGGTTTCAACGAGAATATCCTCACGAATAGCTCCTCGTTTTGGGAAATTGAGAGCCGTAGTAACACCAATAATGTCAGGGTTTTTCAAAAGTTCGGTTCGAATAGCATCAAAGTGATCTTCATAACCCAGATCGGGATTATTGAGCATTATTACATTGTCCTTATTGAATCCCAGATCCATTACCCGAGTCATTTTTACTTGTCCGGCAATAAATACAGTTACCAATATGACAACAAATGAGATAACAAATTGAAACATTAGCAAAGCAATCTGAGTATAAGAAAACTTTGAAGGCTTCTCATTCATCCCTTTCACAGTTTCTGATACAGATATTCTGGAGTATTGGAATGCTGGTAGAATCCCTGAACTTATACTGATAAAGATCCATGTACCAATAATGAACAGGATACCTCGGGGGCTGTATAAATGGCTTTCTGTTATATTCTTGTCAATGAAACTGTTAAAAAGCGGAAGTATCATTTCTATCAGGAGTAATGAGAGAATGATTCCAATACCTACTGTCAAGAATGTTTCAAAAAACAGACTTTTATACAGACCAGCTTTATTTTCACCAAGAACTCTTTTTATTCCCAGTTCCTTCCCTCGCAGAGCACCCTGTGCAGATAATACCGTGGCAAAGTTGAAAAGGCAAACGAGAATTACAAAAATGCCAATTAGTGATATTGCCCAGACATAATACTTGTGTTCGGTTCTGAATGTATCTATTGTTTGGTTAGCCCAATGGATATCTTTGAGTGGAATTATCACTGGTTTCACACTCACCGCTGATGATAATGATCTGGCCGAGGGATTTTCTTTAAAAAATGATTCCAGCTTACTAATGAATTGATCCATGTTGGCGTGTGGCTGCATTTTCAAAAAGAAATAAGCAAATGGCATTCCTATAATGAGAGAGCTGGAGATTACATCAAATTTAATATGCGTATTCCCGGGTAGATTTTTTATCACACCCCTTATCGTGAAATCTGTTCCATTCAGATTTACCATCTCTCCGACAGGGTCTTCTATCCCAAAATATTTCAATACAAATTGTTGAGTCACAACTAAAGAATGAGGATCCAGAAGAGAGCTTTCTTTTGAGCCATGCAGAAATTCCTGAGGAAAAACACGTAGATAATTAGTGTCAACTGCAATAATTCCTGATACTCTTTCTTCAATGATATCATTGCTGGTAGTATTCTGAATTCGTAGATCTACTTTATTGTATGGTGTGATATGGGATAGGGTTTGTATTTCAGGAAATTGCTCTTTAAGTTGATTGCCAAGGAAGATGGGAACCGCCGAGTATATTACTGAGCTTCCGGTTTCTGCAACTTCTTCACGGTATAAACGGTAAATGTCTTCATATTCTGGATAATGATGATCATATGTCAGGTCATAACTGATATACAAAAAGGATAATACTCCGGTAGTTAGTCCCAGCATCAGTCCGGACAAGATGATGAAGAATTGCCATCTGTATCGCTTGAGATGCCCCCAGTATAAGGTGAAAAGAATTTTTATCATTAGAATTATTTTCCAGCTGCAAAGAACTTCAATTTCGTTTCCATCTCAACAGCTACAGCCTTACCATCCTTTTTGCCAGGTGCATGTTTTGGAAATTTCTTTATCACCCGGATGGCTTCATTGACAAATGACTGTATTGGCTCAATTTCTTTTTTCGATTCTATATATTTGCCGTTTTCATCCGGAACCAAACCCATAAACCTTGAAAATTCTACTCTATCAACTGAGCCATCATCTTTCACAAGATACTTAATGTATACCACACCTTTTTGATTGAGTGCCCTCGCCTCAACCGGAAACTTTACTTCTTTCCGAATAAAAGTTCGATAGGCTTTATCTCCTCCCGGATATAATGGTTTAATATCGACTTCACCAGCTTTATATATTTTCAGGTTTTGCTGTGCGGATACAGAATTGGCAGCTAAAAAGAATGCTACGATGCTTAAAATTAGAACTTGTTTTTTCATGACTTAATATTTATTCAGATAGACAAATATTTTGCCATGATTGTAAGTGATAGAATATCAGGAGTTAGAGTAAATAGGTTTTCTAAAATATGTAGGAATTGCCTACAGTGAAATGAAGGAGAATCCAACAGAGTGATTAAATTGTTATTTGATCCCACGATTCAAAAACTTTATAGATATTCTCCGGCTTTGCTCCCAGACCGAATTCACATTGTGCTATTATCCCGCCATTGGCATAAAGATGTTTATGAACTTCTCTTACTGCCTCCCGGATTTCTTCCTGGGTGCCATCCGGCAGGAGAGACTGACGATCGATTTCACCCCAGAAAGTAATACGTCCTTTAAACCTGTTTCCCAGTTCTTGCAGGTCCATGCAAAAGAGCTGGCTGTTAAGAGCATCTACTCCGACTTCAATAAGGTCGTCAATTATGTCGGTGATTTGTCCATCGGAGTGCATAAAGACTTTCTTGCCATAGTAACGAGCAATTTCACAGTAGTCTTTATACATTGGTTTAAAGTGGCTTGTGAAAACCTTTGGAGGAACCATCAGTGCATGTTGGGTACCCCAATCATCCATTAGGAAAATAGCATCAATGTCTGTTTTTGCCCAGGCTTCAACTTCTTTGCAGTAAAATTCGTGCAAAATACGAAGCAGTTCGAGGTAGCCAGGCTCCTCAAGTAATACGTCGATGAATGATTGTTCCATCGTTCGCAGAAACTGGAATCTTTCGAGTGGCCGAACCAGGCCTCCGGCGTAAACGAATTTATCGCTTGATTTGCAAAAGCGATTAACCTCTTCCGTATTGGGGTGCAGTATTGCTTCAGGGGGTGTAAGATTTTTGAGGTCAGACCAATCTCTGATTCTGGGATTTGAAACAATTCCCATTACTCCTTCTTCTGCATTATTGAACACGCAGCCCCATTCATCAATGAAATTTCCTTTAGAGTATTTTCCTCCGGTATGACTCAGCGAGCCCTCATAAATTGCCGGACATTGTACAATATCATCAGGGAAGTCAGTTTTGATTTTTCTTGTCCAGGCTTCGAATTTCTTTTCAGCCCAGGGTAAAAGCCACATTTGCCTTGGAATTCTTTCAGGTGATTCAAAATTCAGTGTCTTATAAACCAGATCTTTTGGTGTCATGGGCGTTTGGACAATTTTTAATTTTAGAAGCCTTGAAAATTAAATAAAATGAGTTGGATTGGCAATGTTTGTAATGGGATAGAATTTTCGCTTTGATTTTTGCCTACTTTTGATGCAACACAGAACAATAAAACATTGCAATGAGTGGTAATAAGCTCTTTGAATGAAACAGAGACTGCTAATTTCGGTATTATGAACCGAGAATGACAAAATGAAAAATATTTTAACACACACGCGGATGATTTTTTTTGTTGTGCGAGCTCCATCCGACAAATGAAATTAAATATAAACGGATGAAACAGTTTGCCATAATTGGTGCAGCAGGATATATCGCCCCGAGACATATGCGGGCTATAAAAGAAACAGGAAATAATCTTGCTTGTGCCCTGGATAAGAATGATAGCGTTGGAGTTATTGATTCTTTCTTCCCAGATGCTGAATATTTCATTGAGTATGAGCGATTTGACAGGCATCTTGACAGGCTGTTAAGAAACTCTGACTCACCTGTGGATTACATTTCGATTTGTACTCCAAATTACCTCCATGACTCAGAGATTCGCTTTGCCCTCCGATCAGGTGCAAATGCAATTTGTGAGAAGCCACTGGTACTCAATCCATGGAATGTGGATGCTCTCGAAGATTTTCAAAAAGATTATCAGGGGACGATTAGCTGTATCATGCAATTAAGATTGCATCCGAGTATTATGGCTCTGAAAAAGCAAATTCAGGAAGCCGGTCCTGATAGGGTATATGATATCGACCTGAATTACATTACATCAAGAGGAAAATGGTACTTCTCGTCATGGAAGGCTGATCTGATAAAATCTGGGGGTGTTGCCACAAATATCGGGGTCCATTTCTTTGACATGCTAACCTGGATCTTTGGCCCTATAGAGGAAAATGTGGTTCATATGCATAATTATAACAGAGCTGCAGGATACCTGAGATTAAAGCAAGCCCGTGTACGATGGTTCCTGAGTGTTGAATATGATGATATTCCTTCTGAGATTAAAAAAAATGATCAGCGCACCTACAGAAGTTTGCTAATGGATGGACAGGAACTGGAATTTTCTGATGGTTTCACTGACCTTCATACCCGTTCATACAAGGAGATACTCGAGGGGAATAGCTTTGGTGTGTCGTCAGCACGCAAAAGTATCGAAGCTGTGTATAAGATAAGGTCATCATATCCAATCGGGATGAAAGGTGACTACCATCCATACATTAAGAAGCTTGGAATTACAGATTTTCGCATGCCTCAGGGAGGACCTGATTTCAATAAGGATTGTTAATCAATACATGACAAATTAAGAAGAAGTGCAAATTCAGAGATAAAATGCTCAGAATTTAAATTATTAAACTTATCTTTGTCGCAAATTATTATTATTAAAATGAATACAGGTACAGTTAAGTTTTTTAATGAATCTAAAGGATACGGATTCATTACTCCAGATGATGGTGCAAAAGATGTTTTTGTTCATGCAAATGGACTAATCGATCAAATCTCCGAAGGAGACAAAGTAAATTATGAAGTGAAAGAAGGTCAAAAAGGACCTAATGCGGTGGATGTTAGAGTTGTCTAACGATATATTTTACTTACGATATTTGAAAAGCCTGTCAGAAATGACAGGCTTTTCTTTTTGAATATAAGAGGAGATGTTTTATGACAGCCTTTTAATCAATCGATTGATTAATTTTGAAATGAATACTAATCTATCTACTCATGAAAACAAAAATTCTGATACTATGTCTGTTGCTATCCGCAATCATTAATTTACCACTTACCGGACAAATCAGTACAAATAAAGACAAACTGCTTAGCATTGCAGTACTTGGAAAAGTAGCTCCTACAAAGCTTGCATCTTCATATTCAACCACATGGGATGGGAAATCTAAGCTGGCTATTGGGGTTGGCGGTATCAATTACGATTTGCAACTCGGAGAAAAAATATTCGGTTGGACCAGTGGCGATCGTGCAACTATGGGCGTGGCCACAATTGGAGACGGTGCGGCATGGAAAGATTATTGTTCTGTTGGAAACAAAGTGAGAATTCTTAGCGGGGAGTTTAATGGTGAGGAAGGTGTGGTTATCGGAAAGTTTGAGAGTTATGTTTTAGTGCACTTCCGTGATGAAATTCTCAATAAGCTGATTATTGGAACCACTCTGCAAGTAAAGGCTTCGGGAATTGGTATGAAGATACAAGGATATGATGATGTTTTCGTTCATGGCTTGTCCCCTGAAACCATTGAAAAGATGGATATAAAGATTGTCAATCAGAAACTTGAAGTACCTGTTATTGCGGAGATTCCACCTGAGATTATTGGACAGGGAGCAGGCAGACAGAGCCTTTCGGGTAATTGGCATATTCAAACATGTTATCCTCCGGATATAAAGAAATATGGATTGGATAAATTACGCTTTGGTGATTTGGTGATTTTGAAAGATGTCCAAACCGACTATGGAATGGGATACTATAAAGGAGGAGCAACTATTGGAATTATATGCAGCTCTCCGAGCGATATATCAGGAATGGGTATTGGTGTAACACCAATAATCTCGAGCAGTTTTGGTAAGATTAGCTCTCGAATCGACCAAAGTGCAAACATTGCAAAATATCTGGATATTGAAATACAAAAATCTGAAAAAACCAGTAAAGTAGCAGGAAAGCTTAAAACTAATAAAAACCAGCTTTTAACAATTGCTGTTCAGGGTGTTGTAAATCCGGCAGGATCGAGAGGATATTCTACTACCTATGAAGGCAAACCAATACAGAATCTGGGTATGGGATCAATCAACTATTCTGTGTCGGTAGGGGACCTGGCTTATGGATGGGCCAATGCTGACCATGTTGAGCCTGATGTTTCATTCACCAATGTGGATGGATCATCTCTTGGAATCCTGGGTTGTATTGGTAATGAAGCCGAATTAATATCAGGCCAGGCAAGAGGCGAAAAAGGAATTTACATTGGAAAACATGGTAGCAGTATTGTCTGGTTCCCTGATCATGTAAAAGAACAAATGAGTGTGAACGACAGAATTCAGGTTAAGGCCCAGGGTGTGGGCCTCAGAATTGATGGTTTTGAGGATGTGCGCGTGAATAAAATCTCACCTCAGTTGCTTGAGAATCTGGGTATAGAAATAGACGGTGATCAGCTGATTGTTCCTGCGGTAATGATAGTGCCCGGACATTTAATGGGTTCAGGAATGGGCATGGGTTCCTTTGTATTGGAAAATGTAGATTATGATATTCAAACAACCTGCCCCGAGGTGGTTGAAGAATATGACTTCAAGAAGCTCAGGTTAGGTGATTTAGTGGCCATTCAGGATCATTACGATTATTATGGACGTGGCCGCTATGAAGGAGCTATCACTATTGGAGTGATTATTCATGGCTGGAGTGATATTGCCGGACATGGACCGGGAGTGGATCCAATACTAAGTGCTTTGCCAGGAAAAATCAAGGTTAAAATTGATCCAGATGCGAATACTGCGTATTATCTGGGGATAAAGAAGAAACCTGATTCTGAGTAAAATGAAACTCATTTAATCCTTTATCGCTATTAATTTAATAGTGCTTAAATGAATAGAAAATAAAAAACCATGATACGAAAAGCTACTCTCATCCTATTTTTATTTATCTTTTGCTCAGTCTTAGGGGTTAAGGCCCAGCAGGTTAAAGCCACTTCCTCCGGATTAAAATTTAGCATTTCCTTTGATAAATCAGTACATCAGTCAGATATTACAGGACGGGTATATCTTATGATTTCTAAGAATAACAGGAGAGAACCTAAAAACCAGGTGGGTCTTACAGGCGTGCCTTTTTGGGGGATGAATGTAGAGAAATTAGCACCGGGAGATCAGGCTTTTATAAATGATCAGGTTTTTGGATACCCTCTTGAGAGTATAAGCGAAATTCCGGCAGGTGAATATTATATACAGGGATTTATTAATGTGTACACCGAATTCAAGCGATCAGATGGTCATACCCTCTGGATGCATAAAGATAATTGGGAAGGCCAGAATTGGAGACGTGGGGAAGGAAATCTGTTCAGTAATGTTAAAAAAGTATATCTGGATCCTTCTAAGTCAGAAATTATTAAGCTCATTTGTAACAATTCAAATCCGGCAGTTGAAATTCCTGATGATTCAAAGATGGTGAAACGCGTCAGAATAAAAAGCAAATTATTGTCTGATTTTTGGGGGCAGCCTATGTATCTGGGAGCAACAGTTTTACTGCCGGATGGCTACGATGAGAATCCTGATGAATTCTATCCTGTTAATTATCAGCACGGTCATTTTAGCCTCGGGGTACCTTTCGGTTTTCGTGATCCAGATGCTCCATCTGCCAGTTCAAGAAGGTCAAATCAGGAATTCACCGATTTCTGGATGTCAGATGATTGTCCTCCTTTGATTGCAATTAAGATCCTTCATCCATGTCCGTATTATGATGATTCCTATGCTGTTAATTCTCCTAATGTGGGCCCATATGATGATGCTATAGCTCAGGAATTGATTCCCTTGTTAGAAGAAAAATTCAGGATAATATCTCAACCCTATGCTCGTATTTTATCCGGAGGGTCAACAGGAGGTTGGATTGCTCTCGCACAGCAAATTTTCCATCCCGATTTTTATGGGGGAGTATTTTCACTGTGCGCCGATCCGGTTGATTTTCACTATTACCAAATAGTGGATATTTACAAAGACAAGAATGCCTATTACAGAGAGAATGAATGGTTTAGAGTTGAGCGTCCGAACACTCGGAGCACCGATGGGAATATTAGGACTACAATGGCCAATGAAAATCTGTATGAATTGGTAGTAGGTGATAAAAACCGTTCAGGTGGTCAATGGGACATCTGGGAAGCTGCGTATAGCCCTATCGGTCCAGATGGTTACCCAATGCGGGTTTGGGATAAGCGGACAGGTGAAATAAATCATGCTGTGGCTGAGCAGTGGAAGAATTATGATTTACATGAGTATCTCAAAAATAATTGGTCAGTAATTGGCAATGATCTGAAAGGAAAACTCTTCTTGTACACAGGAGATATGGATTCCTTCTATCTGAACAATGCTATGGAGCTTCTTGAGGGATTTCTTAAAGAAACCAAGGATCCCTACTTCGATGGCCACATTGAATATGGAAGGAAAAAGCCACATTGCTATGGGCCAAGAGGAATAGAACTGGTGAAAATGATTGCAGATCAAGTGAACCGTAATGTAATCGATTGATTAATTACTTTGACCACTTAGCGGCATCTTTATAAATCCGCATGGCATTTTTTGATGAATATTTTGTAAGTAATTTTTTCGCGTTGTCAGGGTTTTGCTTGTACACTCTAAGAACTTTGGTCTCGAAATTTCCCTGATTACTTAACATCTTTTCTTCTCGTTTATTCCATTGATTTTTCACCTGTTGGGCACTTTCTGAATAATTTTCATCGATCTTGTTCACAAGAGAGACAAAGGTCCAGAATGCATGTTTATTTGATCTGTCAAAGGTTTCTTCAGGTGGGCTGAATTGTTGTTTTATGGCCATTTGATAATCTGCATAATAATAATAAACTTCAGGAATCTCGGTCACTCCTGAGTACCAGGGTGAAAACGCCTGTACATCAGGCCTGTATGCTGCAAGCCATAATAGAGATCCGATTTCATCGGGCATCCATGATCTGAGTTGTGAAATAACGCCATATTGCGTATTTCTTGCACAAATCATTGGTCCATTCATGTCATACGGGCTGCCTAAAGTGTATTTTTTAGATTTATCAAGATCAGTTCCTTCATGATGATCACGCAGCACTTGCATTAGATCCTGAACCGACACTTTTGCTTTCGGCTTAATAGTGAAAGGGAACTCATCATCCAAATCAAATTCATTTCCTGAAACAAGGCTCAGTCCTCGCCACATACGTCTTATATTGCTGGGATGCTTCAATGATCCGGGTTTTGTATATGCCCGGGCAAAATGAAAATTTCCATCCTTCTCCTCATCATACCAGCCCTGCTCTGTTGCGTATTTTATTATGTCAGGTGAACCCATAAAATTGATTGTATCAGACAAATCGATTTCACCTATTGTGTAATAATTGGGAATTACGGCAATATTGTCATCCGGTACTCGCTGTGCTACCCAATGCTTACCATGCACTACCGCAAGCATCCATGCTTCCTGAGGGTCGGCTATTATATACGTCCTGCCGGATGAGGCATAACCGAATTCATCAATGAGTTTGCCTGCAATCTTCACCCCATCTTTAGCACAAAGTGCTCTTTCAGCAACAATACGTCGAAGCCAGAAAACAATTCCTCCGTCAGTGAGTTCAGGCTTGCTTTCTTTAGATGGGCAACCATCTGACCCGATTGCAACACCATGCTCATTCAGATAAGTGTCACAAACACTGATGCCAGGCATATTTATCCATAAATAGCCAAAGGTTTCTGCCACTTGTGGTGTTTTTCCCCCATTTTCAAAAGTAATTTTTGCCCCTGCCGGATGTTTTCTCCTTGGAACCTTGTATTTATTAACCAGTTTAATTCCAGTGTCTTCATTGTGGGCAAATAGTACGGAACCATCTGCTGAAGCATTCCTTCCAACCACAACAGAATAGCAATCCAATTTTATATCTGTCTCATTCTGAGCTGAAATATTGCATTCTGCAGCGCTCAATAATATAATAGCTAAAAGACTAAACCTTATGAAAGTGGTGTTCATTTCTGATAGAATATCTATGATTGACTGTGAGGTGATTATATTGTAATTATTAGTGCAATTAAGGTGTTTTTGATAATAAACTTTATAATTCAGAGTATATGGCAGGATGCAGATTAACCTTATCAATTTTGGAAACTGTATTCTTGTACTGAGGGTCTCCCTTCAGAACAGTCCATTCAGGTGAGTTAACAAAGGTTTCCCAATGCTTCTTCTGCGAATCACGATTCTCAAAAGTGGTCAGGTACATAAGATTTGGCATGCTTGATCCTGAAATAACTTCACCAAAGAATATTGGCTGAAATTCAAGTTCAACAAAAAGTTCTGTCTCCTTACCATCATTAAACATCTCTACCTTTTTTTCATATAATTTTTCAGTTGATGCATGGTAACTCCTTAATTCATATATCCTTTCGGATGGAGGTGTAGAGTGATTTGGTGTACCATATTTTGGGAAAGTAATAAATGACCTGAGTAATATACTCTCAATTCTTTTATATGCAGGGTTATCGTGTGCCGCATCAATATAATCCCGGCCATCCTCAAGGTATTCCTCGTCGAGGTTTATTTCAGCTCCTAGTTTTTCAAACTGATTAACTGATTCAAAAGGAATCAGGACGTAAATGAAATTACCAGCCCGGTCATCCTCTTCTACAGGTTTAAATACTCCTATTTTACTAATACCTGCACGATGCAATGCAGGCATGAATGCATCTTTGAGATAATTGTCAATGCGAGACTCTTGCTGCTCATTTTCAATGCTGTAAATTTTAATTTGATAAATATCTCTTTCTTCAGCTGGGTTATCACAGGAGGTTACAAAATAACAAAGCATAAGAAAACCGAGCAATTTTGGAATAATATTTATACCGATCAATTTGTTTTTCATGAGAATAGACTTAATTGTTTAATGATGAACCATGGAAAACACAATATACAAAAAAGCCTTAGCTAATTAGCCAGGAATTCATGGCATTATCTGGCATTAATGTCAAAAACCATAAAAACGCCTCCATGACGGATGAATAACATATCATTTTTCCATAGGTCACAAAAATTTCCCCATAATAGTAGAGTGGGGTATTTGGAGCCTCTCCTTTTCCTCAAAAACATTATCTTCATGAAAAATTGAAATTATGATCATTACTACTTTGATTCTGGGATTTCTATTTGGTGCTATACTTCAATATTCAAGGCTAAACAGGTTTAATACTATTAGCGGCATGGCCATGTTGACAGATTATACTGTGGCCAAGGCCATTGCTGTGGCTATTGGAGTAGGGATGGTTTTAATAAACACCGAGATAGCATTTTCATTGGCAACATACCACATAAAACCCTTCATGCTTGGAGGAGTGATGATTGGCGGACTAATCTTTGGAGCCGGTATGGCCATTCTGGGTTATTGTCCGGGTACTATGGCGATTTCCCTTGGAGAAGGATCTGTTGATGCTTTAGTGGGGATTATCGGAGGTTTATCAGGTGGTCTGGTTTATACAATTGTTCTTCCAAATATGGCCTTCCTCAGAGGACCGGATTTGGGTAAAATCAGCCTCTATAGTCTTACTGGTAGTCATGGAGTTATTTTCTTTGTTATTCTGATTGTCTTGAGTGTAGTATTCATCGCAGCCGCTTTTTGGCTCAACAAAATAGAGAAATCAAAGAAAATGAATTGGTTATATGCCGGGATCGGTCTGGCTCTCCTCAATGCTTATTTATTTCTCACCGTAACAGAAAACAGAGGAATGGGTGCTTCAACCTTTTACCCATACATAGCCGATCTGATTACCCAAACCACTGATAATGATTATTTCACCAAAATCACAAAATCCGGAAACTGGCAGATCTATTTTCTCGGGGGAGCCATGCTCTCAGGTTTGGTTTTATCACTTATTCGTGGTGATTTTAAATTAATAACTATTCATGAAAATTGGAGAAAGTATAAAGGTGAATCGATTGGAGGAAGAGTAATATGGGCCTTTATTGGTGGATTCATCCTTATTTTCGGAGCCCGATTGGCCGGAGGATGCACAAGCGGTCATGTAATATCAGGTGGCATGCAAGTATCATTGGCCAGCCTTGTATTTGCCGCCTTCGTATTTGCCGGATTACTAATTACTGGCAGGTTTTTCTATAAAAAATAGTTATCGGGATTTGTATTCTGTCAATAGTAGAAGACTGGTAGTAATCATTAGGCTAAATTGACATAGATTTCTTATTTTTGAGCTTAAACTGAACAAGATGAGTAAGATAGTTTTTTCATTAGGCATTCTTGCAATAATGCTGATTAGTAGTTGTGAAAACAATCATTATGCCCCTAATATCATAGATTTTGATGCAAATCCAGAGCGTGTCCTGGTCAATACCAATGTTACACTAAGCTGTTTGGCAGCCGATGGAGATGGTGATGCAGTGGCTTATTTCTGGGAGGCTGATTATGGAACATTCCTTCATGGATCGTCGGGGACATCTGTTGTGTGGAAATCTCCCGATACTGAAGGGGAATATATGATACAAGTAACAGTCGGTGATGGCGAATTGTACACAAGACAAAGCCTGAAAGTGGTAGTTTATGAGGAGCTGCCCTTGGAAGGCACTTTTGAGTATGCCGGAAGGGAGTACGCATTCTCTACTATGGGATCGCAAACATGGATGGTGGACAACCTGGCCTACCTGCCTACTGTGAGCCAGGCACTCGATGGAGCTGATGATTATCCATTTTACTACGTTTATGAATATAATGGAAGCACGGTTGATATTGCCAAAACACAGAATAACTACGAGGATTATGGAGTTTTATATAATTGGGAAGCAGCAATGATTGCTTGTCCGGATGGTTGGCATGTCCCAAGTGATGAAGAGTGGAAAACACTTGAAAGATACCTCGGCATGTTGTCCTCACAGGTGGATGATTTGGATTGGAGAGCAGGGGGATCAGTCGGACGAAAACTGAAGTCGGCCAGTGGATGGAGGGATGATGGGAATGGTGACAACAGCAGTAATTTCAATGCTTTACCCGGGGGATTAAAGAGTTACAGTGGCAAATTCAGTGACCTTCAAAAATATGGGAACTACTGGTCCTCCACTCCAGGAGAATCTTTTGAAGCCTGGTATCGCTATTTGGGGTATAAAGAGGATGGAGTAAACAGAAACACCAGCAGCAAAAGAAGAGGCTTCTCGGTTCGCTGTATACGAGACCAGGAATGAGTACACTCACCCCCACACCCTTTGGTGGAGCTAGGGGGAAAATTGTTTCACAAACTCGACAAAACCAGAAAATAATACCTTAACTTTAAGAGAGAGCTAGTCCACCAGGTTTAGACCAGAAATATTCATGGGTTTCACAACTTAAAAATTTTGCCAAACGAACTACTGCTACCTACCTTAATCATATAGTAGTATAATCCAGATGGCAGATGATCGGCCATCCACGTAGTTTGTTGTTTCCCATGATTCTGGTGTGAGCTCATAACTTGATCAATCTGTCTCCCATTGACATCAAAAATGCTAATAACTACTGAGTTAGATTGCATAAGATCATACACAAAATTGATATGACTAGTAACAGGATTGGGATAAACATGTAGATTGATCTGGTCGGTGAGAAGTAGGGATTCAACCTGCTGAGCCCTTGAAATATTTGCCCATAATGTATCAGGTGAAGACGGTGATAATCCAGTCGAGACAATAAGCCTAAGAGAATCGATCTGATTGAGTTCGTCAGGAGAAAACCCAATCGGTAATAACAGATCATTTGTCAGACCTGAAATATGATGGTGGAACAGTATTGTATCGCCTAGGTGCTCTCCTGTTATATCAGTAAAGAACCAATCAGATTCTTCTTCTTGTCGGGTTACTGTGATCGAGATGAAAATGGAATCGTTTACGGGCTCAAATGAACCATCGCCATTGGTCCAGGAAGCAGTTGGTCTGAAGTCACCATGATAGACGACACACGAAGCAGTGTCAGCAGTGCCTTGACCTCCATAGCTTTGTGAAGTACCGGGAATGCCTCTACCAGTTCTGATGAATGTAAGGTTGAAAAAATCTTCATTAGCCAGTTGATTCGGGTAGGCGAAACCTGCATTTACAAATTCATCAGTGGGATCGGTTGCTAAGAATTCAGGCATTTGCAAACACCTGAGTTCATTGCCAGTGCCACCCAGGTAGCTAACATATGAAGAATCGATTTCTCCCTCCGACCAAAAAATGGTATCCCCCGGGGTATAAAGGGTACCTTTAATGATTTCTGCACCTAAATTGACCGTCCAATTTTCGCCAGTTCGCATATTTTCAAAACTCCATTGGTTAAAAATGGAATCGCCATCCTCCATGCTTTCATGAGCCGATACATGGGTGACAGTATCTCCGGGAGGGATTACTCCCTCAAAATATCCCAGGTTAATCAACTCTTCTCTGTGTAGGAGAATAGTGTTTAGGGCATATATCACTGAATCTTCTTTATTTATGCTGCAACCTGAAGTTGAGCTATTATCTGTGGGTTTAAAGGGAGGAATAACCAGAAAAGTCTCAATATTCCAATTGGGCTTTTCTGGGTTATTGACAGATAAGCTCCATTCTCCCAGGCACTTGCCGTTTGCGTCTGTCCAGCTGTAACTACCACCAAGTGTATTATGCCACGCAAAATCATACCATTTAGCCAGTTTCAAATCAATCGTGAATTCAGCTATTTTGTTTGGTTTAACTGCAACGGGACCTCCAATATTGAATTCTGTCTCAAAATGCCAGGGTCCTTTTCCATGCCTGACCATTCCAGATTGTTTTTTATAGAATTTTTTACCTTTTTTCCATAAGCTGTCAATGAGCATAGAGCCATTGTTCTTAGTCATTTGCATGCTGTGCTTGGCACCATTAGGCGCAGCAACTGAATCATTAAACTTAAGCCAATACCTTAGATCATAGGCATCAACTTTAAGGTGATTTCTGATTCTGATTTTGTACATGGTCTTTTGGGCATTTGCTTCTTCAATTGATGAAATGCCTAAGCAGAAAATGATTCCAATGAACAAGAGACTTTTTTTCATAATCCCAGGATTATTTTGTTTTTACTATTTTACTAAATGAATTGCCAGACCGGGTTTGAAACATATAATAGTAGATACCTTTGTTTGGGTTGGAGTTCTGCCAACAACAGGTATTTTCAACAGCTGATAAGTTTTCATTGAATAAATCAGCTACTCTTTAACCGTTGGTGGTTTTTGGGTTTTCTTTTGTTGACTCATTAAAGGAATTATCGCTAAAGTCATTATTGTTTTGCTTAATGATATTTTCATCTACTTGCTGGCCCTGGCATTCAATCCAGTACAAGCCCGAAACAGGATCTTCTCCATTGTCATCTTTTTGGCAAGAGATCACACTGAGAAGTAGGATAACGAGACCGCACAACACTCCAATAGTCGCTGAAAATCGAATTAAACGCATGGCGGTAAAGGTTAGTTATGCACTAAGTTACAATATTTTTTTCATATCGAAGAAACAGCTGGCATACCAGCATAGTTGGGGTTGTATGAGTTGAAGGGTTTCAACCCATACTTCATATTTTATTAGAACAATGATACTAAAGCTCAAATTGCCAGTTCTTTAGATAATTACTGTTTTTGTTTTTCTTGGGGATAAAAAGGGGCAGATTTCAAATAAATTATCCAAGATCTCCGTTTACATTATTTCAGCATACTATGTGATTTTTTGTGCTATTTCTGAAATTACAGGTAATCTTTGAGTGATAGGGTAGGATCGCCAAGTGTTTTGAATTCATCATTTGTCAATAATAAAAAAAGGCCCAAATTAATGAGCCTTTTTAATTGGAAGCGTCAATGCAACTTAATTATTTATTTTGCTAATTTTTGTAGCTCCTACTAATTGGTTATCGATCGATAAACGAAGAATATAGAATCCGTCAGGTATTTGGCTACTATCAAAGTATGTGTGGTATACACCGCTTTGGTGATGTTCGTTCTTTAGATCTGAAATTACTTTGCCAGAGAGGTCATAGATAAGCAGCCTAACTTCACCAGATCGTGGTATGTTATATTCGATCATTGTTCCCGAGCCAAAAGGATTGGGGGCTAATTTTAGTAATTCCTTATTATTGTCTTTAGACATACCAGGCACAGAACTGGTATTTGTTGAAATACGTAATCCCCAACAATCAAAAGCAAATTGAGCTTCAGGTGATGCCAATCGTATATGCCCCTTTCCATCATATTGCATCTCTCCTAAATCACCCAGGAATGCCGAGTAAATACCCGGTTCTTCGATTAACATTTCAATGTAGCCGTTTTCAGCACCTTCTGCTGTAATGATAAACATTCCCGGGGTCACTAAATCAATTATTTCAAAATACAACTCCATATTGTTCCAGAGTGTATCAAGCGGATTAACCGTAAAAGTAATATCCATCTCAGTCACATACTCTGGACCCATATATCGCGGCAAATTTTTGAGTATGACGCCTATCGAATCAACATCCTCAAACTTGAATTTCTCTTCAGTGATTTCACCGAATTCTATTGATACCGTATCACTTCCGCCAACAGAAAATCCCGGAAATTCCTCCTTATTTGATGGGCTTTCGGGCAATGATGTATTACCAGTGACTTCACCTGTTATCTTGAACTCTTCACTATCATTATGCACCCAGAAGGTTGTGGAGTTCGTTGTTGCTCCATTGATTACTCTCGTGCTATAACCAGCTTTCCATTTTAATGAACCTTTGACGTTCCAATTCCATACCTTGACTTTCTCTTTACTTTTATCAGCCTGCTCTTTATAAACAGTTACGTTACCACAATTGGTAGAATCACCCTTGAATTTTAAGATTAGCTGTCCACCCGGCGGTAGAACATATTTATGCCACTGACAATATCTTTCCATTGGAGTAATCGTAATATTTTTGGATTTACAAATCAATCCGTTGTAAAGTGCGCTGTCATTCTTTCTTTTAGTAATCTCAAGCTCGTATAATTGGATTAATAATTCATTTATGGTGTTTACTAGTTTTAGAGAATCCGTCTTTTGCCTGAATGAATCAGCCTTTTTGTGCTCTTCATCACGCCACTTACCGAGTTGAATATCGTAGGCAAGTTTTCCGGCAAGAACCGCATCTTCATAAGACTTCCCGGCTTTTAATGCATCAATTTTTCCTTTTAAATAAGAATCAACTTCATTGGGAGCACTAGCACTGACTTGTTTATCAGCACTAGAATTTATATACACTTTGGTTTTGTTTTTCGTGTCAAGGTTGGCTATTGTATCAACATCGTATCCCGCATAGCATTGTAAAAATTCATCATAAATAGTTGTGCAGCAGGAGTCAATAATAGTCTGCTGCCAATCTCTGAGAAGAGATGGTTTTAAGAAATTTCCTTTACCAAGTAAGTTGATATCACCAGTTTTTACTCCATGGTTAGCAACCATTTTCTGGAAAGTCGCCTTCTGTCCTGCTTTTGTACACTTTGCTACTCGTTCTGCGATCTCCTTAAAAGATGCTGCAAGAGAGGTACTATCGGCTTTCTTTACACTTGCACTGGGTATATCATTGGTTTTTCTGACACCTTTATAATAATGGACAAATACATTATCCTTGCAATAACGTTCTCTTTCGGTCTTATATTCATACAGAGCTACGATGCTTTTCCAGTATTTGCTATGATTGTTCCAGTTATCTATACCTCCGCTTATCAATATTGCAAACTTGCAAGTATCACATGGTACTTCAGCATAATCATTATTGTCTGATGGCAGCTCTGGGACATATGTGCTTTCCATCCCGGTTACCACAACGGATATATCGTACGCACTTAGATACGCGATACGAGTATCCTCAGGATTATAGTTATCGGTTCTTTCTTCAAATCTGATTGTTCCTCGTGCGACAACAAAACCACCATTCCAGGCACTTTCTGGTGGCACCAGATCTTCAAGCACCAGGATAGAATTAGGTGGCATGGGTTGATTGAGCAAATAATCTGTATAGGATTGAACCAGAAGATTTGCTGTTGTATCGGAATAATAAGCTGCCAGGATGATAGAATCCCCTTCGTGAAGGTCAGGATTGGTGTAAACGTCTTCCACAGTATAAACCGATTGAGCAAAACTGATGGCCGGAAAAACCAGCATCAGTAATAATGTGTAAAGTAATTTCTTGAAGTTCATGAGATAGATGGATTGGTTAGTTAGTACAAGTTATGAAATTATCTCCAACATTCAAAGGGTTGAACATGAGTGCATAAGGATCCAATTAGTGGGCTAAGGTTTTTTGGTATAGTCCCATAAATAGCACACGGAAATATTGCATTAAGTTGCATTAAGTTGCATTATTGTGCATTGAAGGAATTTTGAATTTCAGGGCTATAATAAATAATGTACCCCGTTTCGATGAGATGCATTGTACAGTTGTGGAGCTGGCGGGAAAATTATCAAACCACTTTTGGGAGGATTTGAATAGTTTGTCAGAAATGATGAGATTGACCACAACCTTTGTCGATTGCTTTAAGGGGTTAATCGATTGTATTTTATATCCAGATACTCTTTCAGAACTTTATAGGATGGAACTCATTTTAGCACTTTTATGCTTCTCCCTTACTACTAGTCTTTTCTCTGAGGAACCCGAATTTTTTCCTCACGCCAATTATAGACTTATTAGAAGTCATTATCATTCATTGGTGCCTTCGCCTTTAATGAAGAACAGCTGTCTTCAAACAAGTATAACAAGTTTGTATGAGAAAGTGATATATATTCGATAATTTCATGAAATGATTCAAATTGAATATCCTGGGCCATTACTAAACAAGCTTGTACGACATGCAGCCTTTTGGCTATTTATGGTAATATTTTACACTTTGCCTGCAGTCTTCAATCAGGATGCAATTGGATTCAGAATCCTTAATAATCTTCTTTATGTTCCTTTGAATATGGTGGCTGTATACTTTTCTCTTTACTATCTGCTTCCAAAAGTAATGTTCAGAAAACAATTTGTTATTTCAGCTATAATCTATTTGGTAACAATCAGTCTTCTCGCGATTGCAGCAAAATTACTTAAAGAATATGTTTATGTTTTTTTGCCAATGCCCGCATCCGGTCCCACACCTCTCAGCAGTGAGATCTTTAGTAGTCTGTTAACTCTTAATATGATGGTTGGAATGGCGATCGGAACAAAGTTGTTGATGTTTTGGTTTAGCATGCAGATAAAAAGCAAGGAGATGGAACACGAAAAGACTCAAAGCGAGTTGGTGCATTTACGCTCTCAATTAAATCCCCACTTCCTGTTCAATACCCTCAACAATATCGATACACTGGTTCTTCAGTATCCTGAACGTGCCTCAGAAACCCTGATCAAATTGTCGGATATTTTACGCTATTGTATTTATGAGACCAGCGAAGATCAGGTTCCTTTGGAAAAGGAGCTTGAATATCTTCAGAACTACATTGATTTGCAAAAGATTCGTCTCAATCAGCCAGATTTTGTCCGGGTAAAATTATCCGGCATATCTGCTGGCAAGAAGATTGCCCCTATGCTCCTCATCCCTCTTGTTGAGAACGCTTTTAAGCATGGCGATAGGAAAGTAGCCACTCCGGGAATATCTATATTCATTGAAATTGCAGATCATCAGCTCAAAATAGTTGTAGAAAACAGCATTAAGCAAGTCCGATTATATGAAATCGAGAAAGTTGGTGGCATAGGACTAAAAAATGTTCGACGTCGATTGGAATTACAATACCCTGACAGGCATATTCTGGAAATTGAAAAACATCACGAAAAATTTCGAATTCAGCTAATTATTGATCTTTATGAAAATTAATTGTATTGCCATAGATGATGAACCCCTTGCTCTTGAAAAGATTACGGAGTTTATTAAGCGAGTGGATTATTTGGAACTATTAGGGGTGTTTTTTAATCCTTTGGATGCCATTTCCTTTCTTAAAGAAAACAATGTGAATTTGATCTTTCTGGATATCCAGATGGAAGAATTGAGCGGGATAGAGTTCATCGAGACTATTCAACCAAATGCCTCAGTTATCCTAACTACGGCACACAGTCAATATGCATTGAAGGGCTATGAACTTCGAGTTCATGATTACTTGCTAAAACCCATCTCCTTCACCCGATTTGTTAAGGCGGTTGATTCGCTCTATAATGAATTGCAAAAGACAAAACCCGAATTATCCCAGGCTTCCGACAACCTGTTTGTTAAATCAGGGAATACTTTTCGAAACATAAGGATCGACGACATTCTGTATGTGGAGGGGATGAAGGATTACCTCAGAATTTGGACCAACAAGGAGGGGATTATGACCTTGATGAGCTTCCAGAAATTGATTGACCAACTTCCCGTATCCAGGTTTGTCCGTATTCACAGATCTCACCTGGTCGCCTTGTCGAAGATGGACGAAGTGACTAAAAACCGGGTACGAATAGGTGAGAAATATTTGCCAATTGGAGATACTTATAAAGAAGAGCTTCATAGACGAATGAAGAATAGCGGTGAACATAGATTTACCTGATCAAAAAGGTATTTAATCTCGTACAACTACAAAAAAAGCCAGCCCCTTTAGGAGCTGACCACATTTCTTATCATCTTCACACCGACACCTCAGTCACACCCAAACCCACACCTTTTCGTTCATTTCATAATCTATCCAAGCAATAGGGGTTAAGACAACAGCTTCTTCACAGAAGGAAATAATTACACCTTATTACTAACAAGCCCAATCCACTTTTGGCTGATGACCTATATCCTTATTTGCGAAAAAACCTGCATTGCTTTGCCATTTACAATTCATCAGGTTTCGGTAATGTCCATCACTCTCAAGCCATTCTTCCATAGCTTCTATTACCGACATAGCACCAAGCAGCATTTTCACTGGTATACTCAAAAACATCATCAGAGATCCGGAGAATTGACAGAAGGTGTAGTGAAGCGATTACTAACAAAATCACCCAGCCATCCACATGGGATTAAGGTGTAGCTTGAAACTGGAGAGCTTGGTTGAGTTAATAATATTTTGAAGGATTAGATAAATGCTTTATATTTGATCAATGTTGTTATTATGTAATACATATAATCAAGAATTTGATTCAGGTGAAAAGACATATTTTCATACTTTCAATAATTGTAGTTTTTGCTACAAGCTGTCAGCAACGACAAGCTGATGACAAGCTGTCCAGGCCAAATTTTCTAATCTTGCTGGCTGATGATTTAGGCTATGGAGATGTCAGTTTCACAAATCCAAAAGCACTTATTGAGACTCCTAATTTGGATAAACTGGCTGCCTCAGGTGCTATATTAACCGATTGTTATTCAGCTTCATCCATGTGTTCTCCATCAAGGGCTGGCCTACTAACAGGTCGTACGCCAACAAGAATAGGTATTCATGATTGGATAAAGGAGATTTATAAGAAACCTTATAGCAATGTTCATTTGCCTGTTGAGGAGACTACAATTGCTGAAATTTTGCAATCAGTAGGTTATCAAACAGCTGTTATAGGAAAATGGCATCTCAACAATGCCTTTCGAACCGGGAATCATTCTGATCCTGATGATCATGGATTTAAATACTGGTTCAGTACAGCAGGCCAGTCTGAACCAACACATAGAAATCCAGATAATTTCTTCGAAAATGGAGATAGTCTTGGACAGATAGGAACACCGGAGAATCCAGAGTTTTCCAGCGCTATCCTGGCGGATAAAGCCATATCCTGGCTAAATGAACGACAAAAGGAAATTCCATTCTTCTTATACATCCCTTTTCATGAACCTCACGTAGTTTGTGATGCACCGGATATTCTGAAAGAGAAGTATTTATCGAGGATCTCAGGAGGTGATATTCCGCTGCTGGATCAAACTGGTGAAAAAGGTTTGGGTCAGGCAGAGTATTATGCTTGTGTCGAAAATATGGATTTGGCCATTGGAAGAATCCTTGAGGCCTTGAAGCAGGAAGATATTTTGAATAATACCTGGATCTTTTTTAGTTCCGATAATGGTCCTGATACGGGACGTAAATATCAGGGTCGATTACAATCTGTTGGGGATAATGGTCCATTCAGGGGAAGAAAACGGTGGATTCTGGATGGTGGAATTCATCAGGCCAGCATACTGGTTAAGCCTGGAACAATTGAGGCCGGCTCAAAAATATCTGTTCCGATAGGACATGTGGACCTTCTACCAACAATTTGTGATATTACAGGATTGGAAATACCCAAAGTAGTGATAGATGGCTGTTCGATTCTTCCAGTAATTGAATCCGGTTTGGAAGAGCGCCCTGGTTCTCCATTACATTGGCATTTCTATTCTCCCAGAGGTGATAGCCCTCAATCCGTCCTCCGAAAAGGAGATTGGGTAATTACTGCAAACTGGAACACAAAACGTCCGGCTGGTCGCTTCAATCTAGATTATATAGAAATGATAAAATCAGCAAAATTGGTTGACTTTCAGCTGTATAATATTCGTCATGATCCATCTCAGACAAATCCGCTGAATCTCCAAAAACCAACTTTGTACAAAGAGATGAAGGAAATGTTAATTGAGGTGCATACAGAAGTTCAAGATGAGTGCCCTAACAAAACAAAGTTTTCAAGCAATGAAGAAACGAAGTAGACGAAACCTGTCAGGACTTCTAGTCCTGACAGGTTTAATATGTACAACACTCGGATCATTCACATTTCAAAAAGATCCCCGTCCCAATATCCTCCTGATTGTATCAGAAGACAATGGTCCTGATCTGGGATGTTATGGGATTAAGGAAGTTCATACTCCTAATCTGGATGAATTAGCCGGACAGGGAATACTATTTAGAAATGCTTTTGTGACCTATTCGGTATGCAGTCCATCCAGAGGGACTATTTACAGCGGTTTATATCCTCATCAAAATGGACAAATCGGACTGGCCACTCACAATTTTTCTATGTATGAGGATATTAAAACTCTACCCGTATTTCTGAAGGAGGCAGGATATCGGACTGGTTGCATTGGAAAGATTCATGTTAATCCTGAATCACTGGTTCCATGGGATTTTCGACCTGGGGGCCGGCTAAACGGATCGAATTTCGCTAAGAAAGATCTACCGCTTTACGCGGATGAGGCAGCAAAATTCATCTCTTCCTCTGATGATCCCTTTTTCCTGATGGTTAACTACCCTGATGCTCACTATCCCCTTCAGGCTAGTGTAGAGGGTTTACCAAGTGTTGAGGTTTCTAATGAAGATTTGGAAGGCACCTTACCATTTGTTGGGGCAGACAGTAAGAGGCTTAGAGAATTCACCGCCAATTATTACAGCTGCATGAATCGACTGGATGAATCAGTAGGCATGCTTTTGGATGTTTTGGAATTATCAGGAAAAGAAGAGAATACCCTGGTGATTTATTTAGGCGATCATGGGGCGCAATTTTCAAGGGGTAAATGTTCTAACTATGAGGCAGGCTTAAAGGTTCCGTTCCTTATGAAGTGGACTGGAAATATTCCTCGCGACCAGGAAAGGAATGAGTTGATTTCAACTATCGACCTACTACCCACAATTCTTAAGGTTGCTGGTATTGAAATACCTGATTATTTGCCAGGTAGATCACTGGATGCTTTTTATAATGGCAATCAAGAAGTTGATTGGCCCCATTTAATTTTTGCTGATGGAGCAGGATCTGCTGCCCAGTTTTGTTTTCCACGTAGAAGTGTGAGAAGTGAACAATATAAGCTTATTCATAATCTAATACAGGATAGGGATAACCCTCATTACGATAAATATGCCAATCATTTGAATGTGCATTTTTCCGGAGGGACCGGCATAGAAGAAATCAATGCATCACCCGGGCATATTCAAGAGGCATATAAAACCTGGAAGAATCCACCAGAGTTTGAACTTTATGACCTTTCTGGTGATCCTTATGAATTTCATGATCTTAGTGGTGATCCGGATTTTGCTGAAGAGCTCGAATCTCTAAAGTCAGACTTGCTGGATTGGCAGTTATCTACTAATGATCCATTTTTAGATAAAGAGGTTCTCAAAAGGTATGTTCAGGAAAATGACGATAATCTGAATACTCCACCAAAGTCTATTAAATGGGAGTATCATAAATACTTCCAGGAAAAAGGAATAAGTAATCCAATTGATGTTTTTATTGCTGGTAAGGAGGATATTGCAGGTGTTGAAAACGCTCGTGAACAGTACCCTCAGTTCCGTGAACAAAACATTGTTGTTACAAACTCAGGTACTATCGTGGCTGTATGTCAGGCCAGGAATAAGAGTTCCTGGTCAGACCGGTCAGGACAGGATTTAGTTATTAAGACCAGTACTGATAATGGCCAAAGCTGGAATAAGGCAAGGCTCATTGCGACTCATGGATTGAAATCCATTTGTCCGAACGCAACTGTGTATGATAAGGAAACCGATCAAATACATGTAGTGTATAATCTTTTTATGTGGGATTACGATAAGAAACCAACAGATGTTGTTGGTGAACTGAAGGATAATTACTCACGACAGTTCATCATCACAAGTGATGATGAAGGGAGAAGTTGGACAGAACCCAGGGATATAAGTGATATGGTTCAAACTAATGGAGCAGTTATGGTTGTTGGATCAGGTGAGGGAATTCAACTTCAAAATGGGCCCCAAAAGGGTAGGCTGATCATTGCAGGTGGAGATTTTGATGAAGGGAAGAAAGTGCTTTGCTTTTTCAGCGATGATCATGGAATTACCTGGAGGCGTAGCAAGGTTGTCCCATGGGAAGGTGATATGTCATGGGCCAGCGAATCAAAGCTCGCCGAACTTCCAGATGGAACACTGGTTCTAAATAGCAGAACCTTTGTGAAGAATGGAGAAAAAGGTCGCCTAAGAACCAGGGCATTTAGTAAAGATGGTGGAACATCCTGGACCAAGCTTGAAAATGATTCCGCTTTGAAAACTGTTAGTTGTAATGGCAGTTTGATATCGGTAAATCATCCTGAAGGTGAACAAAACAGTATTCTCCTGTGCTCTGTCCCAATAGGTCCGGGACGTACACATGGAACAGTATATATCAGTTTTGACGGAGGGAATACCTGGCCTCAAAACAAATGTATAGTACCTACTGCATTTGCATATTCATCTCTGATTGAGTTGCCTGATGGAAAGATTGGATTGTTTTACGAAGCCCGTGGACATAAAGATATAAAGCTTGTGAAGATCAAGCTGGATTGGTTGATCGATGAATTACGCTAAATAAGGCATATGCATAGAATAAAACTATTAGTCATTGCTCTGTTGACTGTTATATCAATTATGAGTTATAGTCAGGAGGATTCCCAAAACATCCTTCTCATATGTGTAGACGATATGGCCGACTGGGTAGGATGTATGGATGGATATAATGGTGAAGTAAAAACTCCAAATATCGACAATCTAGCACAGCGAGGTGTTCTTTTTACCAATGCCCATTGCGCATCGCCAATTTGTGGTCCGTCAAGAGCAGCAATTTTAACAGGATTGCGACCTGAGATAAGCGGGATCTATCACAATGTTGGCCGGTACAGTGATTATACCGATGCCGTGGGATTTCCTCTTTACTTCCGGCAGAATGGCTATACCTCACTTGGTGCAGGCAAAGTTAATCATGGATACGGACGTGAGATTTACGAAAACTGGGATGATTATGGTCCTGATACCAGGCACATAGGAGGCCCTGTTAATGAGGAAGAAATGAATATTGAAGGGATGGATCCCACAAAATATATCAAACGTTTTGATGTGAGTCTTCCTCAAAATCCTGGCGCACTTATCGATCGCCCCTTTAATAAGTATTCAACCTGGGACTATTGTGCATTTGATCTTCCTGATAGTGAAATGCCTGATGGTAGAATTGCCTTATGGGGAGTTGATCAATTGCATAAGAAGCACGACAAACCATTTCTGATTGCATGTGGATTTTATCGACCACATCAGCCTTTCTATGTCCCTAAAAAGTATTTCGATATGTATGATCTCAATGATATTGAGATTCCGGAGACAATTGTTGGTGATATGCTTGATATTCCTAACCCCGGAATTGCTTTGGCGCATGGTGCCTGGTCATCAGGCAAGCACGAAACATGTCTGGAATATGATCAGTGGAAGCCTTTGGTGCGGGGTTATTTGGCTGCAATATCCTTTGCTGATGCCCAAGTTGGCAAACTACTGGATGCTCTTGATAAGGGAGAAAATGGAGATAATACATGGATAGTATTTCTGAGTGATCATGGATGGCATTTGGGAGAAAAGGAGCACTGGGGAAAGCACACTCCCTGGCGTAACTCAACAAGAGTTCCCTTAATTATTATCCCTCCTAAAGGGAAATCTATCGAAGACTTTAAACCAGGCACCACATGCGATGCCCCTGTTAATTTACTCGATATCTATCCCACATTAATTGATATTGCTGATTTACCAGAAAAAAGAGAATTATCGGGCAAAAGCTTGTTGCCTCTTATTGCAAATCCGGATACAGATTGGGATGAAGCCACTGTTACTACTATCGCTCACGGTAACCACGCTATTCATACAAAAGAATGGAGTTATATTCATTACTACGATGGATCGGAAGAATTATATAATACAATGGAGGATCCTGAAGAATGGGAGAATCTTGCAAACCTTCCTGAGTTTGGCAGTATTATAAAGAAATTGAAGAAGCATATCCCCAAAGACAGATATAAGCAGTTTGTACGCTATGGCTACTGGAAAGCATGTGTTCTTAATTCCGGAGAAGTTGAACTTTTTAATGTTCAGGATGGAGAGGGAATAGCCGAACAAATAAATGAAGCAGCATCAAACCCTAAAATCGTTGAGTATATTGCTGATTACCTTCTAAATAACAGGATTACTGATTCTTACGTTAATATTCCAGATCAGATTGAAATTGAAGTTAGTCTCCCTCAAAGAATCTTTACAAGCGGTGAAGATGGAGTCGCAGAGTTTAGAATACCCTCAATGATAACTACTGAGAAAGGAACAATTCTGACTGTGTGCGATGGAAGAGTTGACAGACCTGGAGATGTTCCTAATAATATTGACTTGGTAACACGGCGCTTTGAAAAAGGGAGTCGTGAATGGACCCCGATAAAACGAGCAGTGAACTTTGCTGGAGATCACGGAGCATGTGATCCAAGTTTGGTTCAAGACAGGATAACAGAAAGAATATTCCTTTTTTATGGTTTCTGTCCTGGAAGAAATGATGTCACAGAAGGTTCAAACAGGGAAAGAAGACATTTGATGCTACAATATGTTTATAGCGACGATGATGGTCAATCATGGTCAACACCTGTTCATGTTGATTATGATATTCGTGAAAATGATTGGCAAAGTGTATGGTCTTCTCCGGGTAGGGGTTTGCAACTGAAGAGTGGTAGATTGGTGGTTCCATGTACGGTAAATAAAACTAGCAAAGAGATGGTTTCATACCTGGTTTATAGTGACGACAAGGGAGATACCTGGCAATGTCAGAAGGTTGCAGCTAATATCAATGAACCCGCTATTGTTGAAATGGCAAATGGTGATTTGCTCATTAACGCCCGCAACCAAATAAAACCAGGTGGATTCAGAGCCATCACAAAATCAAACGATGGAGGCAATACCTGGAGCACACCAATTGCAGATGAACAATTGCCAGACCCTAATTGTCAGGGATCAATTATTCAACATGTACTCAAGCAAGGTAAAAAGGAAAAAGAACTGCTAATTCTTTCCAATAATGCAACTAGTAAGGGAAGAAAAAACCTAACACTTAAAATTAGTACCGATCAGGGAAAGACCTGGAAATACGAAAAGCTAATTCACCTGGGCCCCTCAGCCTATTCATGCCTGACAATAAGCCCAAAAGGAAACATAGGCCTACTATACGAAAACGGCAAAAAATCCCCTTACGAAGGAATCTCCTACATAGAAATAAGCCTAATAGACAATGAATAATCGAATCCCGAGACCCCGAGTACTTGAGTACCTGAGTGCCCGAATAATAATAGCCTTGGCTCTAATATTGGCATTGTCAACAGCCTGCAAAAAAGAATCAAAAACAAATCCCCCCAACATCGTCTTCATAATGGTCGACGATCTTAGCTGGAGTGATGTATCCTACAATGGCAGCTCCACCTACGAAACACCAAATGTAGATCGCCTGGCTCTAGAAGGTGTTGTATTCACTGATTTCTATACAGCCGGACCAGTTTGTTCTCCAAGTCGGGCATCTATCCTGACAGGAAAATATCCAGCCCGTACGGGTATTACCACCTATTTGCTAGAGCCTAAGCGTGATGCGGAATTTGTAACTCCACATCTGCCCACTCAAGAATTTACGATTGCAGAAGCTCTTAAAGAGCAGGGCTATGCAACTGGATATTTTGGGAAATGGCATCTTGG
>JABHCC010000083.1 GCA_018669475.1 Bacteroidota bacterium | reverse complement strand
TTATTCCAAATTGATAGATGATAAACGATTTCTACGATTCTGCCTTAACATTATGGAATCAAGGAATCATCAACATTATTGGTTCGAAAGAATTTTGGTACATAATCGAGAGATTATCTCACTCCTCGAAGCCGAATTGGGGATTGAACCAAAAGAAGTTGAATCAGCTGAATAACTCAGTCCCCTGTATCAAGAATGAATAAACCAGCTCTACAATTACTAACCCTTCTACGGATAAGGTTCTGAACGTTTGAATATCTGCTATTCGGATGTTAGCTAAGTATTTGTATAGAGAGTTAAATATCATTCCCTTCCAATGACTACTATTGGTCAAGTCTGGCTAAGGTCATAACTTAGTGGTAACCAAACCTTACTAGTCATGAGAACAAAAAACAGTGAACATGCTTTGCTGGTTCTATTAGTTGGAATTGTTTTGATTATTCCTGAGTCTTGCAACCCTGAATACTCTACTAATCGGGTTTATCCTCCTTTGGAGCTTGGTGAACCTTTTGAATTTTCTGATTCAAGAGATAGCAATACTTACCGTGCTTACAAGATCGGAGAACAAACCTGGATGAAGGAAAACCTGGCCTATTTGCCCTCATGTAGTCCCTCTTCAGAAGAATCAGATACAGCTCTACTTTATTACGTTTATGCTTATGAAGGTACAAATGTTTCTTCAGCAAAAAATGAAGACAATTATAATCAATACGGGGTACTTTACAACTGGAAGGCGGCATTGGTTTCCTGTCCTTATGGATGGCATCTACCAATTGATCAAGAGTGGAAAATCCTGGAACTTTTCTGTGGAATGCAGACGTATGATGTTGACAATGATGGTTGGCGTCGTACTCATGATGTTGGCCATCAGCTTATCTATGACGAATATTATGGCTATAATAGAAGTGGTTTCAATGGATTATTCGCGGGTATGCGTCGCCTTAACGGAAAACGTGGTATTGGTGATTATGAGGGAGGCTTTTATGGTCTTCACTCTAATGCTAATTTTTGGACTATTTCACCATGTGATTCGCTTAACTCATGGGTTCGTGAAATTTGGTCAAGTGCTGAAGGGGCAGTATATCGTGATCCTCAAAACATTAAGTATGGCTTCTCAGTCCGCTGCATAAAAGATGAATAGGAATTGCACTTGTGCACTGCTTTTCAAAGTACGTTAGTGCATTCAATACCATTGGTTGGCTCCAGGTGATAAGGCATGAAGTAATTTGCCTGGTAGAAGCTCTTTGTAAAGAAACGGTATTGTATTACCTTTGAAAGGGGGCAACCATAAAACAGATGAAACAGATTATTTTCCTTGCAGTCCTTGCAATAGCAAGCATTTCAGGTATTACGCAGAATATCGAAATAACCTTTACGGGTAAGGGTGAAGCAACAGTGGTGGATAGCGTGACAGCTACTAATCTGGCAAATAATGAATCAATTACTGTACCTGGAAATGTATCATTGATCCTTACAGGAATGACAGGAGTTATTGACCTTGTTCAGTCTCAGATGCAAATCCATTTTTTTCCCAATCCATTCAATAATGTTGGCCAGTTAACTGTTTATCTGAATCATCAAGGCTATGTTGAAGTCAGCTTGAGAAATATTATTGGCCAGCTTATGTGTTCTCAATCAAAACACTTACCAAGTGACGAACACAGTTTTAATATCAGTATCCAAGAACCAGGTATTTACTTCGTCAACGTTGCCTCAAGTAGTCGCAATGAAGGCCTCAAAATAATATGTACCGAAGCCGCAGGATCAACAAGCTACATTGAATATATCGGCATTGCCCATAATACTCTTGATACTGGTCTGGCCAGCCAATTTAAGGCTGCCAATAGTCAGTTCACCCTAAAATACAAACAAGGTGATTATATTCATTACAAAGGACATAGTGGCAAATTTACTACGATCATAACTGATAGTGTTATTGAATCCAAGGCTATTGAACTTGAATTTATAAACTGTACTGATAATGATGGACGGACATATGAGGTTGTAAAAATTGATGAACAAATATGGATGGCAGAGAATTTGGCATATCTGCCCACTATTGATTCTGCAAATCGTGGTGCTTACTTTGTTTACGGATATAATGGAGCCATTATTGAAGAGGCTAAAGCAACTGATAATTATAAAACTTACGGTGTTTTATATAAGGGGCGATCTTCAACAATCTCATGCCCTAATGATTGGCATTTGCCGAGTGATGAGGATTGGATACAATTGGAGTCCTCGTTGGGAATGAATGAATCTGATCATAATTCTGAGGGATGGCGTATTTCAGGAAATGTTGGTCGAAAATTGAAATCCAGAGATGGCTGGAAAAATGGCGGTAATGGATCAAATTCTAGTGGTTTTAATGCCTTGCCAGGTGGATATCATTTTCTTTATGGAGGTGATTTTGATGTGGGTGCTGTTACATATTATTGGACATCAACCCCCAAAGGTTCATCCTACTCCTGGAAGCGTCTGCTGTACTATTCTAATCCAGGAATAGACCGTAGTGATGCTGATAACTATCTCGGTTTTTCCGTCCGCTGCATAAAAGACGAATAAATTAGCTATACAGAGAGTATTACGACAGCAACTAACTCTTCTCCAGATAAGGTTCACTACGTTTGAATATCAGCTATTCGGATGTTAGCTTAGTATTTGAAGAAAGAGTGATTAAGGTATTCAATTCTCACATTCCTACCACAGCTAACTTCCTGTTTTAAGTGTTATATATTACTTATTTGATATGTCAAAGGAGGGCAATTTCTCTCAACAAATAAGGTTGGGGTGAGCAATCAAATTTTTACACCACATATCTAAGGTATTTATTAGGGATAAGTGGTGTCATTTGACCAGTATCTCATGAGAAAGGTCAGATTGGATGCGATAGGTGTTTTTTCCATATCCTGTAAAGTATTATCCCCGGTAATATCACACACTGTTACAGATCAGGATGTAGGGAAGCACGAATAAACCTTGGTCTGTAAATAGCCGCATCAATAGCCATTTCCCATATTGAGTTGGCATTGATTATGTATGTCACGAGCAATTCATTTTGTCTTGATAAGTGCAAGTGCCCCTTGGCAGCATAGGTAAAGTATTCTTTCCCTCTGTCAAGACCGGGAACTGTGTATATAGGTTCCGGATCTGACCATGGACCCTCAGGATTGGGAGCTCTTCTGATCATAATCTTTCGTCCGAAAAGAGGCTCACTATGCACCATTACAAATGTATCAGCATTCAGTCTTACATCCTCATTAACAGATAACTCACTTGGCACGTTTTCTGCTATTGAGATAGCATCACCAAGGAATGCAGACCAATTGTCCTCGCCGGAAAAAAACTGCCATTGATCAAGCTTCTCGACATCATCAGGATAAACACGTGCCAGAAACAGTTTCTTGTTGAGAACCTCAGAATCATCTATTCCATATATGTACAGAAATCCTGATTTTTCGTGTAGTGGTTCCTTTATCTGAAGAATGGCACTGACTCCCCAGTTAATTGTTCGTGGACTGTGAATATGTGTGGCAGATTCTGGTTTAGTGCTATAAGGGATTGTTAATTGTCGAGTCTTCCATTTCTCAATAGTTTCCTGTGCATCATCAACAATAGCCATAGCACTTCCAATGTGTTTGAAGTTCCATGAGCTGTCTTCCTCTCCTCGCCTTGCCAGATGAAAAAGAAATACGATCAACTTTTGGGTGCCATTACATCCAGGTATGACAACACCCCCGCCACTGGGCCAATACCATTCACCATCTGTTCTAGTTTTAGGAATAATCCATGCTGTAGGTTTATTCTCAGAATTATTTGGGCCCCAGGCAAAATGTATATCCTTGTACAGAGGAGCCCGCACAGAGCCAAGTTCTGAGGAGTCATGAATTGCAATAACGTTATTAATCATATGTGATCCGCCAACATGCTTGCCCTCTCCTACCTTGCCAATCCAGGAGTCACCAAACATCCACACCGTTCGGCCATCGCCCATATTAACTGTTCCGGCAACATCCCCCCCGGTCCAGCCTTCTGTACGTGTAAATGCTGCGTCCCATTCCACATCAGGAATAGCGTTTTCAACAACAGCCCTCGTCTGTCCTGATAATGAAAAACATGAAATGATCATGAATACCAGGAAGCTTGTATTTCGAATTGTTCTAAGCATACTTTAATATACGTCCAATTCAGGAAAAAGTCAAAAATTGAATAACTGTAACGACAGTCTATTCGCACACGTCTGCTCACCTGCTGCTTGAAAACAGAAACCATGATTGAAGTGACAATTTATGATTATTGATTTACTGTCTTTGAAAATTCAACCTCTTTACCAGTATCATAGATCATGAACATTTTATTGATTAGCCCGGTTTGATCACGAGTAAATCTAATCCTGACAAAGAACATACCTTGATCAACAAAAGAAAAAAGATCCTTTGACATTGGGGCCAACTCGTAAACTTGCTGATCCATCTTCTGATAGCACAATACTCCATCCTTCAGAAAGGAGTTTCTATCTTCAAAAACACCAACATACTCTTGTATGGATGACTCATTGAGTATAGATGGATTTACATTCCCTTCTATTTCCATCAAAGTCCAATCGATTTCAATTTGCTGAAATTCGTCTACATCACCTTGCATCATTTCCACAAGAGCCATTTTGTATGCAACATCAAAAGCTTTTCCTGAGGATACTGCAATATCAGGTTCAACTCCCTTCCCCTCCCAATCAGTTCCTGTTAACGGATCTATTGTAGTACTTAAAGGAATAGCCAGGTCAATCTCAGCACTTTTAAGGCTGAAAAGATGGGTTTTGTGAGCAGCTCCACGAGTTTTCTCACCGATTATTGTCGCCCTATTCCTATTCTTCATTACATAAGCAAACATCTCACCACCAGAAACAGTATGATGGCTTGTCAAAATGTATATAGGGATGTCCGCCATGCCCACAATTTTGTTTTTTCCCTCTGTCCAGATTTGCCCTTCCTCTCCGCTTTTACTTTTGTTTGTTAACACATGGGTTGGGCTTTCAAAGAAATAATCCATCAATAGTAAGGCCATCTCTTCCCTGCCACCAAAATTGTCTCTAAGATCTAAAATCAGGGCATAAGTATTTGCCATCACTTGCATCACAGCTCTCGCAGTTTCCTCACCAACCATTTTACCATCCATTTCTAAATAAGAGAATTCATCTAAAACTATGTATCCAACATTGCCTAAAAGGCGGTCAACTTTCTTAAATCCAAAATTTTGAAAAAACGATTGTTTGAGAAAGAAGTTCTTAATCATCTCCTCCTGAGATGCACCTGAGTCACGCGAACCTCTTCTTCGCACTAATCCAAGATGAGCATCTTTATTCACCGACTGCAAGTCATTAGTTACTTCCTGAATAAATTCCTGTATTGAAGTTACTTTAGCATAAGCTCCTTCTTTGTTTCTGTTTTGAATATATTCCGCTATCTCGCTTCCGACCTCAGGAAACACATATTTCCCTTCAATTAACATCACAATTTCATCTATTAATTCACCCTTCACGCCAGAATCCAGGTTTTGAACTTGTGAAAAACTAAACTGGAATGAGGCCAGTGCTGTAAGAGCAATCATTACTATTTTTATGTCTTGCCAAGGTCGTCTGACTCTTCTACAATTTTTTTCTGGATATGAACAACTTATTGATTTCATGGTTTTGTGTCTTAAGCATTAATTATTATAGACAAACAATTGGTATTCAATTAGCGGGCAAATTTGCCCGCTTTAAAAGAGACTAACTTTTGGATTACTATAAGAATAGGGATTACAATAATTGAATATTGGATAATATTATTTTCAAGAACCAAATTCTTTAGAACGATCATGTTCAAAGTCAATCCGTTTGACAAAGAGCCAGATTCTGAAGTCAATGGACCAGCAATGAAGTTGGAAAGGTTTACAAGAAGGAACATCAAAACATCAAAACACAAAAATATTATTGCATACAAAACAACTTTATAAATTGTTTTTTGCCTCTGGTTTTCAAGCAAGATTATATTTAGTACAATTCTGTTGAATTCCGGATTTTGCAATTCCAATTTACTATTTGAAATAATTTCCTTTGTGATTTCATCAAGTTTTGTATTGTTCATTATATGATATCTTTTACCTCATTTTTTAATCTTCTGTTTAATATGCTGTACATTTTATTTCTGGCTCGATGTAATCTCATTTTAACATTAGCACCCTTTATCCCGGTAATCTCAGAAACTTCCTCAATTGTATTCTCATTCAGATAAAAGAGTGTTAAAACTAGTCTGTCTTCTGGTCCCAGTTCATCCATAGCAAGGTTAATATATTTTCGTTGGTCATCTGTTTTCAGTTTTTTATATGCCAAGCTAGCACTTTCAATACTCATATCAGATACACCTTCTAAATCCATTTCATAACCAGCATATTTGTGTCTTTTTAGTCGTGATAATGAGCTATTCACTACGATTTTAAAAAACCAGGTTGAAAAGCTTGAATCTTGTCGGAACTTTTTAAGTGACTTGTAAACCTTGAGAAAGGAGTCTTGAACAATTTCTTCAGCATCTTCTGGATTACTGAGAATCCGAAATGCTATTGAAAATGCCATATCCTTATAGTTCTCAATAAAATAAGAAAACTTTGCTGTATCTCCTTCGATAACTTTTTGGACATGCAGGTTATCCATCTACTTCGATTTCTTGTTCTCAGTATGTTTCTTGTAAATGTAAAATCCGATCAAACTTATGCCACCAATAAGGATTGCCATTATGGGTACAATTGCATTCTGGTCCAAATTGCTTACAATTGATAGCAGATATCCAGATAGTAGACCAAAACCTATCCCAAAAAGGAGTGTACCCCACATTAAGGTTTGGTATAGCGGATTAACCTCCTTACCCATGGTTGATGGATCAAGCCCTTTTTCAATCATTGCCAATTTCTCCTTGTGCTTCATTCTATTTCTGACATGAATTATAAGAACGATTGCGGCTGGTATTATGCCATAGGAGAAGAAACTTATTAATAAATCTATACGCTCTTCCATTATCTCTGTATTTTATTGGTATTCCATTTGTCCTCATTCTATTAGACTACCTGTATAGTAAAAAGGTAACAATAAATAGGTGAAACATACGCGAGAACTATTCATTTTTGAAAATAGTCCAGAATTTTATCCGTCTTTTTTTACTTTTCAGGATCATATAAGAAAAGGGCATTTGGCACAATCAGATAATATTCAAGAATTGGTTTTGCAGGCACAATCAGGAAGTGCCTTTGCCCAGAAGTTGTTATATGAAAATCATATCCAGGAAATGCTTGTTTTAAGTTACAGATTGTTGCCAGATAGGGAGGACGCAAGAGATTGTATCCAAGAATCCTTTATCTCAGCTTTTACAAAATTGAAAAATCTGAAAGATCCTGAGAAGTTCAAACCATGGCTGAAAAGAATCGTCATTAATACTTGCCTTAAGCGACTTAATACCAAAATGCTGATTCCGGCTATTGAGACTGCTTTTGATGTGGAAGACGATCTCCAAGAGTGCTCATTTATTAACATCACTTCAGCAGAGATTAATAAAGAGATCAACAAACTACCCTCTGGTTGCAAACAAATTCTAACCCTCTATTTATTTGAAAATTATAAACATAGGGAGATCGCACAACTCTTGAAAATATCTGAATCAACATCAAAGAGTCAATATCAACGAGCTCTTAAACTATTGAGAATGAAACTAAAAGCTTATTTGACATGACAAAATTTGAAGAGTTCATTAAAGAGAAGGTTTGTCATGAGGAAACGATCACTGCTGATCCTTTCATCTGGGACTCTATTGAGCAGGAATTGAAAAATCGATCAGTTAGCAGGACCAGATTTAGATTTCAAATAGCTGCTAGTATTTTGATCTTAATATCAATCGGATTTATATTCAATTATACAATAAGACCATTCAGACAAGATGCTACAACTATTACATTGTTCGATACCGAATCAGGATCTATTGAGAAAGATTTCATGATTGAACTCGATCAAAAACTACAAGTATTGAGGACTTGTTATATACCGAAATCACTTAAAGAAAATTTCAACTTCTTAATAAATGAGTTTAAGGTTTTGGATGTAATGTTACCTCCTGCTAATACGGCAAATAGCTTGCATCCCAATCATCGGATCTCAGAAGAAGAGCTCTATCAACTGTACGCGAAAAAACTAAAAATCCTTAACCGAATCGAACAAGAAGTGTTGAAAATTAACAAATTAGAAAAATTGAACCAATATGAAAGCAAAAAAATATTACTGCCTATCTAGCCTGATTGTTCTATTCGTTTTAAACAACCAGGCATCTTTTGCTATTATAAATTGTGAGTATCCAGACGATACCATTTTAAGGGAAATAATTGATGAGATTCAAGTAAACCAATCAAATATTCTAGCTATTGATTACACCACAAGCTTGCCAGCTCACATGCCAACTAATTCAGATCAATTTGAGATCTTTACTTGGGACAAGCCAGTTATTAAAAGAATCATTATTGTAAAAGTTGACCCGGCTAACACCAAGGAGGCGATTGACTTCATTGATAATATACAGTTTTCAAATCTAGAACCAGTTGATAATACCATTCATATTAACCTCAGTTGTGGAGCAAGAAGAATAGAGGCATCACATAAAAAATGGGATGTCACGATGGTAGATGGAAAGAAATTTGCCATGAAAGGTTATAACATTAAAGTAGTACTATATATCCCAAAAAGCATTGAACTACACTTGAAAAGCAATCTTTCTAAAATCAGTTTAGGTGATTTGAGCAATAAGGCTGTCCTGGATCTAAGGTCGGTGAGACTTAAGGCAAATAGCATCAAGGAATTGACATTGAAAGCCACCAACTCAAAGATTCAAATCAATGAACTTACACAAGCTAATATAGAAGCAAAGCATTGTGAGATAAATTCCAGCTCGATTCATCAGCTTCAAATTCGTAAATCATCTTTCACAGAATATAATTTTGATCTGGTCGAACAGCTTGATATTGATGATAGTAAAGAAGACACATATACAATTAAGGAACTCAATGAGATTCAATGCAGCCATTCATTGTTTAGTAACTATTACATTAACCGGCTTAATAAAAAGCTTTCGATTACCTCCATGAACGGGGATGTAATTATTGATGAACTTCAGCCTGATTTTTCGGAAATCAAGTTGAATAATTCTTTTAGCATTATTAAGATAGGTTCAGCTAAAACACCAAACTTCCTTCTTAATACTCATACAAAACTCACTCAGTATTACTTTGATGATGGCATTAAGATGATTGAGATGAAAGAAGAATCTGGCTATCGTTGGGGGAGATATTTCAAAGGTTCAAAGAATTCATCACCAACCATATCCATTGATTGCAAACAATGTGAAGTTCATTTTATGTCAGGAATTTAATATTAAAATAAAACTGTCATGAGAAACCTACTAATACCTATTTTTTTCTTTTCAACTTTACTAATAGGATCTCCTCAAATTCTTTTTTCACAATCTGATATGGAACCACCTGGATTTGCTGAGAAAAAACTAGTTATTGATAATGTTAGTGAGTGGCTCAGAGAATACTACATATTCCCTGAAGTGGCGGAAGAATGTATAGTTAAAATGAATGAGCAGTTGAAAGCAGGTGCGTATGACAAGGATGTAAATCGACCAGTTGATTTTGTGAGATTATTGAATCCTGATTTACTGGAGGTCAGTAATGATAAGCACTTAAAAGTAGTCGCCTTATTTGGAATAGAAGAGCTGGAGGAGGAGGAAGTGCCAATTCTTGAAAAGGTAGGTTACAACCATTTTCTCAAAAGAGGCAATTATGGCTTCATGAATATTGGATGGAAAAAGGATAATATCGGTTATCTTGAGTTTAGGGCCTTCTGTTCACCCGATGTTGCGGGTGAAAAGGTCCGGTCAGTAATGAACTTCCTCTCTGATATGGATGCACTAATCATAGATTTGAGATCACTTGTTATGGGAGGAAAACCAGAGATGGTGAGCCTTATTTCAGGATACTTTTTTGAAGAACCAACTCTTCTCAACAGAACCTACTTCCGGAAAGAAAATATTACGGATGAGAACTGGTCATATCAAGTGGAAGGTATAAGGTTTCCGCCAGATATTCCATTATACATACTTGTCAATGGTAATGTTTTTTCTGCTGGGGAAGCCTTCACCTATAGCCTGCAAGCATTAGATAGAGCAATTGTAATTGGTGAAAGAACAGGTGGTGGGGCTCACCTCACGAAATCATTTAGAATTAATAACCGTTTTGAGGCAAAAATTCCCTGGGGAAGGACAATCAATCCGGTTACTGGAACAAACTGGGAGGGTACTGGTGTTATACCTGACTTTGAAGTGAAATCTGACACAGCCCTTGAAATTGCCATGGAAATGGCTTCGGTCGAGGCTCTTAAGCGCAGGGAAATAAGGGAAGCAAAGGATGAAGCACTGGTTCTGAAGCTGCTTGAACAGTATAAGGAACTCAAAGAATTGTATCAAAAAGGATATGCTGAACAAGCAACAAAAACTCTTGATAATCTACTCAATGATGGTATCTATTTCGGTTTACTGTCTGAGGAAATGATTGATGATTTCGGGTATTATCTGATGGAGAATGAGCTCCTTGATTTGGCCTTTCAATGTTTCCAATACAACATTGATCACTTTCCTGAATCATTCACTTTGGCAGGTTACTATTATAGCCTGGCAGAAGCTTATCTTGAAAAGGAGGACTCCAACCAGGCAATTGTATGTTTGAAAAAATCGCTCGAAATTAATCCTAATGATAAATGGGCAGAGCAATTGCTTAAATCTATTGAACAGTGATGAGAAATGGCTTTGTACTTTGGATTTACAATCTGAGTATTTAGTAGAAAAAATATTATTTGGTTGATAGATATCTGATAAGATAACCAAGGTGTTAATATTTTCAATAAAACATGCATCTACCCAGTACATATATGATCTTTTATATTGTTTTTCTCTGTTTCTCAATGTATTGATCTATTCTCACCCAAAAGATTAATCTATGGCTACGATAATCTTTCAGAAAAAAGAGGTATTTTTCATCAGGTGATAATGAGCAACACATAACACCTTCTCCAAAACCTCCGGTATCGCTTGAACCAATATTTGAAACACTCCGACTCGGACATCTTGATTCTGGTCAAAAAGAGACATCTTTCACCTGAAGATGAGAAGAAAATAACCTGGCCTCTTTATGATTTTGAATTTGAATCAGGAGAAGTTCTCGGCACAATTCTTGTTCGTTCGGATGAAAATTTAGCTTGATGAACCGAAGTTTATTTCTTGCCTTGATTGTCACTGTAGGCCTTTGCTCTTGTGAGTAGGCAACTGTTGAAGAATACTTCGAAATTCACGAGAATGATTTTAAACACTCAGGTGCAACTTTTGGCCGGATGTGTTTCTGCGTAGATGATGGATTCCAGGCTGAGTTTGTGGTTTCATTATAAGATTGCTTTCTAATCAGCGAACGCAATTCCCAGCTTTTCCCATCTTTTAAGAATCATTTCCAGATTTGTTCTAAAAGAGCTGAAGTCCTTCCTTTCTGGAATTGTCCAACCCACCTCTGCAAAGGCTGCCAACCTTGGGAAAACCTGTCGATCCATGTCAGCGACTGTCGGAATCCACTCACCCCACATTTGACAGCCGCTCCCTAAAACCTTATCATGGTATTTTTTATCCAGGCCATCTGGAATTGGATTAAAGTCATAGGCTTTCTGTAAAGAGATATGCTCATATGAATAATCTAAATAGGTATTAACATGATGGGAATTAACAATATCGTAACCTTTCGAAACAGCATCATTAATTAAATCAATATTTCCTTTCCAAAAATGAATGATGGCGCTGGTAGCAAGTGTGCTTTTCACCTCATAATCCTTATCAGATTGCCATTCATGAACATTCTGGCCCATAATCTCGTTCCAACCCATCATTCGATGGTCATTTTTATCGAGAAATTTCGAAATCTTGTTGGTGAAGAATATCTGGAGATCTGCAGGTGAGTGTAAGCCATTTTCTTTCATGAAGCCTTGAACCATTTTCGATTCCTTCCATGCATCAAACTTCACTTCATCCCCCCCGATGTGAATAATACGACCTGGAAAAAGATCCATGACTTCGGACAATACATTCTGAATGAAATCATATACCCGGGGATCAGCCACGTTATAAGAATCTGGCAATTTCCCGAAAACCACAGGAACTTCTTTCAGCTCTCCTATTGTACCCAACCAGGGATAAGCAGCGATAGCTGCAGAGGCATGTCCGGGCATTTCAATTTCAGGTATTATCGTAATCTGTCTAAGCGCGGCATACGCAATGATCTCTTTGATTTGCTCCTGGGTATAATAACCGCCATGGGCTTCACCAGACCGTTTGTCACTGCCCCAACCTCCTCTTTGTGAGTTTTTTCTGTATGCCCCAACGTCGGTCAGCTTCGGATACTTCTTTATCTCAATTCGCCAACCCTGGTCATCTGTAAGGTGCCAATGGAAAACATTCATTTTTAAAAGGGCCATTTGGTCAAGGAGCTTCTTAACCTGTGCCATGCCTTTGAAGTGTCTTGACTCATCCAGCATGAAGGCCCGCCAGCTAAACCGTGGGTGGTCAATGATATTCACTGCAGGTAGCTCTAAATTCTCCCTGTTTTCTTTCAGATCCAAGGGAAGCATTTGCAACATCGACTGAATTCCATAAAATACTCCTGCCTCCGTTGATCCGATTATAGATACACTATTACGATCAACTTCCAGATGGTAGCCTTCTTCGCCAAGATCAACCAGAAGATCTTTGGCTACCTTAAGAATAATGCCCTTAGAACCTTGGCTCACGATGGGCATTTTAAATGCTGGTAAAATACTTTTTTGAAGATAGTATGCATTTCCCTTGTTGCGCCTATCCACAACAATTGGGGTGTCATCAGCTATTGTAAATGAGTGTTCACTCCTCTCAACGCTATTTGGTTGAGGAATGATATTAACACTCTCCTGAGCAACACCATTATTTGTAATTAAAAATGCCAATAATAGCGCAATGAATAATTCTTTTACTCGTGTCATTTTTAAGTCTAAATCCTTAATCCAATTAATCTGACAAAGGTAGCTCGTTTTGATAACTCAGCAACTTTGATGATAAATATCCCGGATGTTATTTCAGTAAGTAAAGCGTGTTTTAATAGTAGTGGTTTCGCCTGTGACTACCAGAAATTCGTCAAAATCGTATTTCATTCCAAATTTCCCGCCCGGAAAACCCCCATTCAAACAAGTATCACCGCCACATGAACAGGTAATTACAGCCTCCCAATAGTATTCTCCTGCCGGAAAAACAAGCCTATACAACGCTTTATGGTCTGATACATTTACCTTTTCAAAATATTCACTCCTGAAAAGAGAATCAATTGTATAGGAGAATGAAAGAGCCACCCTATGCACTCCCTCTTTGGGAATACCTTTATAATCTGGCAAGATAAATTCAACCTCAGCATATCCATAATCCTCAGGAATAGATGGGTCCTCACTTCCTGCAAGATCATCGAATGGATCACACTGTGTAAATAATAAAACCAGTACTAATGGTAAATATTTGAATAAACTCATGACTAAAATTCCTCTCCATGGGCCAAAAAGCCTAATTGCTTTGTTTCAGCTGATGTGGCCAGGTAATTTTCTGTTATGTCTGAAAATCGATTATTATGTGATGTTTGAAATACTCTTGTACTGAATATTCCCTGGGCTCCATCAAAATTGGTATAGCTTCTTATCTGACTAAATGGATTATTTTCATCTCGTTCTCCCTGCCTCAAAAGTGCCATTTCTTCTCCTCCTGCACAAACCTCGAAATCAAAACCAATCAGTTTGCGCTTTTTTCCGGGAGGAGGCAAACTCAATTGCTGTATAATACCTTTGTAGAAATTGGCTCCATTAAGATAGTCGACTACGGTTGCTGCTTCAGTATAGGAGAATACCTCAGGAAGATCCAGGCGGACTGTCTTTTGTACCTGAAAATCAGCATCCCCTTCCAGATAATGTATGCGAACACCTGGCTGATAAACAGCATATTTATAATTGTGAATCCAACGCAAATCAAAACCCTGATCAGGTAGCAAGGTAACTTCTCTTCCAGGCATGTAAACCGGATCGAGAATTTCAAAAGATGGAATTACCATAGTAGATCCAACAATAAGCTTTGGCAATTCAGGGCTATAAATGTATACGCTGTATTCTGTTCCTGTTTTGATCTGACATTTGACCTTTAGTAAGCCTAAATTTTCGACATGATAAAATCCTGAATCCCTATCAGTCTTATCACATGGTTCAAAATAAAAGATCTCTTTTCCGGAGTTTACATCATTTTCCACCAAATATGCATAGAAATCTTCATCGTAGATCAGACTATCTGAAACCGGAGGAGAATCCATAGCATTGCTGAATATCTGAAATGATTTTGCTATCCTCAAATAATGAACTGTATCATTTGGGTTTAACAGACAATAAACCACAGGACAGCTATTCCCTTCAGACACCAGATCCAGATCCTCTGAGCAAGCCAGGAGGCCAATCAGCATTCCTATAATAAGAATAATTTTACTATTTAGTTTATTCATCATCTTTAACACAGCGTACTGAAAAGTATGAATCGTTTCCCGAATAGCCGGTATAAATCCGGCTTTCCCCTTTTAATAAAGCTACATTCCAACAGCTTTGAGCTATTGGCCAGCCCCTCAAGCGTTTGAACGACCACAAATATGTGATTTCTCCAAGTCCTGAGTAATCCATTTGACACAAACTAGCACCTGGAGGACCTTCACCATAGCCTCCATACAAGACGTTAAAATCTGATGATCCTCCAACAATCAGCTTATCTGCCTGCTCAAAACCACCAATGGATTCAATCAAATTTTCCCACTCAGCTCGTGAGGGCATATGCCATCCGGCAGGACAAATCCCTTCTACATCATTGTAAAAATCATTTCGTGTTGCATGATAAATATTGTATAAGCCACCAAAAACTTCACACCAATTAATCGGGTCCATACAAAATCGGGAGTAGCATCTTTCCTTGACATAGTCTTTATTTGGGTCCCACGGTCTGAAATTCAGGTTTTCTGACATCCACCATTGTTCCCCAATTTTGACAGAGCCATAAATTCGGCCATCTCTGTGATCAAAAATTAATCCAGTTTCATTGGTGTATGGTGAGACTATTACATATTGTGATGTAGTGTCGCTCAATCCTTCAGGATCCTTCACCTCTAAAACAACCTTGTAAGTTCCGAATTCAGGATATTGATGATAGATTGTTCGTTCAGAAGAATATGATGTGTCAAAATTCCCATCACCATTGAAATCCCACCTTACTTCAAGGCTTGTTGGATTGGATTCGAAATCACGGGTACCCCAGGAATCAAAATAGAACTGAGTTCTGATATTGCCCCGTTTATTACCTACTTTGAGTACTGGAACCGGAGGTAAGTTTTCATGATAGATAGTAATCTCCTTCTCGGTTTGAGCAATAAGATAATTAGTATCCCTAACTTTCATCTCTAACTGATAATCTGTTTCTCTTCCAAATCGAGCTGTTGTAATACGGCTGGTGTCCCATTCGGTCCATGTATATTCCGGGGGTAGGCGCCATGAATAAAAAAGTGTGGCAAAGGGATTGTCTTTGTAAAAACTCGACGAAGCATCCAACAAAAAAGTATCTGCTGTGGTTCCATTTTGAGGTGACCATGTAAAGTTGGCAATCAGCTCCAGGTTTCTATTATGCACCTCCAATGTTTTGTAAATTTTTGCACTGAGTTTTCCCGGATCCTGCACTTGAAGTCCAATAGAATAAGTACCTGCCTCTCTAAAACGGTGTACCACAAGTGTTCGAGATGAAAAAAGATCATCCCATATTTCATCCCCATTCCAATCCCATCGAAACAGAAGTTGATTCAATGAATCCTCATCATCAAAGCTCACTGAGGCATCGAGAATAAAATCAGTCATAAAATTGCCAGAGGCCGGCGCAAAGTCAAAATTTGGATGTGGTGGAGAAAAACCCTGTTCAACACGAACATATCCAACTGTTGTGTCGGTAATTCCATTTGAATTAATCACTTCCAAAACCATATTGTGATCCCCGGGTGCATAATACCTATATGAAATCTCTGGAGACTTATCAAACTCTGTATCAAATATTCCATCACCATTCCAGTCCCACCGGTAATATGCATTTATTCCGGCAGAGCCAGATTCTGAATTGGAAGCATCAAACTTAAATGAGTCTGTTGTTAATCCTGATAATGGATAGAGTGAAAAACCAGCAACCGGATTGTGTGCATCTATCTTTTCTTTCTTACACGACACACCCAACAAAGCTGTTACACAAAGCCAGATAGTAGCATATAAATAGAATCGCCTGGACATCCTGCAGACTTAGGTTTACAAAATTGGTGGGGGACAACCAAAGTTATCAAAATTAAATGTCTCAAACAAAACTTCGGCTTAAATAGTTAAACCATAAGAATTACGTAATTAAATATATAATTAATTACGTAATTCTTTCAATATTCGATCAGAGGCCCTTACAATATATTTGATCCGCTCATCCTTGAGTAGCCCTTCCAATTCTGTCTGTAAAAACATTTGATCAGCAGCAGCAAAATACTCAATGATATTCAAAGCCAGTAAGACCACCCACTCGTTTTCATCCGCCAGATGATTCTTCATAAGCGGCAACACGAGATCCTTTTCACCCAGTTTGTACAAAGCCTCACAGGCCATCAGGCTCACTTCAGCATTTTCATCCGGCAGGAGAATAATTAAACCTGCCCTAATATCTTCTGAAACCTCCTCCAATGAAATACACTTTACAGCTGCCCAGTATCGAATCATGTCGTTTTCACTCCGCAATCCTGCAAGAAGTTTATCCTTATACTCTCCTCCGGATGTTGAAGGTGCCAGCATCAGGTCAAGCATTGGCTCAAGTGGATAAGACTCACTTCGTGTGAACTGATATGGTATTGAGCTGTCATTTATTTCCTTCATCATTCCTTCAGGGATGAATCCCGAATCATGGAGATCCAACATGCGATTTTTCAGCTTAGATCTCATTTTAGTCAGAACCCCACTGAATTCAGATTCATTAGCCAGATTGCTCACTTCCCATGGATCCTGACCCATATCGTATAATTCCTCCACAGGTTTTGCTTCCCAAAAAGCACTTTGTGCCTCATTGCATTCACCATTCTGATAAGCCTTATCCCAGGCCTGCATTGATGCTGCTCTCCATAAATACTCAAGATACTGGCCATGGGGTCGGTGTGGCATAAAGTTCATCTGGTACCGATAGCGACCATCAGTTATAGCCCGCATGAAATCAATTCTTTCATCCATCCGGTTTCTAAACAAAAATAATTCCTGCTGAGGAGTAGATTCGTAATCCCCAAGAAAGGCTGATCCTTCCATATAATCGGGTGCATTAATACCTGCCAGACTGAGCACGGTAGGAGCCAGATCAACAAAGCTGGTAAGCCTGTCTGTACTGCCGCCGGCTTCTTCAGGAGCAAGGTGAGCATACATGTCCGGAAACCGGATGATCAGGGGCACCCAGGTTCCTGTACGATGCAAAAATCGTTTCGCACGTGGATAAACCCCTCCATGATCGCTGTAATAAAAAACTATTGTGCTGTCTTTTAGTCCCAATTCCTCCAGCTCAAGCAATAGCTCACCAGCCTGCTTATCCATGCGGCTTATATTATCATAAAGTCTGGCCATATCCTCCCGGATGGCAGGGCGGTCAGGCACATAATCGGGCAGAACCATATCATGCAGGCTGTGCTTCAAATCCTCCGGCTTGTAATTAAAAATCTTGCTTTCATGAGTGGTGGTATAGTTGAATACAGCAAAAAACGGCTGTCCTGAAGCCCTGTTCTTATAATGAGCTTTGTTGGATGATTCATCCCAGAACTTCCCCGGTTTGAAATGGTTGTAATCAGTTTTTGAGTTATTCGTGCAATAATACCCGGCCTCTTGCAGATACTCAGGATAGGTCTTCCATTCATCCGGAATGCGATATTGGCTCCGCATATTCATCGTGCCTGCAGATGAGGCATGTACACCAGTGAGAATAGTGAACCTGGCTGGTGCACATACAGGGGCATTCGCATAGAAATTACTGTATAACACACCTTGTTTTGCCAAATCATCAAGATTTGGTGTGTGAGCCTGTTCGTCTCCATAACACCCGAGGAAAGGAGATATATCTTCACAGGTAATCCAAAGGATATTTGGATGTTGTTTAGGATTTTCGTTTTTGCAAGCCGAAAAAATTACAACAACACAGCTTAATAACAAGAAAAATAGCTTATTCATCCGTTTATATTTATTTTTATTTATCGGATGGAGCTCGCACAACAAAAACAATCATCCGCGTGTGTGTAAAAATATTTTTCCTTTTGTCATGCTCGGTTCATCCGTTTATATTTATTTTTATTTATCGGATGGAGCTCGCACAACAAAAACAATCATCCGCGTGTGTGTTAAAAAAAATTTCCTTTTGTCATGCTCGGTTCATCACTGACAGGTTTTCAGTAAAGGTAGCAGATTCAGCGGATCTATATAAGTCAGTTTGCAGTTGAAAAACAATCATTTCGTTCACTAAAACAGGCTATTAACCTGACGTTAACCAATTATTAACTCTCCCTCACATTAGTACTTGGTATTTTTGATGCAGTTAACCAATACTCATTAAGTATCATGAAAACAAGATTATTAGTACCACTGTTTCTTCTGGCATTTATAATTGCATCTCCTCAGGCTGAGGCGCAAAGCAAAAGATCAGAAAGAAAACTCAAAAGGGAAATGAGAAAGCTCGAAAAACAAATGAAGAAAGTAAAAGAGCTTAAATATGATTTCTCGTTTCCAGCTGAATTCGAGCTTCCAGAGTTAAGAGAGCTGGATGAGGTAAGAGAGATTCAGCATGAAAAAGCCCTTGATATGAGATTAATGCAAAAGGAGATGGCGATGCAGCAAAAAGAGATGGCCTTGCAAAATAGAGAAATGGCAAGAGAACAGGCACAACATGCCAGGGAAATGGCCAGGGCTTATCAGGAAGAATATAAGCACCAGTTCAAAGATCAGCATCGGAGAGTCCTTGAGGAAACCAGGGAGCTCAAAGAACACCAATTGCAAGAATTAAAGAGAATAAAGGAGCATTTCCCGGATGGTTTTGAGTTTCCTGATGTTGACTTTGACATACCTGAGATTCATTTTGAAGATTTTGACTTCGATATGCCTAAGATTCATATGAAAAATTTTGAATTTGACATGCCTGAGATTGCAGTTATTCTGGAAGAACTTCATGAAGCAGATAATTCATTGGTAATAACGAAAAAACTCGACAATGAATCCTTGCAAAAAGAATATAGTTATACCGTTGCCGAAGATGCAAGCTCTCTTGACATAAATGTTTCGGGTTCAACAAAATCAGGATCAATTAATATCTCAATCAAATCTCCTGACGGAGAAGAATACCAGTCACTCGATATATCTCCTTCAGCAGACATACGTTGGAACCAGCGTTTGAAGCTAAAAGCTGATGAAGAGAAATCCAAAGCTGGCAAATGGACAATTAGCATTGATGCAGAAGAAGTAAAAGGTACTTGCTCTGTTAGAATGCGATCTAAATAAATACCCATCTCACTTACCATGAAAAGGGAGCTTCGGCTCCCTTTTTTTCTGGGGAATAATTGGTAATATTGTACATCTGGTAATCAAAGAATGAAGGTTCTTACAACAAAGCCAAAATTAACTCTCATTATTCTTCTCATCCTCATATTCAGGTTTGGGTTTTCACAATCTTACACCTTTAATATTGATCAGGCCCTCCCTCTCAAGGCAAATGCAGGAATCAGTACGAGTATCTTTTCAGGGGAGTCAATCCAACTTGGTGGCTCACCAAGTGCCCTGGACGGATATGGCCAATATTTCTTCTCCTGGGAGCCTTCAGAAGGACTTGATGATCCAAATTCTTCAAATCCCATCGCCAGTCCACTGGTATCAACCACCTATATCCTCTCAGTCAAAGATGCTATGAATTGCCTCGCACAAGCTGAAGTGGTAATTCAGGTTGAAACGAATTCTATTTATGAGCTTGAAATTTTCGATCAACTAAAACTATATCCTAACCCTACAGAAGGTGTTCTATTTGTAGATTTTGCTCAGCTAATTGAAGGTGGCCAAGCAGAAATATATTCAGTAATTGGCCAGATTGTCAGACAGATTAGATTTGCGGCCAGCTCCACAGGACAATACACATTCAATCTTTCTGATCTGAAAACCGGATTGTACTATATCAGATGGAGTATTGGTGATCATGAAAGATTAGACAAAATTATCCTCAAATGATTTGAATGAATTGAGAAATCACTGGAATTATATAATTATTTGCATAGCAATTATTGGATTGCTCAGACCTGTTGATTCCTTTTCTCAGCTTTCAGATCCTGGCCAGGGTACAATTATAAAGATTCCGGTAAATACCAGTATTGAGCTCCAGGCGGGCGAATTTCGTGGTCAACTTATTTGGCAATATTCAAGCAATGGCCTTACATGGACTCAGATTGAGGAATGGACTGAAGCTGAGCAAAACCCTCTTATTACGGAATCAATATATTATAGAATTGGTGTAAAAGAAGAATCTTGTGATTGGCTTTATGCTCCCTGGTTATGGTGTCAGACAATTATTTCACCTCAAATAATTACCCACCCTATAAACCAGATTGACACCTATTCAGCTCAGTTTCACGGAGAAATTACCTCAGCAGGAAATGGATCAATATCAGAGAGGGGAATCTGCCTGAGTCTTTCTGAGAATCCTGACACCAGCGATTTCAAACAAACAAGTGGTATTGGTGCTGGCAATTTTAGTGGTACTCTCACGAATCTGAATCCGGGAATAAATTATCATGTTCGGGCATATGCAATCAATGAGGCTGGCCTTAGCTATGGAGAAAATCAATCTTTCACTACTTTGGTGGCACTTCCACAGCTTGTATCATTAGACCCAATAGAGATAAACGCCCGGTCATTACTGCTCGGTGGAAGTATTAATTCTGCAGGAGGAGGAACTATATCATCAAAAGGGATTTGCTGGTCAATGACAAATACTCCTGATATATCTGGCAATCACAGCGATGAAGGATCAGGATCTGACTCCATATTTTCACTAATTGAAAACCTTTCTCCAAATTCCCTCTACTATTACAGGGCTTATGCCATCAATGAAAGAGGAACAGGCTACGGATCTGTCAGGCAAGTCGTAACTTCAATAGCTTTGGCAGAAGTAAGCACCTCTGAAATAGTGGATATTACTGTTAGGTCTGCGGTATCAGGTGGCGAAATTTCTTCCACAGGAGGAGGATATATTACTGACAAAGGATTATGTTGGGCTTTGACAGAAAACCCGGTTCTTGACGATAGCACCCGGTCTGTTGGCCAGGGTGTTAATTCATTCTCTACTGAGATGAACAATCTTGCACCAAATACACTTTACCATGTTCGTGCTTATGCCAGCAATCAGGCTGGAACATCATTCGGACAAAACCTAAGTTTTACTACCTTAATTGATCTCCCGGCAATTCAAACAATTGATCCTCTTGAAATCAAATATAATTCTGTATTAATTGGTGGAAAAGAGATCTATGATGGCGGTGGAAGTATCACAGAAAAAGGAATCTGCTGGTCACCAGAGCCGACACCTGACACGAGCGACCAACACATGAAATTTGCTGCAGGCATTGAGGATTTTTTATTGTTGGTCGAAAATCTTGCTCCAAATAGTCAGTATTATTTCAGTGCATATGCAATAAACGAAACTGGCATAGCTTATGGTAATACCATTGCTGCAACAACATTAATCGGCCCGGCTGAGATACACACTAATGAAGCTTCGGTTATAAGAAGCTCTTCAGCCCAATCCGGTGGTGAAATTATTCATTCAGGTGGTGGAACCATTCTTGACAAAGGCCTTTGCTGGAGTAAGGCCGAAAACCCTGGCCTACAAGATAGTACCTCATCCGCCGGTCCGGGAGATGCGACTTTTACTCTGACAATGACAAATCTGAGTTCAAATACCCTCTACAAGGTAAGAGCCTATGCAATAAATCAGGTTGATACAGTTTATGGACAAAACCAGTCTTTTACCACCTTAGTTGATTTTTCCACAGTGAATACCGATTCAGCAAATTCTATTGACTCAAACAAAGCAAAATTATTTGGGACAATTTCTGATGACGGAGGGGGTAACATTCTGTCACGAGGTTTCTGCTGGGATACTCTGTCTGGCCCGGATACAACACGAACCTTTGAACTCTCAGGAAATGGTTTGGGTAGTTTCAGTCTGGAAATCTCACAGCTTGATATGGCTACACAATACTACTACAAAGCCTTTTCAATTAACGAGGCCGGAATAAGTTATGGAGCCGAATTACACTTTAATACTCTCGCTGAATTACCTGTGATAAATGAAATTGACAGCCTGGAAACTACTGATCATTCAGTGCTTATCAAATCACGAATTGAATCTGACGGAGGAGGGACCATAAGTGCTGCAGGAATTTGCTGGAGCACTCAGGCAGATCCAAATCTTGAAGATTCTACATCGGCCTCAGTAGATATAACAGGTAATTTCACGGCCAGGGCTGAAGAACTGAATCCTGACACATATTATTATTTCAGAGCATACGCTACAAATGAAATCGGCACCACATATTCTGATCAGATCACACTGGTCACCAAACCTGCTGGTTATCACCTTTTTCAACCAGCATATACCTATAATGTAAGAAGTGATTTCCAAGGCTGGACCAATCTTTTCCCCAATTTTGGTTCAAGTGGCAATGGATACTCAGGTATCACATATAATTGGGATGATGAAAGAGTTTATATCGTAGGAAATAATGCCCGGGCCATCTGGGTTGCCAATGCACCTGGTAGTAGCAGCTGGAAGGACAATGATCCTGAGAGCAATTATATTAGAACTATTGATCTTGATGGATACATTGATCCTGAGGGTATTACCTACCTCGGAAACTCATGGTTCATGATTGCTGAGGAAGGCTTACGAGAGGTCTCATTTACCAAAATAAGCAACGAAACAAACAAAATAGATAAAAGCACAGCCTCTGTTATTGTAGATCCGACAACACTTTTTCCATCCAGCCATGCTCTTAATGCTTACAGAAGAATGGAAGGAATAGCATATGATTTTCATAACCAAAAAATCTATGCTCTTTGTGAAATTGGAATTAATAATCACCCACGATTATACTGCTGGGATTGGAATTTTGAAAACGAATCTATTGTTGCCGATTCAAGAATTGAAGTAACAGATAGTTTTGAGGGTCTTGCCTCGAATTGGGATGAAGGAAGCGATCTCTTTTTTCTCCCCTTATTAAATCGTCTTTATGTAGTCAGCGGACACGACGATAAACTTGCTGAATACTACTGTCCGCATCCCGATTCAAGTTCTTATGGCAAATTAATCGGAAGTCGTCAATTACCCAGGAGTAACGGAATATCAGGTAATAACCTGGGTGATTGTGAAGGTATTTGTCTCTCCCCTGATGGGCGCTACATATACTTGTGCTTTGAAGATCAAGGCTTTGGCTATGCTCCTGTCCCTTTTATATGGTACAAACAAGACAATAATCTACCTCCTTCACTATATCCTTTTAAATAACTCTGTATAGCTACAGGTCAACCATCATTTAGGCCAATTCAATATCCTGAATAGCCAAACCCCCGGAAATTTGTTGTCTCAACACTGCTATCGCTCTAGATTTGTTCAAAAAATTAAGAATGATTCAGTCGATTTCAATTTTATTATTGTCATTATTTCTCCTGCCGGATGGTAATGGATCAGAAACTACAAGCTGGAAAAAAGTACACATCCGGCAGGGTATAACCGTCTCAGAACGATGGATAAGCCTTCCGGATGGGCAGAAAACCCGCCAACGTAAAGGAGAATTTACCACTCGTGCAAAAGCCGAAGATTTGATTTTGCTTTTAAACGATACTGACAATGCTACTCAATGGATGAGGGCAGTATCACGGCATGAAAAGCTGGGCTCAAGGAGTCAAAACCAATGGTATACTTACACCATTTATGATATTCCCTGGCCATTTAAATCACAAGATCTGATTTCGTACTATCAATGTGCTGAAACAAAATCCCGAAACGGATATCAGGTACAAATAAACAGTGTAAGCGGAGCTATTCCTTTGGGAATTAAAAGACCTGACAGGCCTGACAAAAATCTTAAAAGGCTCAGTAATTACGAGGCTGAATGGATTATTGAAGAGCTGACTCCCGAACTATGCTCTGTCAGATTCACCGCGAGTTCAAGTGATCCGCCACCTTTTCCACGATGGATGATGGATCCGGTATTAATAAGGCTTTTTGAAGATAACCTGATTAGGTTCAGAGCAATGTCACAAAATAAAATTCTCAAATGAATCGAATTATCACATTCCTTACAAAACCTTATAAAAAATTATTGAAGGTTGAAGCTGACCCTCACAAGGTAGCCAGCGGTTTTGCTCTGGGCTCGTTCATTGGCATGACACCTTTCGTGGGTATGCAAATACTCATTTCAGTGAGCATTGCCAGTCTGGCAAAATGGAATCGAATAGCAGCCGGTCTTGGGGTATTCAATACCAACCTGGCCACCGGACTATTTATTTTTAGCTTCAATTATTACCTCGGAAGTAAAATTCTGGGACTTACCCCTGATTTCCAGCTCCCCGACAAACTTGACTTTAGATTTATCTCTATGGTTTTTGAGGCTGGTTCAGATGTCTTTTTCTCACTGCTTCTGGGTGGGCTGATAACTGGAGTGCCTTTTGCCTTTTTGGTATACCACCTTATTTACAGAATATTAAAACGCAAACAATTAAAATCGTCATGACTCTCAATAATAATTATGCACTTGTTACGGGTGCCAGTCAGGGCCTCGGCAGAGAAATTGCCCGGGAATTGGCAAGTCTTGGATATAATCTTCTTTTAACTGCCCTGCCGGATGAAAGGCTGCCTGAACTGGTCAGGGATTTGGAAAATAAATATCAAATCCGCGTTTCTCACAAAGAAGCCGATCTTGCTCAGGCTGATGCCGTTCATCAAGTTGCTGCCTGGGCCAATAATTATCCACTCAAAGTGTTGATTAACAACGCAGGAATAGGAGGAACCATGCCTTACCAGAAGGCAAATCCGGAGTATATTAATAAAATAATACAAGTCAATATTACGGCTCCAGCCTTACTAATCAGATTGCTGCTCCCAAGTCTTGAAAAACACGATCAGGCTTATATCTTGAATGTGTCGAGCATGGCGGCTTTTAGTCCGATGGCATTTAAGACAGTATACCCGGCTTCCAAAGCTTTTGTTTGGTCGTTTAGCCGAGGACTACATGAAGAACTTAAGTCTTCAGGCGTTTTTGTTGGTGTCATACACCCCGGCCCCATCAAAACGAATCCTGAGGTTTGCAAAAGAATAGAACAACAAAAGCTATTTGGCCGACTTGGTCAGGTTAGCCCTGAAAAATTAGCTCATATCGCAATAAAACAATTATTTCAGCACGACTCACTCCTGATTCCCGGCATCATGAATAAACTCAACTGGATATTAATAAAAATAATACCGATCTGGATTCGTATGGGCTTCCTATCCAAAGTAGTTCAACGCGAAATCTCAGAAACTAAACAGTACAGCTTTTCGTAAAACGAATAAGGATATACAGAAAATGAAAGTTTTAGTTACAGGAGCAAATGGATTATTGGGTGCCAACATTGTACAAGAACTCAATCGAAGACGAATACAAGTCAGAGTATTTGTAAGGAAAAATGCAGACATGTCAGGTCTGGATGGCTGTGATTTTGAAGTTTTCCGTGGTAATATTACACATAAAGATGCCGTGATTGAAGCGGCCCATTCCTGCGATTACATTATCCATGCTGCAGCAAATACAGGCCCTGCTCCCAGCAATTATTGGTATTATCATCCGGTGAATGTATCAGGGACAAAAAATGTTATTGAAGCTGCAAAAACTACCAGCTCCAAAAGAATTGTTTTTATCAGTACAGCTAATACAATGGGATACGGATCTTGTGAAGATCCGGGAGTGGAAAACCGACTTATTGATCCATTATTCGAACAATCAGGTTATGCCCGGAGTAAGTTAGAAGCTGAAAACCTCATTGTAGAAGCTGTAAACGAAAACCAGATCAAGGCAATTATTCTGAATCCCACTTTTATGATTGGGCCCAGAGATGCCAAACCCAGCTCTGGCAGAATCCTGCTAAGTATTCTAAATCACCGTCTGGTCATTTTACCTCCTGGAGGAAAGAATTTTATCCATGTGAAAGATGTTGCATGGGCAAGTTGCGAAGCATTATCAAAAGGAAAACCTGGTGAAAAATATTTACTGGCAAATAAGAATCTCAGTTACAAAGAATTCTTTAATGTCGTAAACAGTATTAGCGAAGAAAAACAATCACTTGTAATCATTCCCAAAGCCTTTTTAGTAGCAGCAGGCTATATTGGATCTCTCTTACACAGACTACAGATAAAAACAGATCTCAATCGCATAAACGCTAAGATTCTTTGTGTTCACAACTACTACTCAGGTCAAAAAGCAGCCAGAACATTTAATATGAGGTATTCTCAGCTCGAAACAGCCCTTGAAGAAGCGCTCGATTGGTTCGCAAAAAATGAATATCTTCAACTTCCAAATCCTGCATATTCACATTGAGATGAACAAGAAGCAATATCTTCTCATTCGGTTCCTGATGGTTTTTATGATTCACGTCATTTTTAAACTATTTGATCTCTCCTTCAGCTCTTTTCTTGAAATAAGCTGGCGAAGCCTCACTTTCTCCATTTTCTTTCTAAGCTATTGGATGATTGCCTGGGAAATTGCCAGTCGAATTTACCAACGGGGAATGGGAAATTGGATAGGATTGAAGGAAAAATACGGCCGGCTATTTTGGATTTCTATTCTCGAAATGCTTTTTGCAGTCGTGATGAGTATTCTGTTCAATTATTTGTATCAAATTGGTGACTGGTTTATTTTCAACAATTCATGGACAGACGTCGCTGTGCTAAATCCTGAATTGGTAGGTGATTTTCATTTGCTGAAAGAAATCAATGTCAATCCCGAATTATTATATGGACTACTTATTTTCTTCATTTTGATTTATAGTTCAATCATCTTTATTGACCTCTTCAGACATGTAAAGGAAATGGAAGTTAGTACTGCCATTTTGAAGCATGAAAATACTCAGGCCAAATATCAGGCTCTTAAAAACCAGATCGATCCGCATTTCTTCTTCAACAGCCTGAGTGTACTGTCTTCCCTTATTTATGAGAGTGCTGATGAATCGGCTCGCTACATCAGTCATCTGTCAAAGTTATATCGTAGTATTCTTGAGTCCGGATCCGGTCAGTTCATTTCACTCAGACAGGAACTTGAGGTACTGGATTCCTATCTCTTCCTGCTGCGTATCCGTTTTAACGAAGCATTTAAAGTTAATATCCTCCTGTCTGATGATACCCTGAATAAAACTGCAATAATTCCACACACTTTACAAATGCTCATTGAAAATGCAGTTAAACATAATGCATTAACCACTGAACAGCCATTGATTATCAGGATTGAGGAGGATGAAAGTTCTATCGTTATTCGTAACAATATACGACCAAAACGATTGCTTGAACCAAAATCAGGTATTGGCCTGGTCAATATTAATATGCGTTATAATATGGCAACAAATCAGAAAGTGGAGATTAGCAATAAAAACAAAGAGTTTAAAGTTAAACTGCCTAAGATAAATCATGAACATCCTCTTGCTTGAAGACGAGAGCCGAACTGCAGAACACCTCGTTCGGCTGTTACATGAAATTGATTCCAGTATTCAGGTTCATGGGCCAATTGCATCACTTAAGGAAGCTACAGAGTGGTTTGCGAATCCTCCATTGATAATTGACCTTTTGCTAATGGATATTATGCTGGCTGATGGAACATCTTTCGAATTATTCGAGAAATTCACCATTCAAACTCCTGTAATTTTCATAACTGCTTACGATGAATATGCTTTACAGGCTTTTCGGGTAAATTCAGTCGACTATCTCCTTAAACCAGTTGATCAGGAGGATTTGTCAAAGTCTCTCAAAAAATTCTCTCAAATGCAAAAGGTTCTGGGTAAACAAAATCATAGCTGGTTAAAAAGTCTGCTACATTCCTCAGGACCAGTTTATAAAAAACGATTTTTAACTAAATCAGGCGATCAGCTGCGCTACATAATCGTGAACGAAATTGCATATTTTGAGTTTGAAGATGGATTGGTATTCGCTCATCTGTTCTCCAAAGAACGAGCCATCATCGACCAGAGCCTGGATGATTTAAACGAACTCCTTGATCCACTGGAGTTTTTCAGAATCAACAGAAAAACCATGGTAAACCTCAAATCTATTCAGAAGATTCATCCTTATTTCAACCGTAGATTATCAGTCTACCTCGATCCTGGTAAAAACAATGCCATTGTAAGCCGTGAACGAGTACAAGCCTTCAAAGAGTGGCTGGATCAATAGAATACTAGTCATCAGTCTTCAGTTTTCAGTCTTCAGCCAAAAAAAAAGGACCACAGACTAACGACTAACGACCAACGACCATCGACCAGGGACCAGCGACCAGCGACCAAGGACTTATGTCTATTTTAACAATATTCCATTAAACAATAATTTGTAATTTGAACTTGTTGAGGCCCTGAATTGGGGGTTAAAACCAAATAAAACAAGCTGACCTTTCCCTTTTTTCAGCCAAACCATGGCTGGCTTTTCAGCGAGGACTTCAACATTTTCAGCATAACCACTAGCCAGAATATCCTTCTCCGGATATGTCCCGATAACTCTGCGATCGAGATCAAAATAAGGTACACTGGTTGCAAAAACAGGCGCTCCACGGCTGAAGACATTTATAGTTTCAGGCATTCCATAACACAGGGGGTGATCAGTATTTAATTCCATCTTCAACAGAGATCCGGGGATTTTAAGTTTTTTTGCTGCCAAACCTGCACTAATATCCCTAACAGGGAACTGAAACTCTTCTTTCTCATTTTTTGAAATGTTGATTGTCTGGAGTCCCATAAATAAGGCTGTTGATTCGCCCCATGATAATACCACCCCACCTTCATCAATATATTTCATCAATTCAGACTGGCCTTTGATTTCCATCCCTTTTAGCAATTTCGGGTCGTAGGCCGGTACACTGTACACACCAGCACTTTGCTTATATTTTGCTTTGAGCAGCAAATCCTTATCTGTGCTTGGGAAGATAATTACATCAAAATCATCAAGCTTCTTTGCTGTAATCTCAGCAGGTTTCAGAACTGTAAAAGGTATATCATAACTATCCAGAACATAACGGGTCCAGCCAGCATCCATATCATGAAACACTGTTTCTACCAAGCCCACTCTGGGAAGTCCTATTTCAAAAGATTTACCACTGAACTCTGACTTGAGATATTCCGGATTATCACTCAGGGGATTTAATAAATCCTCTATCTCCTTTCCTGTCACACCTTGTAATTTGATCACAAAATCACCCTCAGAATACTTATCTCCATTTTCAGATACACGGCTTACTTTCATTCCTTTACTCAGTGCCTTAAAAGTCACCTGGTAGCTTGAATTCCATTTGGCCGACAATAAAACTCCGGAGATCTGTTCAGGAATTTTAACTGTATAATCCAATGGCATAGACAGCTGCACCAGATGTGATCCCAGATCTTCATTTGGAGTATTAACTTCTAAAATGTCGAGTCCGCGATGTAGTGGTAAGGACCAGGAAGTTATATCGTAAGGGGGAATTAATTCACCATCGGGAGTGTAATGCCGGGCCGGAAAATCCTGCTTCTCGAGTACCTCTTTAATAAAGGCTCTGAAAGGCTGGGCCAGAGGAATCACAAAATCACCTTTCCTAATCAGTTTTGAATTGTGCTCTACTTCTTTTTCAAGCTGATACACCTGAATCCCATGCTGATCCATTAAATTCAGCAAAGCAATCAGTTCGCCCGGATCTTTTTGATTGGCAGGAAAAACATAATAATATGGTGCCTGAGACTTCCCTTTAAGAGTTTCTTTTCTTGCCAGATCATTCCGGTACTGTAGTATTTCGGTTTTATGATAAGCCGCTGTTTTGATCAGTGACCAGGTAGTAGCCAGCTCATATTCTACAATATCTGATAAACGCCACCAGCCACCTTCCCAGGGCAATGGCAAATTTATACTTTTCTTATGCTCTCCAAGTCCCTTGCCGTATACACCAAGCTCGCTCTTCTCAACATAAACAGGAGTTGCATAATGCACACTGGCTGCTTCAGTCAGCAAGCCAATCACATTCTTCCACAAGGCTGTTTCAGTAGACCCGGGCCAGTAATCATCAAAGAGATAGTGCTGTGCCACCCCGGCCAATCCCAGATTGGACATGTCTTTGCTCATATTGGAACCAAAAATCCATGTCCAGTTCCATATTTGTTCGTCAATATTCACGGCAATAGGATCATGCATAGGAGGTACGAAATACCTGGTTCCGGTTGAGCCCATCTGATGCTTCTCTACCATCACCTGCGGCATCCATGTTTTACTGTATATTTTGGCGACAGCCTGATTATCTGACTGGGTGAGAGTGACAAAATCCCTGTTATTATCATGACCTACATACTTATGGTAAACCTCCGGCAGGGAGCCTCCCTCATATTTAGTTCCTTTATATTTCTTATAATGATTCACAACCAGATCCATTCCATCAGGATTGTGACATGGAATCATCATGTAAACTACATCATCAAGCCATTCAAGTAAAAGAGGATTCGTTGTTGTTGCCACTTCATATGCAACCAGAGGTGCCGACTGTGAAGGCCCTACCTCGCCTGAGTGCATCGATAATGCAGCCATAATAAATACTTTACCCTCAGCAACAGCTTTAGCAAGCTCAGTGTCAGATAACTTGACATTCAAAGCGAGATTCTGATTGATTTTCTTCAGCTTATCCAGATTCCTGATATTTTCTTCAGAGGATAAAAACGTGGCATACATTGTGAGACCCAAAGGCGAAACACCAATTTCTGTCATTGCTACCCTGGGTGATTTGTCAGCCAGTATTTGCAAATAGTCAATGAGAGGTTCATAATTAAACAATTCACGATCCGCTCCTGGTTCAAAACCAAAAAAGCTTGATGGTTTTGGCAATTCCTGATCATTCTGGGCCAAAAGGTTCGGTGCTATCATTAAAAGAATAGCCAATAAAATACCTAGCTGTCTTTTCATCTTGTTATAGGATTTGGTTAAGGACATTGAGAACTATTGCGTTAGTATTACGAAGTTAATAATAATATTAAGGTCTTTGTTTAAACAAGGGCGGATCAGAATAACTCAGTATCTTTGAGACCAACAAAAAAAAGCACCCTCCAATGACAAGCCAAAGCATTAAATCTGCCTGGAAGAAATTATTTTCCTCAGCTCCCGAACAACTTGGGAAAATGAAAAGTGTGGATGGCCTGATTTCAGCCTTTAATGCAAATATCGATGCTGTCATCAAAGTATCCGGTACTCAGCTACTGGAGATAATTGAAAAGAATCATTTCGATCAACAGAATTTACTCGCTCAGGGAGAGAGAAACATTCAATCTCCAGAAGATGCCATCCGGGGGCTCCTCCACTGTTTCAGAAACGGAATTGCTGAAGAATGGCTTCTAAGGGATGAAACTGTTTTCAGATGGCTGCAAAATCACATTGGATATGACAAACTACAAATGGGAGGTCAGGGTGGCATTGTAGCCAATGTTATGGCAGTTTGCGGTGTAAATCCTGTGTACGTTCACTGTGCCTCCCTGCCCGAAGAACAGGCGGGATTATTCCTGAATCTCGATAATCTTCTTACAACAGACAGTCAAGGTCAGCTCGGAAAGGCCCATGGAACCATCCGGCAGGAAGATATTCCACTTATTCACTGGATTATTGAATTCGACATCGGAGATCAGATTACCTTAAATAATGAGGTGATCACTTGTCCGAAATCGAATCGCTTCATTGCAACTTATGATCCTCTGAATTTCAAACTGGCAATTGACCCAAACTACGCCCGGGCCATGTCACAAAGTGATCTCAATCTTGATTATGTAATCCTGTCGGGTTATCAGATGCTAAGGGAAAACCTGCCGGATGGTGGGTCAGGGAGAGAAAGAATTGATACTTCGATTGACTTGATTAGAGATTGGAAAAAGACAAATCCTAATGCAATTCTACATCTCGAAATGGCTTCTACACAGGATGAGAGCATGCGGAAACATTTGCTTGACAGTCTGGCTAAAGAAGTGGATAGTCTGGGATTTAATGAAAGAGAACTAATTGATCTCCTTGAGGTTATGGGTGAGGATGAATGCCTTAATATTTGTAATGCAAACACCAATAGTGTCAACCTTTTTGAAGGGATGAAAAAAGTACAGGCTTACACAGGATGTCCCCGTCTGCAATTGCACATGTTTGGTTTATACATGACCCTTCAGAAAAAGGGATTCAGAATTAGTCCGGAGCAAAACCGAAATGGGATGCAACTGGCCGCCGTAATTGCTGCAGCAAAGGCAGGAACCGGAGCAATTGACAAGCATGAAGTTTTATTATGGGCTAAAGATCATGAAGTTTCTGACACTGGAATAAAGGAATTGAAGGATCTGACCGATCATATTCAGCAAGCAGAAGAAGAGCAATCATTTACTGAAACAGGGATAAGCAGGGTACAGGATTTTGATCTTATAGCTGTACCTACCATTCTTATTGAAAAACCAATTACCCTGGTAGGAATGGGAGATACCATTTCTTCTATTTCCCTTGTGGGTGCTCAATAGCAGGATATTTTCTCAGAGGTTTTTGTACTTTGGCTCTCTGTGAGCTAAACATAATTGATATGAAAACCCTATACTCCATTGCCCTGCTGCTGATTTTTGCAATAAATGTATTTGCCCAACAATCAGGATATACTCCAGAACTTTTCTCCCGGGCTGAAAAAACCAATTTTGCCGAAACTTCGCTCAGTTCTGATGTTCGATCTTTTGTCAATAAACTTGATGAATTATCTGATTTGGTGACTGTTGAAACTTTTGGACATTCCTTTGGCGGACAAGAATTGCAATTAGTTATTATGGCTAATCCTGGTATTTCCTCACCTGAGGAGGCCAAAGCAAGTGGTAAAACTGTTGTCTATATCCAGGCTAATATTCATGCCGGAGAGGTAGAAGGGAAAGAAGCTACCATTAAATTAATGCGTGAGATTGCATTTGAGTACAAGACATATCTGCTTGATAATCAAATTATCCTGTTTTGCCCAAATTACAATCCTGATGGAAATGATAAACTATCTGAAACAAATCGTCGTTCCCAGGGCGGAAGTCCGTTGCTTACTGGTGAGCGCTCAAATGGTGAAGGTTATGATCTGAATCGGGAAGGGATTAAGATGGAAGCCCTGGAGGCCAAAGCTCTTGTCAAAAATGTATTTAATCGCTGGGATCCTGCCCTGTTTGTGGATTTACATACCGATAACGGATCATGGCATGGTTATGCATTGAATTTCGCACCTTCTTTTAATTCTGTCGGACATCCGGGTCCCACTTTGCTTACAAAAAATGAACTCCTCCCCTGGGTTGAAAAAAGTGTTTGGGAAAGAACTGGTGTTGCTCTTTGGTGGCATGGCTATCTGCGCATGCGGGAAGGGCAGCAAGCCAGATTTACCGGATATTCTCATTTGCCAAGATATGTGGCTAATTATGTTGGATTGAGAAACAGAATGGGAATCTTAAGTGAAACATTTGCTCATCAGATATTTGAGAAGCGTATTGTAGCAACTTATTTGCTTGTTGAATCAGTTCTTAACTATACAAATGACCATGCAAAAGAAATTCTGGAGACAGTAAAAAAAGCAGATCTTGAAACGGTTGAAACCATTTTAACACAGGCCGGTAAAATCAAAAAGGGTGTTCGCTTTCAACTCACTGAAGAACCAGAACTTGTAGAAATACTGGTAAGAGAAACTGAAACTTATGAGGATGCCAATGGTCGCAGACGAATGAGAGAGACCGGAAAAATACGTTGGGCTGATAGTGTGATGCATTACAATTCTTTTGTGCCTGTAGTGAGCAGTACTGTTCCGCGATACTACTATTTTCCGTCAAAATTAGCCGCAATTGCTGATAAGTTGAGAGAACATGGTATCAGGGTTGATCAGCTTAGCAAAAGAAACAGCGTTCAGGGTGAGGTATTCAAAATCACTGAATTCAAAAAAGATCAGCGATCCCGCTACCCGGGACATAATCCGGTAAGTCTGGAAGGGGAATATATTTCAAAAAAGAAGACATTCAAGTCAGGTGATTACAAAGTTGACCTGGCTCAGCCACTCGCCTGGCTGGTTTTCTATATGATGGAACCTCAGTCAGACGATGGTCTGGTGTACTGGAACTATTTCGATGAATACTTAGAGTCTAATAAAGCGGGCGAAAAAGAAGTTGAATTTCCGGTACTGAAAGCATATTAAGTTAATTAATAAAGACAGAGCACCAGGCACCGGGCTTCTAATGACTTATTAGCAGGCTTTGGGCTGATCCGGAGTAGTTCAATAAATTAATTTTATAGAAATACATTCCAGGAGAATATGCCCTTACATCCAGGTCAATGGATGAACTGGTTCCATCTACAACTATTTCAGTAAGCTGCTGGCCTGACATGTTGTACAGGACTATAGAACCACTCCCCTTATCAGTTGGCAAATCTGTGAAACGAACAAGGCTGACAGCCGGATTAGGATAGGCATGGACCAGAGGCTGATCAATAATTTCCGGATCGGGAACAGTGCTTAAGCCCAGCCCCTCAATAAATATGTTATCCAGGTAAAACTCACCATTAGTTGACCCATCATTAATCCTGTCAGGCTTAGATGTAAAAGATAT
>JABHCC010000082.1 GCA_018669475.1 Bacteroidota bacterium | reverse complement strand
GCTGGTGGATACACTATTGTTGAAAATCCCAAAACTTCATTAGTTTCCAGAATGCCAGAAGCAGCTATTGCAAAATCTAAACCAAATCTGATATTAAATCTGGAGGATATTGGGGAGAAGTTGAATGATCTTATCCGGTAGGTTATTCCCATTCAATAGTTGCCGGAGGTTTGGAACTGATATCATAAACGACTCTGTTGATTCCCTTCACTTTGTTTATTATGTCATTTGAGATCTTGCCAAGAAACTCATAAGGTAAGTGCGACCAGTCAGCCGTCATTCCATCTGTTGAGCCCACTGAGCGTAAAGCTACAACCTGTTCATATGTTCTTTCATCTCCCATTACTCCAACAGATTGAACGGGTAACAATATCGCTGCTGATTGCCAAACTTTATCGTACAAGTCATATTCTTTCAATCCCCGGATGAAAATATCATCTACATCCTGCAGCAATGATACCTTCTCTGCAGTTATATCACCAAGTATCCTGATCCCTAATCCTGGTCCGGGAAAAGGATGACGATTTAATATTGATGGTGTCAAATCCATTGCTTTTCCAACCCTCCGTACTTCATCTTTGAACAGAAGTTTCAGAGGTTCAATAACTTTCAGCTTCATTTCGTCTGGCAATCCACCAACATTATGATGAGATTTGATAGTTGCAGAAGGACCGTTTACAGATATTGATTCAATGACATCAGGATAAATTGTACCTTGAGCTAACCATTTAACATCATCAAGTTTTTCAGCCTCCCGTTCAAATACTTCGATGAAAGTGCGACCGATGGCTTTTCTCTTACTTTCAGGATCGGAGATTCCTTTCAAGGCATCAAGAAACTCATCACCTGCCGGAACTCCAATTACATTCAGCCCCATATGATCATAGGAATCCAAAACCTCTTCAAACTCATTCTTACGCAACAAACCGTTATCTATAAACAGACAAGTAAGGTTTTTTCCAATTGCACGATGAAGAAGCATTCCTGCGACTGTACTATCTACCCCACCCGACAATCCGAGAACAACTTTGTCTTGTTTCAACTCTTCTTTCAACCAGCTTACATTTGTCTCAACAAAAGAATCAGGGGTCCAGGTTTGGCTGGCACCACATATATCTACAGTGAAGTTTTTCAGCACATCCTTTCCTTGTAAAGTATGGTATACCTCCGGATGAAACTGAATTCCATAAGTTTGTTCATTCTTAATGTAGAATCCACCGACCTTAACATCCTCAGTACTTGCACATATCTGGTATCCTTCAGGTATTTCAGAGATAGTATCTCCGTGTGACATCCATACCTGTGTACCCTCCTTAATCCCTTTAAACAGAGCATTATTCTGGTCCACAAATTCAAGCCTTGCTCTCCCGTACTCTCTGGTTTTTGATGGCAGCACCTCTCCTCCGAAGTTTTGTGCCAATAACTGAGCACCATAACAGATACCCAATAAGGGATATTTGCCTTTAATCTCTTCTATATCCGGTTTAGGTGAATTCGCATCCCTAACAGAAAATGGGCTACCTGATAATATTACCCCTTTTATATGGTCTCCAAGCTCTGGTATATTATTATATGGAAAAATCTCACAATAAACATTAAGTTCTCGAATCTTCCTGGCTATTAGCTGGGTATACTGTGACCCAAAATCCAGAATTAGAATACTTTGTTCCATAATTACTATTGGATAATATTGTAGCCAAATTAGTATTTTTAGCTTGAATAGCCATCAGTACTTTTCAACATCAAATGACATACCATCGGCAGCCGCAAAGGTATTTGGAAAAATATTTTGTGCCTCTTCCAATAAAGGTGCTGTGCTTTTATAGCGGGTTGAGAAATGACCAATCACTAGTTTCTTAACCTTGGCCATTTTAGCAATTCGGGCAGCCTCCATAGATGTCGAATGGCCAGTTAACTGAGCCTGAGAACTCATTTCTTCTAAATACGTTGCTTCATGATATAATAAATCTACATCTCTTATATGATCAACAAGTGGTTCATAATATCTTGTGTCAGAAACATAGGCATATGATCGGGGTGTAAAAGATTTGTTCGTTAATAATTTATATGATAGAATATCGCCAGTATCTCGTTTAACATCTTCACCATTCTTCAGCTGAATAATCTCTTTTATTCCAAGATCATAGTCCTCTTTTGCCGTTTTTATCAGATTGCGAGCCTGTTTCTTTTCTTTGAAAAGAAAACCGCATGATTGTATTTTGTGATCCAGAGGAAAAGAATAGACGCTTATCTTTTCAGTCTCTAATAACAATTGTTTATCCTGCCAATTCAATGGGGAAAAATTAATAGAATAATTCATCTTCTCTCCCATATTACCGTACACCGCGTCTAAAATATTTTTCAGTTTCTCTGGCCCGTAAAGATTTAAAGGCACTTTTCGTCCCATCAGATTAAAACTACTTAGTAGTCCAAATAGTCCGAAAAAATGATCTCCATGGAGATGTGATATAAAAATATGGTGGATTTTACTAAACCGTATTTTGTAACGCCTTAGCTGGATCTGAGTACCTTCTCCACAATCAATAAGATAAAACCGCTCATGCGCATTAAGCACATGAGCGGTTGTAAATCTATCGGGTTTTGGTAGTGCAGAACTACTTCCCAATATGGTAAGAGAAAAACGCATTATTCTTTCTTATCGTCTGTCTCTTTTGTATCCTCTTTATCTTCAGTTTTGGCAGGCTTCTTCTTTGAAGCTTCCTTCTTAACTTCTACCTCTGCCTGTTCTTTAGATTTGACTTCCTTTTCAGCCTTTGGCTTAGCTACTTTGCTTTTCTTTTCTTCAGATTTAGCTTCTGGCTTTTCTTCAGTCTTGGTCTTGGCCTTGGCCTTAGCTTTTGCTTTTGGCTCAGCTTTTGCTTCTACTTTCGGCTCAGCTTTTGGCTCAGCTTTTACTTCAGCTTTCGCTTCTGCTTTTACCTCAGCTTTTGCTTCTGCTTTTGCCTCAGCTTTTGCTTCTGCTTTTGCTTCTGCTTTTGCTTCTGCCTTAGCTTCCATCTTTGCAGCCTTCTTCTTAGCGCTACCCAGTTCATCAGCTTCCATTTGAGATTTCAAAGCAGCCAATTCTGATATATCTCCTAAAGTTGTTGATTCAAGGTTTTGCTTAACCTTTTTCATACCCTTATTAGCAGAATCAGTTTTTACCTTTTTCTCGGTAGTTACATCAGCTCTCTTCTCATCTTCAAATACCCTGCTATGTGAAAGAATAATTCGCTTAGCTGACTTATTGAATTCGATAACTTTAAATTGAAGTTTCTCATCAACTTTCGCTTGAGAAGCATCTTCTTTTGCTAAGTGTCTCGGTGTAGCAAAACCTTCAACACCGTATGGAAGAGTAATAACTGCTCCACGATCGAAGATATTTACAATAGTACCTTCATGAACTGATCCAACTGAGAATAAAGTTTCAAATACATCCCATGGATTTTCTTCGAGTTGCTTATGACCTAAGCTTAAGCGACGATTATCCTGGTCAATTTCCAATACTGCAACTTCAATTTCATCTCCAATAGAACAGAATTCAGCAGGATGTTTGATTTTCTTTGTCCATGATAAGTCTGAAATATGGATCAATCCGTCAATACCTTCTTCTATCTCAACAAAAACACCAAATCCAGTGAAATTTCTTACACGTGCACTGTGTTTTGAACCAATGGCATATTTTTCAGCAATCTTCTCCCAAGGATCAGTACGTAGCTGTTTAATTCCTAAGGACATTTTTCTCTCTTCGCGATCAAGTGTCAATATCTGAGCATCAACCGGATCCCCTACTTTCAGGAATTCCTGAGCACTTCTAAGGTGCTGTGACCATGACATTTCAGAAACATGAATCAAACCTTCAACGCCAGTGGCGATCTCAACAAAAGCACCGTAATCAGCCATAACAACTACCTTACCTTTAACCATATCACCAATTTTTAAGTTGGCATCAAGGCTATCCCAAGGATGAGGAGTAAGTTGTTTCAGACCCAAAGCAATTCTTTTCTTATTATCGTCAAAATCAAGAATTACAACATTAATTTTCTCATCAAGTGTTACAATTTCCTCCGGATGATTAACCCGACCCCATGATAAGTCTGTAATATGAATCAGACCATCAACACCGCCAAGGTCAATAAATACACCATATGATGTAATATTTTTAACAGTTCCTTCAAGAACTTGTCCTTTTTCCAGTTTGCTAATGATTTCCTGCTTCTGGATTTCCAGTTCAGCTTCAATCAATGCTTTGTGTGATACTACGACATTTTTAAATTCCTGGTTAATCTTAACAACCTTGAATTCCATGGTTTTACCCACGTACATGTCATAATCCCGAATGGGTTTAACATCAATTTGTGATCCAGGTAAGAAAGCTTCAATTCCAAATACATCTACAATCATACCACCTTTAGTACGACATTTGATGAAACCTTTAATAATCTCACTTAGATCATGAGCCTTATTAACACGATCCCATGATCTTAAGGCCCTTGCCTTTTTATGAGACAATACTAGTTGTCCATTACGATCTTCCAGCGTTTCAACATAAACTTCAACAGTATCACCAATAGTCAAATCAGGATTATATCTGAATTCATTTAAACTAACAACTCCTTCTGATTTGTATCCAATATTGACAACAACTTCACGCTTGTTCATGAAAACAACTGATCCGTCAATAACCTCAGCTTCAGCAACAGAAGATAATGTTTCATCGAACATAACTTCAAGTTTTGCACGCTCATCCGGGGTATAATCATCATGGTCACTAGTATAACTATCCCAATCAAAATCTTCCAAAATCGAAGTATTAGCACGTACAACTGGTTTTTCTTCAACAGGCTTTTCTTCTGGAACAGGAGTTTTTACAGCTTTTTGAGTGGCTTCAGGTGCACTTTCTACTGCTGGAGCAGTTTCTTTTTCTGGAGCAGTCTCTTGTACCGGAGCAGTTTCTACTTCAGGAGTAGGCTCATCTACAGGAGTTGTTTCTTGTACCGGAGCAGTCTCTACTTCAGGAGTAGGCTCATCTACAGGAGTTGTTTCTGCTTCAGGAGCAGCTTCTGGAGCTGATTTGTTTTCTTCAGGGGATTCTGCAGTAATCTTTTCTTCAGCAACAACCTCATCGACTTTTTCAGCCTCAATTTTAGGTGGAGTTTCTTCAACTACCTGGTCTTTAGCTTCCTGTTTATCTTCAACAGGAGCATCTGAGCCTTTAGTGTTTTCTTGTTCTGACATCTCTTAACAATCAATTAATTAATAAATTAGACATTATATTTGAAAAATACGCGCGCAAAGATAGGATTAATTTTCCAATTATTCCATTCGAATTATCGTCTCAAGCTAAAGAAATCAATGATTTAGGAAGGATTTTAATGCTTCAAG
>JABHCC010000081.1 GCA_018669475.1 Bacteroidota bacterium | reverse complement strand
TTGTAATGGCAAGAAAAATTGTTCAGCACTATTTCGATGAATTCACTCGTAAGCACTTTGATAAAATCCTGAACAGACTCAATATTGATGATCAGGTTCTGAAAAAAGCCATCGAAGAGATTATCAGACTGAATCCCAAACCAGGTGGATCGTACAGCGATCCTATGGCAAAGACCACTGCACATATTATCCCTGACTTTTTACTCGAGGATAAAGAAGGAGAGCTTGAGCTCAGCCTGAATTCAAGAAATGCGCCAGATCTGAGAATTAACCAGACATATGCCAATATGTTGATGGCCTATAATAAGGAGAGAAAAAACCAACGTAAAGACAATAAAGAAGCAGCGAGTTTTGTTAGACAAAAAATGGACTCGGCAAAATGGTTTATTGACGCTATCAGGCAAAGGCAACATACACTCATTCTGGCAATGAATGCAATTCTCGAGTTCCAAAAACCATATTTTGAATCTGGTGACGAAATGAATCTTAAACCAATGATTCTTAAAGATATTGCTGAACTTACTCAGCTGGATATCTCTACAATTTCACGTGTGGCGAACTCAAAGTACATTCAAACTAACTTTGGAATTTTTCCTTTAAAATATTTTTTCTCCGAAGGACTTCAAACTGATAGTGGAGAAGAAGTATCTACCCGTGAAATCAAGAAAATTCTTGAGGAATGTATTTCTAATGAAGAAAAACGCAAGCCGCTGACTGATGACAAATTAGCTGCAATCCTCAAAGAAAAGGGCTACCTGATTGCTCGTAGAACAGTGGCAAAATACAGAGAACAACTTAAGATACCGGTTGCCCGTCTAAGGAAAGAATTATAAGTGAAAATTGCCAAGCTGATATCCTTTATTACCCATCCATGGTTAATGCCTCTTCTGGGGATTTTTCTACTTTTCCAAACAGGATCATGGATTAGTCTCTTACCTCCTGAAGCAAAAAAATATGTGTATCTGGTAACTATCACCTGCACAATTATTTTACCCTTGCTGACTGCTATCCTCTTGAAAAACAGAGGACTTCTATCCAGTATTTTTAAGCCAAGGGGTAAAGAAAGACGTATACCACTCATGATGGTGTCATTTTTCACTCTGCTTGCCGCCTTCATTCTTCAAAAGGTTTCTGCCCCAATGATTTTTTCACTTTTCTTAAATGGTTTGTCTATAACTATTCTGATCGCAGCGCTAATATCAGGTTTTTGGAAAATCAGCACTCATATGCTTGGACTGGGTGCAATATTTGGGTTAATTTTAGCAGTTTCATTAAAATGGATGATCGACCTCAGGCTTGTTTTGAGTATCGTATCTATACTGATCGGAGTAAGTGCTACAGCTCGTTTGAGACTTCAGGAACACAATCCTGCTCAGATCTGTTGCGGCTTATTATTGGGATTCCTTCCGCTGTTTATTTTAATACGATTTGTTTGAATCCACAACAAATTTATAACCAACTCCTTTTATGGTTTTTATCTGGTCATCACCAATTTTTTCACGGAGTTTTCTAATATGAACATCAATTGTTCTGTCACCGACAACAACTTCATCTCCCCAGACAGTATCATAAATATCATCTCTTGTAAAAACCTTTCCAGGCTTGGAAACCAATAAACTTAATAATTCAAATTCCTTTTTGGGCAGATTCATCTCCTGACCATGCTTGATAATCAGGTATCTTTCCCTGTCAATAGTCAAATCTCCAACAGTTAAAACCTCATCTGGCTGCTCTGGTCCTGAGCTCTTCTCAGGCTGGTATCTTTTTAACAATGCCCTTACCCGGCTAACAAGCACTTTTGGTCTGATGGGCTTTGTTATGTAATCATCGGCACCCGCTTCAAATCCAGCTATCTGAGAATAGTCCTCGCCCCTCGCCGTTAGAAAAGCTATAATACTTTGCTTAAGCTCAGGTATCTTTCTGATCTCCTCACAAGTGACCATTCCATCCATCTCAGGCATCATCACATCTAAAATAATTATCTGGGGAAGCTCTCTCTTAGCAACCTCAATAGCCTCCCGGCCATTCAAAGCCTTAAGAACCTGAAAACCCTCCTTTTCAAGATTATACCCAATAAATTCCAATATATCAGGTTCATCATCAACAAGCAAAATTCGAATCATATTTTATTAAAAATTGTCCGGGGTCCGAGGTCCGGGATCCGTAGTCCGGGATTATCACGTTTTTGACTTATTCAACATAAACGAAAAAGCAGTACCCTTTCCCTTTTCTGACCTTAAATTAATCGTATGCCCATGGGCCTCAATAAAATGTTTTGAAATCGCCAAACCCAATCCAGTTCCTCCCTCCTCACGAGAACGACTTTTATCAACCCTATAAAAGCGCTCAAAAATCCTCTTCTGGTCTTTCTCATTTATACCCACACCATTATCAGCTACTTCTACCATAACATGCTGGTCTATATCAACGAAATCAATATGTACCCATCCACCATTATTTCCGTAAGCAATGCCATTAACAAGCAGATTACTTATTACCTCCAGAATTCTGATTCTATCAGCATACACCAGTATAACCCGGTCCTTCTCACCCATTAGCGATAACTCAATACCTCTTTTTTTAGCTCGCATTTCATTCAACTCAAGCACCTCTTCGACTAATCTAATCAAATCGAATTCCTCCATATCCAACGCCAACTCACCAGTTTCAAGCAGGGCAATATCCTCCAAATCCCGAACAATATGAATCATTCGGTTGATACTCTTCTC
>JABHCC010000080.1 GCA_018669475.1 Bacteroidota bacterium | reverse complement strand
CTGAGCTTGAAAATGCAAAGCTTTCCACCTGCCAAAATAGTCAATCCCCGACCAGGATGCCGCTGGCCAGCAGTCATTAAGCTGCCAATATAATGATCCCATGCATCTTGGCTTGCTTCTTCTTAATGCTTCCAGTCCAAAACGAATGCCTTCTCCCTGCATGACCTGACTTACATATAAAAACTCCTCGAAATCCTCAGGTACAGGGTAGTATCGCTCCATGTAATTAAGAATAAGCTCATTCCCTGCCGGATGTTTTTGGTGGGCTTTCATTACCTCGGATTCGATGTCTCTTTCATCCGGTAGGGTAAAACTGCAAATAGTTTTATACTCAGGAAAGGACTGAAAACCAAATTCACTTGAGAAACGGGGTATCACCTCTCCGTATGTTTCAAAGGGAAGCCTGCTATGCCATACACCCCAGTAATGCAAGTCACCCGATTTTGTGTTGGATGTTTGTCCGAAAGCTGTGCCTGAGGCAGGAGAAGAAGGCCAATATTCCCGCTGAGGATCAAACTTTGAGACCATCTCTGGCAGCAATTCGTGAAAAATAGCCTGATAGGATTGAGCAATTTCCTTTTTTTGTACCTCAGAATATTGGTTTTGCCAGCCCCATTGATGCCATGCATCCTGAATCTCATTATTTCCGCACCAGATGGCAAGGGATGGATGATTGCGCAATCGCTTTATATTATCTTCTGCCTCGGCCTCTATCGAAGCCAGAAATTCAGTATTACCCGGATACATTGAACAGGCAAACATAAAATCCTGCCAAACTAAAAGTCCCATCCGATCACAGAGATGATAAAATAAATCATCCTCGTAAACGCCACCACCCCAAACTCTTATCATGTTCATATTAGCTTCCCTGGCAGAATGCAGAAGATGACTGTATTCAGTTGGCATTACGTGATTGAGAAAATTGTCCTGGGGAATGTAATTGGCGCCTTTAACAAAAAGAGGCACTCCGTTTACTTTGAAATAGAACGACTCTCCCCATTGGTCTTTTTCCCTCACCAGATCTATCGTTCTCAATCCAATATGATTGCTTGCTGACAAGGTTTCAGAGCCAATTTTTATTTCTGTAATAAGCTCGTAAAGAAATGCTTCACCAAGTCCGTTTGGCCACCATTTTTTTGGATTCCTGATTTCGATTGGAACAGTTAGCAGATTCGATCCATTCTTTAATGAGAATTGCTTGGTTTCCAAAACTCTGGCTGAATCATTTTGCATCCTAACTGTAATCCGGGCCTGACAATTTTTCAAAGCAGAAATTTCCAACTCAACATCCAGGATGCAGGATGTATCGCTTAATAGTTTCTGCTTATAGTAAAGCGATTCAATTCTGGCATTATCCCATGCTACCAAACTAACCGGACGCCAAATACCACTGGTAACAAATCTTGGCCCCCAGTCCCATCCATAATGATACGGAGCTTTGCGTGTGAAAACTGAGTATTTTTCGTCATGACGATCATTTGCAGCAGGGTAATGGTAGGGCAAACTGTCGTAATGGGCTTTTACGGCCTCTATTGGTGAAGTGAAATTAACTCTGAGGTCATTCAAACCTTTTTTGCGAATCAGATCTTTGATGTCAACTTCCCAGCTACGGAACATATTATCTGTATTGAGAATCACCTGTCCGTTCAGGATGACCTCAGCATAGGTGTCAAGTCCATCAAAGCTCAGGATCAGCTTGTCTTTGCGAAGTAATCTGGGATCACTTGGAAATGTCTTTCTATATTCCCAGTTTTCCTTATCTATCCACTGTAAATTCTTCTCATTATCGCTATCAAAGGGATCAGCAATCAGAACGTTCTTATACAAATCTGTGTGTACAGTTCCAGGTACGGAGGCTTCGAGCCATATTGTATCACCTGCCTTACGAAACTCCCACCTTCCTGAAAGGTCGATTGTCATCATATTGCTTGAACTGCCATTCCAGCATGCAGTTAATATTGGCAAGCATAAGAACACAAAAGTCCGCCAAAAAATCCTCATATCACTTAATTAGGAATCAAAGGGCTAAAGTTAAAAAGAATTCAAAACCTTGAAGTGATAGCCAAATAAATTCAAGCTGAGCAATGCTCCGGAGCTATCCATCCGGGTCTTCTCTCTATCCATTATTATTATCTTTACCCAAAAACCAGGATGTCTTTACACCCAATTGATGTTACCATTATTTTCGCTTACCTCCTGTTGACAATTTTTCTTGGTTTCTGGATCTCAAAACGAGCATCACGTAACCTTGATTCATATTTTCTTGGTGGTAAGACTTTGCCGTGGTGGATGTTGGGAATGTCAAATGCTTCCGGCATGTTTGATATAACCGGCACCATGTGGATGGTGGCCATAGCCTTTATTTATGGAGTAAAATCAGTATGGCTGCCTTGGTTATGGCCTGTATGGAATCAAATCATCCTGATGATGTTCCTCGCCGTTTGGATGCGAAGATCTAATGTGATGACCGGAGCCGAGTGGTTAAAGACACGTTTTGGAACTGGAAGAGGTGCACGGCTATCTCATATTTCTGTTGTGATATTCGCGCTTTTTGCAGTTATTGGATTCATTGCATATGCATTTGAGGGTATTGGTAAGTTTGCGATAATCTTTCTGCCCTGGGATCTGGCAGCTCAAATAGGAGGTTTGCATATTTCATCTGAACGTATGTATGCCTTGATTATCATGGCTGTAACTACGCTATATGTGATCAAAGGAGGAATGTACTCTGTGGTACTCACCGAAGTTCTTCAATTTCTCATCATGACGGTGGCCTGTATTATAATTGGCGTGATAGCCATTAATGCAGTTTCTCATGAGCAAATCACTGCCATAGTACCAGATGGCTGGACAAATTTGTTTTTTGGATGGAAACTCAACCTGAATTGGACCAGCTATATCGACTCGGTGAATCTGGCTCTGAATAATAAGATTCTTAGCGATGGTTATGAACTCTTCGGCTTATTTGTTATGATGATGATTTTCAGAGGGATTCTGGCTTCAGTTGCCGGGCCGGTTCCTGGTTATGATATGCAAAGAATTCTGGCAGCACGATCTCCCCGTGAAGCAGCTTTAATGAGCGGAAGCGTTAATCTTGTTCTGTTTTTTCCCAGATACCTGATGATTGCAGGATTGGCTATTCTTGCTCTGGTAAAGCTCCAGCCGGAGGTGCTCCTGAACGAAGGAGTTATGGATTTTGAAAAAATTCTACCATTCGCATTGAATAATTTCATACCTGTTGGTGTTCTTGGGATCATCTTAGCAGGACTGGTCGCAGCTTTTATGTCCACTTTTGCAGCAAACGTAAATGCTGGGCCGGCTTATATAGTAAATGATATCTATTTGCGATTCATTAACCCTGGAGCCAGCAATAAGACTCTGATTCGAGCAAGTTATTTATCTTCTTTTGCCGTGGTCATTATTGGAATAACTGTAGGATTCTTTGTGAGCGATATTAATTCAATATTACAATGGATAACCGCAGCCCTCTTCGGGGGTTATGCAGCTGCCAATTTCCTGAAGTGGGTCTGGTGGAGGTTTAATGGCTACGGATATTTTTGGGGCATGATTGGCGGATTGCTTGCCTCTCTTTTAGTGCCTAAGCTCCTGCCGGATTTATCGGTTATTATGGCTTTCCCCTTCATCCTGGGAATTGCCACAACAGCTTCACTTCTGGGTACTTTGCTGACTAAGCCTGATGATGAGGATGTATTAAAGTCTTTTGTCAGGTTAGTTAATCCCTGGGGATGGTGGAAGCCCGTCCATCAGGCTGTTATTAAAGACCTG
>JABHCC010000079.1 GCA_018669475.1 Bacteroidota bacterium | reverse complement strand
TGGTAATTTTCATCCCAATTAAGGCAACAATATCACCCGGGCCTGCTGATCTAACTTCCTCGCGGTCTTTAGCATGAATCTTCAATATCCTACCAATCCGCTCTTGCTTACCTTTTGTTGTGTTTTGAATGGCCATGCCGCTCTCTAGCTTTCCTGAATAAATCCGGATAAAGGTTTGCTGACCTACATAAGGATCATGTATTAGTTTGAAAGCTAAAGCAGAAAATGGAGCTTTCTCTGAGGGACAACGACTGTGAGTCTTTTCCTCATCATCAATATCCATTCCAATTGTGACACCTACATCAAGAGGAGAAGGAAGAAAATCAATAACTGCATCAAGCAGCAATTGAACCCCTTTATTTTTATAGGCAGCTCCGCAGAAAACTGGTGTAATCAGAAGCTTCAGAGTTGATTCTCGGGCTGCCGATCTTAGCAAGTCAACCGGAATCTCCTTTTCATCAAGAAAGAGCTCAAGGATTTCTTCGTTAAACTCGGCTAATCTTTCAATTAAAATATTTCTTGTTTCCTCAAATTTAGCCTGATACTCTTCAGGAATCGGAACTTCAATACGCTCCCAATCATTAAACTCAAATGCTTTTCCCTCCACGACATCAATGATTCCGTTGAAATTCTCTTCTGCTCCAATAGGAACATGGAAGGGAACAGCATGTGCATCAAGATATTCATTCATCTGACCGACCACCTCAAAGAAGTCTGCTCCTGTGCGATCCATCTTATTTATAAAAGCAATTCTGGGTACCTTGTAACGATCGGCCTGGTACCAAACGGTCTCACTTTGGGGCTCCACCCCACCAACAGCACAAAAAACAGCAACCATACCGTCAATAACACGTAATGAACGCTCCACCTCAATAGTGAAGTCTACGTGTCCGGGAGTATCAATAATATTGATCTGAGAATCTTTCCACTGTGTTGTAATCGCTGCTGAAGCAATAGTAATTCCTCTTTCCTGCTCCTGCTTCATAAAGTCCATTGTTGCCTGCCCGTCATGAACTTCACCAACTTTCCGGTTAATTCCGGTAAGAAAAAGTACTCGTTCGGTTACGGTTGTTTTTCCCGCATCAATGTGAGCAGCAATACCAATGTTTCTAAGTTTTGTCAACGGCATAATTGTAATTTTTCAAATTCGGGTGCAAAGGTAGATAAATACTATGGAATAATGTCCCATAATATAGTTAAATTACTTCTTATCAGTAAGAAAACCGTAATTTCTATTAAACACTATGCGATAAAGCCAAAAAAAACGCAGTACAAATGTTATTAAACTGGTTTACACAATCTTCTGTTTTTTATTACTACATTTGTTATCATTAACGCAAAGCCTAATAAAATTAAGCACTTTTTATCATGTACAGGTTAATAATAACTGCTGTCTTACTTATGACAGTCGCCCTTGCCAATGCGCAAACCAATGATCTATTTATTATAAGCACATCAGGGGAATCAGTAAGTTCCTCAGCCGGATATAATGATTATACAATTGGTGAAGTCATTACAGAAACAGTTGCCTCAGCTAATTGGATCATAACTCAGGGTTTTCAACAATCAAATATTGAAACCGGAGGTATTATTTCAGGTCTTGGTATCACAAATAATGCTCTTGAGGTGGATTTTTATCCAAATCCATTCAATAGCCTGGTAACAGTAACAATCTCTGAATCCACTATTGATTTATACAATATTGACATTATCGACCTCAGGGGGCGAACCGTATTTAAAAAAACCAATTTAGATTCAAGCTTTAACCTTGATCTGCAAATTCTGAAACCATCAATGTACTTCCTGCGCATAACAGGGAAGAACAACAAAACTGTAGAAATTCTTAAAATAACCAAATACTCCGATTTCAATTAATTTTTCTAAGCTCATTATCACCATGAAAAATGCACTTATTTTTACTTTTTGCTTTTTGATTTCCGTAATGGCAATTAATCAGTCATACGGACAAGCACCACAGGCATTCAGATACCAATCTGTTGTCAGGAATGCTGAAGGCATCCCCCTATCTGAAAAACTGGTTGGGGTAATGATCTCTATTTATCAGGATGGTACAGAAGTGTATACTGAGACTCATACAAAAATCACGAATCCCTTCGGTATTATCAATCTCGACATTGGTAAAGGATCAGTATCCGCAGGATCATTTGAAGGATTAGAGTGGGGATCAGGTACTTTTTCAGTAAAAGTTAGTATTGATCCAAATGGAGGCAGTAATTATTCTATTGTAGGATCTTCAGAGTTATTGTCTGTACCATATGCTTTCTATGCCGAAAACTCCAGTAAATCTGACAAAGAAACAGATCCTGTTTTTCAAGCTCATAAAGCTTATGGAATATTAGATTCTGGCTCTGGTGATGTGATCACAATGGATGAAAGGGACCAAATCGGGGAAAATGCCAGCTTGTTAAATGGAAATCCGGGAGTAGTTTCTCCTGAGCTGGCTCTTATTGCAGGTCCGGGCAGAGATTTAGGTATGTTCAGATATTTAAGTTCCCAATTTATAAAAATGCCGGCCACAAGCGAGGATGGAGGTATTATGTACCTTAACAATCTTCCTTTTCTGCATGGATATGGCACTAATAACACTTTTCTGGGGAATTACGCCGGAAACTTTATCATGGGTGCTGTTGGTAACACAGGCTTAGGTGCATACAGTCTGACTGAGAACCTGACAGGTAATAATAATACAGCTGTAGGCTTACAAACCTTACAAAAAAATACAGCTGGAAGCGGCAACGTTGCTTTAGGGCATCGAAGCCTGCAGGCTAACACAGATGGTATGGACAATACATCAGTGGGAGCACAATCACTGTCGAGCAATACTACAGGAAGTAGCAATACTGTAATCGGTGGACAAGCCTTAGTGAGCAATCAAACAGGAATGCAAAATACCGTTTTGGGTTATAATTCAGGTTTTAGCTCTTTAGGCTCAGGAAACGTTTTTATTGGTTATGAAGCCGGGTTTTATGAAACAGGTAGCGACAAGCTTTACATTGATAACTCACTCACAAATAGTCCATTGATTTACGGTGAATTTGCAAATAGGCATCTTACTATAAATGGAACCATGAATGTAACTGGTGCTACAGCGTTCAATGGAGAATTAACCTTCCAAAAAGGTGTAACCATGGAAAGTTGGTTTATTGTTCATGGATATACAGTTCTGAATAACAAGCTCAAAGTCACGTATGATACTGAATCTGATGACGTAGGTACAGGAGCATTGGTCGTCAGCGGAGGACTTGGCTTGGGCAAAAGACTTAATGTTGGCGGCACTGCAGATATTGCTGGCATAACCCGCCTGAATAATACTGCAGAATCCACGTCTAAAGATGATGGATCACTCATCGTGGAAGGCGGAGTTGGAATAGAGAAAAGACTTAACGTTGGTGGTGACACTGATGTTACTGGTATTACACGACTAAATAACTCAGCTGAATCAACGTCTAAAGATGATGGATCACTCATCGTAGAAGGCGGAGTTGGAATAGAGAAAAGACTTAACGTTGGTGGTGATACTGATGTTACTGGAATTACACGACTAAATAACTCAGCTGAATCCACGTCTAAAGATGATGGATCACTCATCGTGGAAGGTGGAGTTGGAATAGAGAAAAGACTTAACGTTGGAGGTGACACCGATGTTACCGGCATTACACGACTGAATAATACAAC
>JABHCC010000078.1 GCA_018669475.1 Bacteroidota bacterium | reverse complement strand
CGATCTCATTTGATGTCGTCCACCCATTCTGGGTTGACCAAAATAGTGGACGATTTGCTCCGGAATTAGTGGACGGCATGCTCCGGAATTAGTGGACGGCATGCTCCGGAATCAGTGGACGACATGCTCCGGATTTTGCAGTTTAGACTATCAATTAGATGAAGGCATAATCCTAGCTAAATTAGGATTAACACTTGTTGCATTGGGGGATGCGCAGAAAGCGATAGAACACTATGAGCAAGCACTAACTATCGCAAAAAAAGTTGGTGATAAGAAGAATGAGGGGAGGTGGTATGGTAATCTCGGAGGGGCATATGCAGCTCTTAGCAATGCTCGCAAAGCTATTGAATTCCGCAAAAAAGCGCTAGAAGTTTTCCGTGAAATCAAATATCGGCAGGGAGAAGGCTATCAGCTGGGAAAGATAGGAAACGTTTATCTAGGTTGGGGCAATACAAGTATTGCTTTAGAGTATTTCAAAAAAGCATTGAACATTGCTCTTGAAGTGGGAAATCGAGAAGAAGAAGCAAACCAACTTGGAAAAATAGGGAATATTTGGTCTGTTTTAGGAGATAACAACAAAGCCATAGATTTCTATCAAAAGGCACTAAGCGTTTCTCAGCGTAGTGGGAATCGTAACGAAGAGGAAATTCAACTCGGCAATTTAGGAGCAGCTTATGCTGCCTTGGGAGCTGAAACGCATGCTCTTAAATTCTTTAAGCAGTCCTTAGCAATAGCTCAGGAGATTGGAGACCAAAAAGGAGAGGGGAATCAACTCGGGAATCTCGGGAATGCCTATGTTAACTTAGGGAATGCGGACGAAGCTGTTTTGTATTATGAGCAAGCATTAGCAATTGCTCAAAAGATTGGAGAGCGTCGAAGTGAAGCCGAGCGTCTTAGTAATCTTGGGAATATAAATTTTTATTATCTTGGTGAAATTGAAAAATGTTTTGAGTTTTATAATCAAGCACTATTGATCAGACGCGATATTGGGGATCGAAGAGGAGAGAGTTCTGAATTAGCCAATTATGGCTATGCTCTTATGGAAAAAGGTAGCTTTGATGAGGCAATTGATTGTTTTATTAGTGCAATTTCAATTGCAGATGATATCAAGAGACCACAAACCCAAAAAATTGCGCGATCTGGTTTAGCAGAAGCATATCTTATTCAAAGTGATTTGGTGAAAGCTCGCACGATAATTGAAACTGCTCTTCAGTATGATGTGCCACAGTTCAATCACACTACTTTGACCTTGCAAGGAATTGTCACCCTTCGCCAAGGTGATGAAAGAACTGCACAGCAGGCCTTTGAGAAAGCTATTAAACTGTCAGATGAAATTCTTGCTAAAGTACCGGGTTCTTATTCTGCTCTGGACGCAAAAGAATTAGCGTTATGTGGCTCTGCTCTGTGTTTAACGAGCAAGGAAAATAAGACAAAATCAGGGAAAATAATTTTTAAAGCCCAAAATATTTCTTTGCATGCAGGCGCAGTCAAACGCGCCTTGCGACTTTTCGGTGAAATTAAAAAAAGTGATTCATTAGGGATTCTTGGACAAGTTCACAATACTATAAGTAGGATCACAAAGTAGTTAGGAGATGTTGTCGTTTTTTAGGGAGAAAGGCAATAGCCTCTAACTTTTTAACAATCCCAAAGAAACTCAAACACTTCTTTAGGTCTTAGAAGGAATTACTCTTTGTACAAGAAATTTAAGTTCAGAAAGGTGCTGCTTTATATAATTTGCCAACAGGATTAGCAGAAAAAACACTACCAACCAAGATATTGGTTGGTATAAGGCATAAATAATAGCCAAGCCTAATGGCCAGTAAAGAAAATAAAAATCAGCTAACACGAGATAAGCTGTAGATGGCGTTTGTAGCATTTGCCACGGTGTATTAGAGAAAGCGTTTGACATTGCAATAGTAAATAAGGCATAAAGGAAAAAAATTATCCAAAATTCAATGATATTGAAAAGGAGCGGGAAAGAAATAAGCAGTACTATTTCAGCATTAAATAACCATGTCAACAACCTACTACTCACCTTCATGCTATTCTGTGTTGTAAATGTCTGAACTCCTCCTTCTAGGTCACGCTCATAATCATCTAGTTGATGTATAAGCATCCATCGAAATCCTATAATAAGCGTGAGAACCAAGAATAAAGTAGCTATAACGTTAAAATTTTCAGCGATTATAAATACCAAACTTACCAGCATAGTTCGTTGTGATAATGATGCTACCAAGATCCCCATTCCTCCTCTCTCTTTGAAGCGGAGACTTGTTCCTGAATAGGTGATTGCAAAAAAATAACAAATCAAAACATTAATAAAGACCTGTGGATTTGTGAGCCATGGAAACACAAAGCCAATCCCTAGGATTATTAGAGTTGTAAGTATTAGAGTTACTTGCCATGTTTGCATAGAATGAATTGTCTTTTTTTTTCCCGCCCTTTTATCTACATCACTATCTATCCAATCATTAAACATATAGCCAAAGGACAGATAGCATACGCTAAAAGCAAGCGAGTGAATCAAAACTATCCAGTTAGCATTTTTGCTAGGCATTTGCAGCGATGTAAGCAGCCAAGCAATTATGACAAAAGGCAACTTTGAATCACCCCATTCTTTCCATCTAAGTAATTCTTTAGCTTTTGACATGGCGAATAATAGGCTGATTAGATTTTACGCGGGTAATTTTTTCCAAGAGATCACTTAGCCATTGAACTGACAAGTAATCTGTGTGACAACGTAACCAGCATTTAGGACAATTCAACTCAAGCATAGAAGCGCGTTTATTATCATATTCTTCCGAGAACCAAAGCTCCTTCAGCTTAGATATGTGCAAATTCCCAACCACCTTCATGGGCCAACAACTTCTAACATCTAATTTGTAATCCACAGATATGGTTGTAAAACCTGCTGAACATACAGTTCCGCCTGGAAGTTCTTTATTGACAAGAAATTCAGGGAATCCTTTCAAGTAAGCAGGATTGTTATCTATTCTATAACCATCCTGCTTCATCTGAATTAAATCATCAATTTTTTTGTGTAAATAGGGAAGGTCATCTTCATAAAATTGTAACTCTTCTGGATTGTGTCTACTATCAAAAGAACGGTGGAGCGGTTGGAATCCCATAGAAATATCCAACTCACTGCAAAACTCAACAAGAGAAGGAATATGCTCAATGTTCACTTTAGATATCACACAATTAATTGAAAAGACAAAAAAACTTGGGAATTCTCGGCGGATAGAAGATATATACTTTAATCCCTTAAGAATTGGACTTAATGGAACGCCTCTTATTTTTTTGTAAGCAATTGGATCGACAGTGTCGAGAGAAACGCATAGTGAATTTAACCCTGCTTCCAATACAGGTAAAGCATATTTAGGTTTCAACAGTAAACCATTTGTCATTGTTGAACTAATTACTTCACGAGCTTTCATATGTTCAACAATTTGGGGTAACTTATCATGCAGGAAAGGTTCTCCTCCAGTAAGGCTAATCATTTGTACCCCCAAGCCGCTCAACTCATCAATAGCCAGAGTTAAATCTTCAAGCGAAGGATTCATCATTGGGCTCTTCCATATACCACAATACTCACATTTAGAATTGCACCATTTATTAACTTGGAGACTAGCAGTTAAAGGCCTTACATGAGCGTGTTTTTCCTGTATTGATAAGCTCAATTTATCAATATATGCTTTTGTTTTTTTTGATATTTTTTTCATTTATCTGCCTCAATTAAGCGAATGCCATCTTCCAAAATTTGTTGCGTTTGAACGTGTAAAGGAATAAAAGGGTCTCGAAGTTCATCCACCCAGTTATTGTTGATTGCTTGATCTTGGTCTAGTTCTTCTAGCGCTCTAGACAAAAACAGCTGATGGAGATTTCTGATATTCTTCTCAACAACCTTAACCCTTTTGAGTATTTTCTGACTTTCATTTTCGGATAAATCACCGATTAGAAAGTGGAGTTCGTAATAATCTTTTGCAACAGGCTCATATATTGGATAGTAACGCTTAACCATACTAGCAAAAGCTGCTACTTTCTTATCTTTAATAGGATATCTTATGCTGAAGTCACGTTCTAGGCTTGAATTTTCTGCCTTGAGAGTGTTGTTTTCAGGCGTTCCTTTCAAAACCATCATGCCAATTAACTTTACTAGGGTTGGTGCTTTTGGGGTTAGAAGATACGTTATGCTTTCTCTTAACTCATTATAGGTGGTTCCTGGATTGAACAGAATATAACCAATATTTTTATTAAAACTAAAGTCCTCGATCAATTGCAATGCTGTTTGGATATCCGCCTTATCAATGCCTTTGTCGAATCGTTCTAGCACGCTATCGACCCCAGATTCCACACCAACAAACACTGTATTTAATCCAATGGATTTTAGTTTTTTTAACAATTCCTCACGAGCTCCAGTGTCAGCCCGATATTGAATTGAAAAATTGAATTTTAATTGGCGCTTATCTATTTCACAAATGAGTTCTTCTATGATTTTTATTCGTTTAGAACTTTCTGTTATGAACTCATCATCAACAAAAAAGACTGAACGAACGCCATGCTTTTTGACAAGGATTTCGATTTCATCGGCAATATTTTTAGCACTTCTTGATCGGTAAGGACTACCTGTCGACAATCGATAAAACTGAGCTATTTGGCAAAATGAACATTTGTGGTAGCAGCCACGACTGGAATAAACCAATGCATGGTGGTATTTTTGGTACGCAACTGATAAATAATCTCTGGCGGGAAAAGGTAGAGTATCCAAATCGGCTATTAATGAACGTTTTTCTGTGTAAAAAACATGACCTTGTTCGTCTCGGAGTGCAAGACCAGGAATACCCCCTAATTCGCTCCCTCTTTGAAGAGCGTTAACAAGCTCTGTAATGGTTTGCTCTCCTTCACCAAGAACGAGAGAGTCTATTTCGGGAAATTTTGTAAGAACTTCTTCGCTCCAGAAGGTTGGCAAGTATCCTCCTGCTGTTACATGAGCATTTAATCCGTGTTGTCGTAGTTTATTAACAATTTTTATTCCTGAAAATAGGGTTTGGGGTTCCGTTGCAGTAATACCTAGTATGTCGATTGTGTTTTCAAGCGATAAGATCGCCTTTATTGTCTTATCGACATCAAAGTTCTCTAAAAAGGCATCAAGTATCTTAACTCGATGTCCAACTTGGCGTAGAGTTGCGGCTAGATAAGCAAGACCTAGATGTTCAGCACGATACCAACTGGTATCTTTGGATGGAGGATTTAATAGTAGGATGTTCATTTTGGTTTATGACAACTCCTTAAATTCATGGAATATGCTTCCTGTTACTTCATGACTAGCTCCTGCATGAATAATTTCTCCCGTACCATAAGAAATCAATCGTTTATATCCGGGGCTTTTAGTGTTCTTTGCTATATCATCTTTTTTCTCAATTGCTAATTTCATCTCTATTTGTGAGTTTGTTACCATCAAATCCCAATCCAATGCATTTGTAGTAATTTTCATGTCTGTGGCTTCTAGGGCGCAACTTAGATATTGATATTTGGGTGAATGCATTTCATTTTGTTTTATCCAAGCTAGGCTGCTGAATAATGTGCTAGTCTTCCCCTGTAATTTGGCAAATACAAGTACATCATTATCTCCATGAAGCCTCCCCCAAACCCAACCTCCTAATACCTCATCTAATGACACAGATGCCCAATTATGATCATGATATCCACTCCCAATCAAATATATCTTTTTCCCGTTTTTCTCAAGCACCCCTTCAAATTTCGCAAATGGAGCAGGAACAACCCAAGCAAAAAAACTACATCTATTCTTGTCGAAATAATGGATATGTTTATAGCCTGCACAAGCCGGTCTGAACGACAAATCCAAAAAAATATTATTTTCTCCATTGCACAGTCTTAGGTTATATTTGTCTTCAATGTTTTCTAAAACATTATTGCCTAATTGAACATGGCATTTAGTAGTGGATGCTTTGAAGCTCGAGAGATCAAACGAATTACCAAAGTCGATTGTATTGCCGTTTGGTGTAGTCAAAAGAAAATCAGAGCGGATGACTAAACTTCTAGGCCTTTTCAGATTTCCCCAAATACCAAAACTACCAGCTAGATAATAATTATCATTAAGCCGTGCATCTACATACCACCATTCTATATACTGTGGCCCAATATTGTTATGCCAAAAATTATCATCCATAGTTATTCTCGCATTGCACTTTTTCTTGTGTGTGCAAAAGCGCGGCCACGAAGAAGCATTTGACGTGTTTGGCCTCTAAGCAATTGGAATTTTTCATCCAATTCATTTAATAATTCCTTTTCGTTGAGCGTTCCATTTTCAATGTCTTCTATTGCTTTGGACATCAATAATCCGTGAAGATCTTTTAACTTATGGTCAATTTTCTTTTTTTCATTTGCTATTTCATCTGGCAAGCTGACTAAGAGGAATAGCAATTCATAAATATCAAGAACGACATCTCGGTATATTGGAAAGTAATGTCGCAGCAGATCTGCAAAAGCCAGGACTTTTTTATCTTGAATTTTATAGCTTACTTTGAAATCACGTTCATTTGCTAAGCCCTTTTCTTGAAGATGCGTTTCCTCAATTGTGCCTTTTAAAACCATCATGCCATGTAAATCTTGCAGGATTGGTGCTTCATGAGATAACAGATATTTTATGCTTTTCTTTAGCTCATCAAAGGTGGTATCGGGATGATAAATCATGTAACCTGCAATCAAGTTTAACTCCAACTTATCGACTAGCATCAATGCTTTTCTTATATTTTCTCGGTTGATGCCTTTATCAAATCGCTCTAGAACGCTATCAACCCCAGACTCCACCCCAATAAAAACTGTACTTAATCCAACAGACTTTAGCTTTTTCAGCAATTCCTCACAAGCTCCGGTATCTGCACGATATTGCATCGAAAATTTGAATTTCAATTGCCGCTTTTCTATTTCTTGGATAAGCTCTTCTATAATCTTTATTCGCTTAGAACTTTCTGTTATAAACTCATCATCAACAAAGAAGATAGAGCGTACGTCGTATTCCTTGACAAGCATCTCTATTTCATCTGCAATGCTTTTCGCACTTCGTGATCGGTAGGGACTACCTGTTGACAACCGATAAAACTGAGCTATTTGACAAAATGAACACTTGTGATAACAGCCACGGCTGGATGAAATAACTGCATGATGGTATTTTTCGTAAGTAATCTCTAAGTAATCTCTGGCGGGGAAAGGGAGAGTGTCCAAATCGGCCATTAATGAACGTCTTGGTGAGTAAAAAACACGACCTTTTTCATCCCGAAGAGCAAGACCTGGAACATTTTTTAATTCAAGCTCTTTTTCAATAGCCTCAGAAAGCTCTTTGAGAGTTACTTCTCCCTCTCCGAGAACGACAGAATCTATCTCGGGAAATTTTATAAGAACTTCTTCGCTCCAGAAGGTCGGCAAGTATCCTCCTGCTGTTACATGGGCACTCAATCCATTTTGACGCAGTTGATTAACAATCTCTGCTCCTGAAAACAAAGTTTGAGGTTCGGTTGCTGTAATACCTAGAATGTCGATTTTGTTTTCAAGAGACAAGATTACCTTTATTGTTTTGTCAACATCAAGGTTCTCTAAAAAGGCATCAAGAATTTTCACTTGATGTCCCGTCTGACGTAGGGTTGCAGCTAGGTAAGCAAGACCTAGGTGTTCTACGCGATACCAACTTCGGTCATTAGGAGGAGGGTTGAGTAATATGATATTCATAAGATTTATACAGAGAATTAATTAGTTCACATTGCCTTTTTGGCAGATAACCATAAATTACTTAGGAGTTTTACTTCAACAAATCCCGCAGCACTTAACCAATCCTTATATAAATCAAAATGGTAAAAGGACGTCCCTGTTATTGCCCAAAGAATTAGTGAATAAAGGTTCACGTGTTCGTTTATCATGTTTGGAGGGGCCATTGTGACATTAATGATTAGTTGTCCATTGTGTTCTAGGGCGCTATATAGACGTTGAAAAAGGTCTATGTTTTTTTCAGGTGAAAAAAAATTAGTTATATTGCTGAGTAATACAATATCGTAACATCTGTCTACAAATTCAACATCGTGTAAGTTTTGAGGGATGTAAGTGACTTGTGATGTTATATCCATTCTTTCAGCTAAGTTTTGAGCGACATCCAAAACTTTTTGATTATCAACACATGTGATTTGCGCGTATTTATTGCAGCTTGCATATGCAAAGCTTGTTATGCCGCAGCCACAAGCCAAATCCCCAATACGAACTTCATTTTGCTTATTTACATCAATTCCCGCTATTTCCCACATCTCTAGGCTTTCATCAAACCGTGATGTATCATAGCTTTCTAGCCAAGCCAGTTCATGCCATGGCATATTTGGAAAAAAAGGTTCTCCATTGCGCAAAGTGTCTAACATATTGAGGAAAATAGTAGGATTAGTTTGCTCCAACACCCAATTGCCTACGTAACTAGCTTGCTCTGGTATTAAAAACATTGATGATGTTGCTGTCAATTGATATTCTTGTTTGTTCTTATCAAGAAAACCAAAAGCACACAAGGAATCAAGCAAGAAACTCATTCCCGTCTCATTAGCGTTGCAAGCTTTGGCAACCTTCTTCGCATTTTGAGGTCCGTCCCTGAGAGGTGAAAAAACATTTAACAATAATGCCATACGAAGAATCTGAGGTTTTAAGCCTTCTCTATAGAATTTATGTACCAGCAAAGGATTTGGATATTGCAATTCTTTTCTTGATGCAGAAGTTTCTTCATCTGGGGTTTTGAAGTTTTCCGAAGTTTGTGCACTCATTTTACCGCCTATAATTTAGAGTAGTTTTATATGTATCAGAAAATGTCTGTCGATTCTATCATACCTAATATTACAATAGTCAATAGACTGTCGACATGTTATGAAGTATATTTAAAAAATACTGGAGGAAACACCCTGGTCTTAGATGTTTTTAGGTGCGTCGTAGCTTTTTTACACCAATTCACATTGTTGCACATAATAGCATATGCAAAAACAACCTTATTCGTCATACATCAAGGAACTCAGGAAAATTATTCAATCACCGGTTTTATTTTCTCATTTTTCACGCGGAGGAACTACCTTGGTCTGCGGAAATCTTGTTTTTTATCTAATTCCAATACAGTACTCAGAACCATCTAAGCGACTATCACTAGTGGCTAAGTGGAGTGATGGAACACAGTTTTTCCTCAAGGTAAATTCTTATGCTAAAAAAATTGAAAATGAATTTAAAGCCCATCGGCTACTAGAGCAATATACTGAGCGTTCGTTTTATGTTCCCAAAGTATTAGATTTCCAACAGGAAAACCTTTCAGGCTTTTTTTCGGATCAATACGCTTGGATTGTAATAGAGTGGGTAGCTGGTGGCAATGTATTCTCAGACAAACCTACTCATGTTGAGTTGGCTGCAAAAACTTTAGCACAAATTAATAATATAGAAATTGATCTTGATTTGATCTCCGGACTATTTGGTAATTTACCTATACAAACCATAAGTGAGCTAAAGTATACATCTCGGTCAGGCATGCAAATAGATATTGAAAAGGCAATTCAAATATCGGATGATTATCTGAATTTAGAATTGACAAAAGCAGCTGAACTCTTTTCGAAGCATACAATGCGATTTAGTCTCAATCTGAATCATGGAGACTTTCACTTAAACAATCTTTTGTCTCTCCAATCATCAGGAAAATATATTTCTGCGGTAATTGACTGGGAAGATATCAATCTGGAAAATCCTCTTTATGATTTAGCTCACCACTTGTTTCTTACCGAGAACGATCTTACTGATATATTCCTGAACACCTATTTCCGGGAAAGTCGTGACTTGTATTCTGATTTTTCTTGCGATGAAATTGAAGAAACAATTATGGCAATGTTTATTTTGTGGGTATCTCGCAATTTGCGTTGGAAATCACGTCAGATGACAACAGATTCTTTAAAACAATATTATTATCCGATAATAAACAGGAAACTTGCAATGATTAGGGATATTCCATGGAAAAAAATCATTTCCTAAAGTCCGCACAAAACCTTACGATAGAGCAAAAAATCGGCCAATTGGTTTTAGCCCAAACCTTTGGGAGATTTCGAGGCAACTCAGCGAGGGAATACAAAGCCTCAGAAAAACTAGTCACTAATTATCATGTAGCCGGCTTCAAGCTTTATCATGGATATGCGTTAGGAACATTAATGTTCACATCGCATGCACAGAGTATGGCGGCTACTCCTTTATTTATCGCGTCCGATTTGGAAACAGGGCTTGGGCAGCAAATAGTAGATGCTCCCCGTTTTCCTCCTCTTTCGGCGTTTGGGGTAATAAATAATTCTGACCTAGCATACCAGGCTGCTTTTTTTACGGCAAAAGAAGCTTTGCAACTTGGCATTAATATGATTTTTTCCCCTCTCCTAGATTTACATACTAGTGAAGATACTTACTTTGGATTAAGAAGTATAGGCTCTGATCCACATATAAGTGGTGAAATTGGCCGCCAGTTTGTTCTGGGTATTTCTGATGCTGGCGCGATAAGTACGGTTAAATATTTCCCAGGTAATGGCAGACAATTATTCTGTAATGATGGTTCTACACTTAATCATCAGAGTTATGATCACTTGAATACTTATGAATGGATACCGTTCAAGGCCGCAATAGCTGCGGGGGTGGATGCAGTTATGCTTTCTCATGGAGCATTTCCTCAGCTCGATAATACAAAATGGAGTTCAGATGCGGGAACACGTCCAGCTGCTTTGTCACGGAGAATTGTTCAAAAATATCTTAGAGACGAGCTTGGTTTTAAAGGGTTAGTGGTAACTGACGCTCTCAATTTACCATTTTTGAGGAAGCATTCTATAAGAAAAATAGCGTACCATGCAATTGTCGCCGGCGCAGATCTGTTGGTAGCATTAACAACTCCTCAAGATGCAATTGATGCCATTAAGGGCATTTATGATGCTTTAGAGTCTGGCAAGGTTACCGAGGAGCAAATTAATTTGTCTGTGGCTCGGATTCTTAGAGCAAAAAATAAAATAAACCAATCTGTACTTACAAGATTACCGTTGTCAAAGATAGATATTTCTATTGGTAATGATAAGACCACCGAATTAATTGATGAAATTTCTCGGAGATCAATACGTCTGATAAAAAAACCACAATCTGGCTTTCCTATTCAGAAGCGCCCATTAACAATAGGGTGCTTAGTTATTGGCTCAAGCCAGATGTTAGACCAAGTAAAATCCGACCAGTGGGTACCTTGGCATAAACTTGATCCACATGAGAATGTCAATATAGAATGGAACGCGATTACTACAACCAGTGAGAAAACAGATTTCCCGCATCTAAATTTCAGCCAATCCGAATTTGTTGTTATTGCTTTACTGCAGTTAGATCGCCTTTCGAGGGAAATCCTTGATTCCTACATTGAGTATTTTCAAAACATGGACATCAGAATAATCCTTGCTATACCAATTTCGCTTAACGCCGCGAAATCACTTAATACAACGGCATGGGCCGTTATATGGATGCCAGATTTCCAACAAGCTTCCCGTCATGCGTTGTTCTCGGTTATTATTGGGGAATTACACTCGGAAGAGTTTTTGTCTTAAGGAGTGGTAAATATGCGTTCGATTGCGGTTTGTATACCCACGAGGAATGATCAGAACGATACGGGGAAAATTTATTTTCCCCTTGTTTCGCTTGCAATGCAAACTTATCAAGATTTTACAATATATATCCGAGATGAAGGCCTACGTGATATCTTTGCAGATCGAAATGTACGCTTAGTATTAAATTTGCTTAAACATAAAAATATTGTAGTGAATTATTTGCGAACGGATGAAAGACAAGGCGTAGCATTTGCTCGTAGAGATCTATACGAAACCATAAGAGGAGAACCCTATTTACTCTGGTTAGATGACGATATGATTATTGAACCAGATTCGTTGGAACATTTGGTGAAATCACTAAAAGCACACAACAAAAATGGTTTTGTTCAGGGTATTAAAAAGGAACTGGATCCTTTTCGAAAATATAATAATGATATTAATGTTCTAAATGGAGAGGAAAAAATAGTTGACAAGCTTAGGATTTATTTTGGTGACGCAGCGTTCTTGCTAATGCGCTCTGATGCTTTGAAAAATATTGATTGGGACCTCATTACCCAATATTGCGTTGACGGACTAGGTGGTGAAGATGTGATGATGAGCCTTTTAGTTGCTCAAGACTGGAAAGGATGGGGAGTTCCCCAAGCAAAAGGCTGGCATGTATCACCGGCAAAAGAACGTTGGAACTGGGAAATACATTCGGATATATTACAGGTGGAGATGTTGAATGGCAAAGTAGCACCTGAGATCCTTAGGCAGGCTTTGCCGCACTTAGCTGAATTCATTCCCGACACATTGGAACCCACCCCAACGAAATGAATACCCCATCTGGGATATCAATAGTTATACCTACTGAGGGGCGAACATCTCTAACCATTGCCCTAATTGAGCAACTTTATGGTTTGCGAGAAAGAGTAGAATTTCCTTCTGAAGTTTTGATAATAGACAGTAGTCAAACAGATACTCAACAAAAGATTTTGATTGCTTGTGAGCATTACGACGCAATATTTATTCCTGGTTCACCAAATGTGAGGAGCAAAAGAAATGCAGGAATAAAGCATGCACGATTTTCTATCATTCTTTTTTTAGATTCTGACTGTACCCCTTCTGAAAATTTACTTACTGAGCACTGGAAATACTATGAAAATCATCCAGGCTTATTGATAAGCGGGGTACTTGGAAAATTAGAATTCACAGGTCCAAAAACCCTAGCCTGGTATCTTGTAGAACATTCTTCAATGGTTAGACACTTTGATATTGCAGAGAAACCAACCTATGTTCGATGGGGCCCGACAGCAAACCTCTCTGTTCGGCGAGATGTTTTGATTGAGATTGGGCTCTTTGATGAAAACTTCCCTTTTAAGTTGGGGGGGGATGATTTAGATCTAACTTATCGGATAACTCAATCAGGTCGAAGCTTAATTTATAACCCCTTTGCTATTGCTCTTCATTCTCGTAGTACATGGAATAGTATAAGTGCTGTCTTAGGCCGCGCTATGAGGTGGGGGAGGATGGAATATCACTTATATAAAAAACATAAGGCACTAAGAGTTCATCACCCTCCTACCCTGTTTGCATGGTTTATTGCAATATGTGTTTTATTTTTAATCTGCGGATTTGTTTTTGAGTATTCGCTTTTTTTACTGTTTCCTATAGTGTGGTTATTCTTAGCCACTTCGCTCTTTTCGTTTATTAGTGCGCTTCAAAACCCTGGTTCGTATACTGATAAATTTTCTAGTTTCAAAGAAAATGTTTTATCAACAATTCCTGAGCTAACTTACCAAGTTGGAAGTTCTTTGGAATTTTTGCGACATGGCGATTTGCGTTTTTTCTACTCCCGCCCATTATTGAGCGTAGGAGAGACCAAGGGGAGTTGGATTCCCGAAGCAATTAATACTTGGTCAAATCTTTTGGCGTTACTAATTTGTTATTCTCTTATGATAATACTTATAGGGCAATCATGAACCAATCACACCATAAGGATACGCCTATCAACGGCATCTCTATTCTAATTCCCTGTGCTGGAAGGCTTCCGCTACTCGAAAAACTTTTACAATCAGTAAAAGTGGCAAGGAATAATTTTCAATTACCAACAGAAGTATTACTAATTGATAACAGTCAATCTAATGAACAAAAAACAGTACAAAGCCTAGCTGAATTATTTGATGCTAAGTATTATCTGGGAAATAACAATATAAGTCAGAAGCGGAATTTTGGGGCAATGCAAGCGCGCTATAATGTGATTTTGTTTCTCGACTCTGATTGTTATGTAGATATAAATATCCTTAGAGAACACTATAACGAATATTCAAATCCTGATACTGCCGGCTGTCTAGGCTTGCTAAACTTTGTAGGAAAAGATACAAATACTTGGAAAAGCGTAGAGCAAACTGGCGTTTTGGAGTGTTTCAGTATTCCTGTTAGACAATCTAGTACTTCATGGGGGCCAACAGCAAATATTTCGTTTAGGCGAGACATTTTTCTAGAAGTTGGAGGATTTGACCCTAGATTCTCACGTCCCGGAGGAGAGGATGTTGATATTGGATTCAAAATAACGGATGCTGGGTGGCGGTTGTCTTGTAATTCTCGAGCTATTGCATATCACACAAAAGAAACATGGGCTTCTTTCTGGCAAGTTTATGATCGTTTCATAAGGTATGGGACTGCGGACGCATTATTGCTAAAAAAACATCCGGCACGCTCAATCATAGATTTTCCGTTGAATTCTCAGTACGCGATATTGCTAATAATCTTTGCAAGTTTTTGGTCCACTTCTGTAGGGACTAGCAGTCTACTGGTCCCTATTTTCTGGGCTACTCTTTCTGTTCTCATATACGCTAGCATTAAGTGGTTAAGTAAAAACTCAAAAAATAATTCTTGGCTCGTATCATTTGAAGAGCTAATACTACTTACAAGCCTTGATGCGGGGAGATTAATAGGTGCGATTAAGTATAGAGAGAGAAGTGCTTTATTCAAGCGGATTATTTTTTTTGAAGAGCAACTTGAGATGGATTGGTCTGGAGTTAGCCTTAGCTCTTTTGCGTCTGCTACAGCTTTAATAATCACTTTGTTCTTTTTTAGCTTATTTCTAGGCCTTTAGCATAACTATACAACACTGTGGAGGGTGTCACCATGTGCTCTATATCAGGCTTCATAATCACAGATGAAAACTCAAGCCGAGAGGCTATCGTAAATCATTACATTCCTATACTTGATAGAGGCCGCGAGCGAGGTCAGGATAGTATAGGGGTAGCGTGCATAGATAATGATCAGACAAGTCGAAGGGAGGTTACCTTAGTTCCAGGAAACTATGATTTTGTGCGTAATGCAGTTTCGTCAAAAACATCAGTTCTGATAGGAAACAATCGCGCTGAGCCCACTACTGAATATGTTTCATCCAAATTGCTTAGTGATATTCAGCCATTTGAGGGTAATAAGGTTTTTGTAAGCCATAACGGGGTGATTGCTAATGACAAAGAAATAAAAAATAAATATAAAATAGAAACAAAGACGCGTATAGATACCGCTGTTATTCCGAGTTTGGTTAGTAAGCTTGGGGTTAAATCGGCAGTTCAAGAATTATCAGGGTCTTTTGCTTTGGCCATTATTGATGAAAAGTATCCTGCTAAATTATGGCTGTCGTGCAATTTTAAACCGATATATATTCAAGCAAAGCCTGAGTTAGGAGCTATATTTTTTGCATCTAGACCTAGCCACTTGTTACCTGAACCTAGCTTGTCCAATAAATTGTGGAATAATTCTGTAGTGCAAGTTCCTCCTTATAGTATTGTAGAAATAGACTCGAACACTGGCTTAATACATGAGGAAGTTCTTAAACCTCGTAGCCCAAATAAAAAGGCGCTTATAATTTGTAGTGGAGGATTAGACAGCACTACGGCAGCAAAATGGGCACAAACAGAGGGGTATGAAATCACATTGCTACATTTCCTATATAATTGCAGAGCCCAAGAACAAGAGATTAGAGCTGTAAAGAAAATTGCGGCAGCTCTAAATTGTTCTGTTAAATTTGAGAATTTAGATTGGCTTGGACAATTAGGGGGATCATCTTTAACAGATACGTCTTTAGAAATCACTAATAATGAAATTGGTGCAGAATTTGCGCATGAATGGGTACCAGCTCGCAATCTTGTTTTTACTGCTATGGCAGCAAGCTTATGTGATCGCTACGATTACGATACCCTCATAATGGGACTCAACCTGGAAGAGGGAGGAGCATATCCGGATAACACCGTAGAATTCTATGAAGCTCTAGACCATGTATGCAACATAGGAACGATGAGCCGCCCTCAAATAGTTTCCCCCTTAGGTAATCTTGTTAAGCATCAAATTGTAGAATTAGCTTTGGATATAGGAGCTCCGATCGACCTGTCTTGGTCATGCTATTATGGAAGCGAGCATCATTGCGGACAGTGTGGGCCATGCTTTATGCGTCGTACAGCCTTCAAGATGTTAGGAGTGAAGGATTCTGTACAGTATGATAAATGATGATATTTCAAAGCTCCTAAGTGTGGTTATTATCTGTTGCGATGATGAAAGAGTGCTTGATGCAATTGCATCAATCAACCCTAGTATTTCGATCATTGTCTCTCTGGTTCCAAATCCACTTCTTGAGAAACAAATAACAAAGACTGGAGCAACTGTAATACTAAGTCAACGAGGTAATTACAGTATAAGTTGTAACCGTGGTTTAAACGCAGTGGAGACGAACTTTGCCTTTATCATAGATTCTGACTGTATTGTAGATTCTGGTTGCTTATTGCAGATAACCGAAGCACTTAAGTCCTCGCCACTCGCCCGTGCGCATGTTAGGTTTCTCAAAAACAAAGGGGCACTCGCAAGTAAAATGCTGAGCGAATGGTACTCATGTGTAAATAATCGCATTCCTATTCGCGCCTATACTCCTGGGCTTGGAATAAGATTAAATATTAAATCAAGCTTGGGAGGGTACTTTTTTAACGAGGGGATTTTTTGGTCAGGGGATTCAGAATTCAGCTATCGAGCTCAGAAAAACGGTCTTGATGTTGCTTATTGCCAAGAAGCTGTTATTACTCATGCTGCTATATCTCTTCCACACTTTATTAACTCAGGATATAAACTAGGGAAAGGATCTCATGCCCAAGTTAAACTTGGCTTGAGAACGCCTTATGAAAATCCTGAATGGATATTACGCCGGTTTCTTTACAGGATTAATCCTAGCCATTGGTTTGATGGTAAACCAAAAATCAAAAGAGCATTTCACAAGAGATTATTAGATACAATCTGGCTCATGTCTTTTTACATTGGTTATTATCTTGTATATCACAAATCACCAGAGGAGATTTTTTAAAAACCCATGAACACAAAACAAAAACATTTTAGTTTTTTAGATACTTTTACAATTGTCTTTATAGTTAGTTTACTTGCTGCCAATATTGTTGCCGTTAAACTTGTGCAAGTTGGCCCATTTATCTTTCCCGCAGGGACAATAATCTTTCCAATTAGCTACATTGTAAATGATGTATTAACCGAAGTATACGGGTTAAAGGCTGCTCGTAAAGTTATTTGGACAGGTTTTTTTGCTAATTTGTTTCTTGTGTTAGTTATTTACTTAGCACAAATACTGCCAGCAGCTCCTTTCTGGGATGGGCAACTGCCTTTTGAGCGCATTTTAGGATTTGCGCCGCGTATCCTGTTAGCATCCTTCACAGCATATCTAGCAGGATCGTTCGCAAATGCCTGGATAATGGAAAAGATGAAAACCCTAACAGGAGAACGATGGTTATGGTCACGTACGATAGGATCCACCTTTGTAGGCGAAGGAATTGACTCATTTGCATTTATGCTGGTTGCATTTGCTGGTACTGTGCCAACACAAGGTTGGATTACATCGGCCATAACAATATGGGGGCTGAAAACATTGTATGAAATTTTGGCAACACCGATAACCTATTATGTCGTAAATAGAGTCAAGCGGGTTGAACAACAACGATCAATAATTTGATATGGAAAACCTTAGTCAATTCAGCTCTACAGAATTAGCACTACAAATATTAGTTGTTGCTCCTCACCATGACGATGAGGTAATAGGTTGCGGTGGGACAATTGCCTATTTAACTCAAAAGGGTCATGCTGTTGATGTGGTATATATGACATCTGGTGATATTGGTGTCCCAAACACTGAAAAATTACAAGCTAGAGAAATTCGAGAATCTGAAGCTACTAAGTCATGTGAAGTATTGGGGGTTCGAAATAAATGGTTCTTGCGAGGTAAGGACAGAGATATTTCTTATTCACTGGAAAAAGTGAAAAATATTGTCGAAATTATTCGCAAAGGTGGTTACCAAGGGGTGCTTTTCCCACATGGCAACGAGCAGGATCGTGAACATCGTATAATTCATGATATTGTAGGAGAGGCAACTTGGTTATCAGCAAGTCCATATTTTCCAGAGTTAGGTTCGCCCACCCATTTGAAATACTTACTTATGTACGAAGTATGGACCCCCCTCTCCAGTTACCACATGAAATTTGATATATCCGATTTTTTGGAAACAAAGATAACAGCTCTAAGCCAACACAAGTCACAATTTTCGTTGGAACAGGCGAAAAAAATTGTAGGATTGAATCTATACAGAGCAGCAATGCATAGCTCAAATGCAAAGGCTATTGAGGTATTTAAATACTATACACGCGAATAAATCGTCACACTTTTATTATGAGCCACACAGTATATTTACTTTATGTGTCTTGCCTCAAGAGGGAATGGAATTTTGGTCGTGAAAAACAAGACACATTTCTAGCCCACCTAGCCCACAGTCGGAGCTGTGAGCAAGCAACTACTCTGTTTTTAATCGAGAATACCCATCCCCTTTGCATTAGGGCAATATCTTTCTAGATGCCCTGGTTTACCACAGAATTGACAGGGAATAGGTGGCAGCGGTTTGCGCCAATCAGGATTGAAGTTCATCTGGAAGAGAGAATACATATGTGCCCAAACTCGACAAGATATAACCTTGATCTTGGTGATCATGCCACTCCACAAATCTTTTATCATTTTTTCTTGCCTCTAAAAACAACTTCGATTTGGATATTATATCCTTTGAGATATTGATCTTGAACACATAATATAACCATTAATCTCCCCTCTAATCATTGAGAATAATAGATACATAGCCCCAGCATTACTGATGGATGTAGTGCTATTGAGGTGTAATCTCTCTGAATTTATCTTTCAGAAAATCAGTGAGGGCGTCAATCAATTGCCCGGTTTTCTTTGGAGAAAAGTCCTTATCACCTGGGGTATGAATCTTGCGGATATAAAATCCTCCAGGAATGTTGGATGGATCAGCGTAGGAAATGTCAATTGCCCCTTTTTCACGAAAAGTGTAATTGTCAGAAAGTGGAACCCTTTTCATATCAAGCATTTGAGTTTGCGGAAGGTGTTCCTGTAAAAAAGGCAATACTTCCTGGGCAACGCGATTATTATGATGATAAACAAGCAGCGGGACTTCGCCGCGAGAAACACAATCCAGATTGATGATGGCTGTATTGGCTCGAAGGTGATTATCCTTTTGCCAGATCCTTTTCAGCGCATTTGAGCCGATCAAGCCCCATTCCTCATTATCCAAAAAGACAAACTGAACCTTCTCTTTGAAGCTCTCATCTTTGATCTGCTCCGCCAAAGCCAAGAGGCCGATTACCCCACTGGTATTATCTTCCGCATTGTTGGGGTTTGGAAAAAAGATGGGAATCACAAGTAAGATACTCGTAATCACCAGGTAAATTGCGGCCCAATATTCAAAACCATTGAGTTCGAGCCAAAGATAAATTGCACTAAGGGTCAAGGTTAGGATAATCAGAAAGATCGAGGCTAAAACTTGTCTAGTGTGTCCAAAGAGTGTGAAGGCTGATGAAATACCCCAAGGCATGATCGTTGGGGTATCGTAATGAGCTAGAAAGATAACTTTCGGCTTCTCACATTTTGTGGAAACCAACCTGTTAGTGAAGCCCCAGCGCTTGACTTTTACTCGCTCGCTTTCGTAGTTACGCGCTTGTAGTTCTTCTTCGATTTTATCGAGGAAGCGCTCTTTTTCTTTGCCGGTCAGACGGCGTGAAAATTGTGCTGCTAAATCTTCGTTCCATTTTTTTAATAGGGCGGTGTTCATATTAGGTTCATTGAAATTTAAGGGTTTATAAAGAACAAATCATTCGTAGAACTTCCTCTAGTTGAGTGTCATTCAATTCGTAGAGGATTGCGCCATTTCCTTCCCATCTACTCACTCCTACCAGAACCTCCATTTGACCATTTCCATTTATATCAGCTATGGCTTGCAAAAAATAAGTATGCGGGAGTTTAGACACAACGTCTTCATAATAAATTTCCCCAACCACGCGTTGGGTAATCACATTATTTTCTGAGACTTTACGCATCAGGATGAAAGAATAGTCTCCGGGAGAGACACTATGCCCTGTTTTTTCTATAAAATGGGATGCTTCGATCAGGACTTCATCAGTCCCATCATTGTCGAGATCCACGCGCAAAATACGCTTTACCTGCACACTTGGCGTCTCAATCCCTTGTTCAAGCAGATAGGTTTCCACCAGTTGATGATAAGTTTCGTTCTGTGGCGACAAGAATTCTATGTTTCTTAAATTGGAAATCCCCTCGCTACTATTTAGACCAAATGAAAACGGGAGCAAATCAGAAGATGTCTCAACCCAATAACGAGAGTGAGTGCAATTAACAGCAGGACCAGTATCTTCACTATACGTAATAAGTAGTGTAGAGCCATGCGTTCCGTCTAATGAATAGTAGTTAATCTCATTGTCTATTTTGAGATACGGGGATACTTCTTCTGGTATAAGCCAAGTCTCTTCAAGAGAACCTCCAAGCAAAGTCATTCCGCGTGAATTATAGCCATTACCTACAAAAATTAGAATTGGGGAAGAATGTACATGAGAAGTGGGGAGAGGAAGTGTTGGCTCTGGCAGCAGAGGTTCTTTTGAGGGGATCAAAGTCGCCTGAATAACTGGAGCTGGCAAGGTTGGCTGTGAAGGCAGGGGAAACTGACAGGCAGATAATAGAAGAAAGAACACGCAGGCGATTAGTACCCCTTGATACTTTTTGTTATCTAAAATAATCATAATCGTCTCTCCTTTTTAGACAGTGCCATTCTTTTTAGATTATGTTGAAATACTACCTTTTGCGCGAAAATCCCCACCACAGACCCGCACCGACCAGAAGAGCAACCACCCCCACAATGAAGCCCAGGTTCAATTTACGCGCTGGCTCTGTTTCAACGGGAACAGGCGGAGTTGCCGTTGGTGGTGATTGTGTCATGGTCGGCAAAGGAGAAGGCACTATTGATGTTGGGCTAGGCGTGAGCGTCGGCGTGGCAGGCAGAGTAACGAGAAGAAGTAATTTTTGACCAGGGCGAATAACGGATGTGTTATTTAATCCGCTCCAAGTCAATAAGTCTGCAAGCGGAACCTCGTATAAATCAGCGATCCAGGAAAGCGTCTCGCCACTCTGGACTGTATGGTAATATTTGCCCTCCGCATCAGGGGTAAGCCTCTGGAGAACGGTCAGCGTCGGGCTGGGGGTGATATTTCCTGGAGAAATTACAAGCTTTTGCCCGATCTGCAAGGGCCAATCTGCCTGAAGACCATTCATTGATAATATCCGATCCACAGGAACTTGATAGGCATCAGCTATCGTGATTAGAGCCTGGTAAGCCTGCACTTCATGGATGATTTTGCCGTCTGCATCCGGTGTTTGGCGTGTGAACATGCCAAAGGGAGTCGGTGTGGCATAGCCTTCCGTATCCTTATTTGGAATAAATAAGCGTTGTCCAGCGTTCAATTGGGCCTCACGGGACAAGTTATTCCAAGTCTCCAAGTCATTAATTGAGATTTGATAGCCGATCGCAATTGACCAGAAAGATTGCCCAGCCTGGACAAGATGATAGGTTATGCCATCTACATCTGGAGTGGCGATTTTTACCGGTACGATCAATTGTGATACTACTGGTCCAGAACCAGTATCCGGGGAAGTACCTTCTGAAGACGAGGAGGAACTGCCACACGCCTGTCCGCCAACATAGGCAGCTTGCAGGACGTAATAAGTCCTGCCATTCACCTGAGCCACTCCTGCGCCCACATTGCAATATGCTGGAGTAACGGCTGGACGCATGTGATCTGGATCAGCCCAGACAGCCATAATTTCATCAATCCCCATACCGCTACTGCTCATGGCGAAATTTTCCGTTCCCCAGACCGTCCCGCCATTGCCGTATCCGGCAGCAGCCAATCGCCCGCGTACAT
>JABHCC010000077.1 GCA_018669475.1 Bacteroidota bacterium | reverse complement strand
TGCCCCTTCAAATATCCGTTTGGGTTTGAGTTTTGGAATAACTGAAAAGCTCATGGTGGGTTTTGGTACTGAAAAAAATAATAAGCTGCAAGAGTTCTACGCTATGTATAACATTTTACAGCAAACTCGTGGAGGATCAATACCAGTTGGGATTTCCTACTATGTTAATATGGCTATTGATGCCCGTAATGAAGAAGTGTTTGGTGAGAATTATGCATTTACAAATCGTTTATCTTATTTCCACCAGATTATTATCGACAGGAAATTCGGTGATCGGCTGAGTGTACAATTAGCACCTAGTTTTGCACACTTTAATGCTGTTGATAGTGTTTGGCATAATGATTATATAGGTGTTTCAGCCGGAGCTCGTTACAAAGTATTTGGTGATTTTTCTATTATTGCTAATTACGAACAAGCATTTACCTATAAAGCTGTGGAATTATACCAAAACGACACAAAGCCAAATTTGGCTTTAGGTTTTGAAGTTGGTACACCTACACATTGTTTCCAGCTCTTTGCAGCCAATTATGACAAAATCACCCCTCAGAAAAATCTGGCCAATAACCTCAATGATTTTACTAAAGGTGAGATTCTTATAGGAATGAATGTGATTGTGAGGTTCTAAGCTCTGTAAAATTATCATGAATAAAGATGAATCGAAAAACTAGCCTTTTACTTTCATCATTCACTTTCCTACTCGTTTTTTCCGCATTCAGTCAGGATGCGGAAGTTGAGGAACGTGAATATCCCAACAGGGAAGACAATGCAAAATGCTTTGTTTGTCACGGACAACAATCGTTTTATGAAACCTCTCAAGAGTCAGGTGAAACGATTATAAGGAATATGTATCCATGCCTGATCATTGATTCTGTCAAATTTTACGAAGCAAATCACTGGTCATTCGGATGTTTAGATTGCCATTCCTTTGATTATACTGATTATCCTCATTTACGCGAATCCAAATTCGAGTATATCCCAACTTGCTTAGATTGCCACGAAGGCGATGAAGCTGTTGCTCAATACAATTTTGAAAGGATCGCAGAGGAATACGAAAAAAGTCACCACACTCAATTGACCGACACAAAATACTCTTGTTGGTCATGTCATGATCCGCATGGATTCCGTATGGAAGTGAGGAATGAGGAAGTGATTAGCCATGTTGTTGCCACCGACAATGCCATGTGTCTTAAATGTCATAGCGGAACAACAGCAACAGATCTGTTACTGGGGACTGGTTTGGAGCCACTGGTTGCTACTCATGAGTGGTTACCTGAAACGGTTAATCATTTCAGACATGTTCGATGTCTTGAATGTCATGCTGATTTGGTTGATGATGTTTTAGTAGCCCATGATATTCTGCCTGCTGATCAGGCAGTGAATACTTGTGCTGAATGCCACAGTAGCGACTCGCGTTTGCTACACTCGCTGTATAAATACCAGATTCAGGAAGGCCGGATAAAAAAGGGTGTTCTGGGATCCATGATAACAAGCGACATCTATGTCATTGGCGCCAACAGAAATATTTTTCTTAACTGGATCAGCGCTTTAATATTCGGACTGGTCACACTGGTCATAATTGCACATGCTTTAATCAGGATAATCAAGAAATAAAATGGGAGAAAGAGTTTATTTATATCCTAAGTGGATACGTGCATGGCATATGATAAATGCTTTGCTATGTCTTTTGCTAATCCTTACCGGTCTCAGTATACAATATTCTGAACCCGGATCCGGACTTATACGTTTTGACATTGCGATTTCAATCCATAATGTTGCAGGGATATTATTGTCAATTAGCTATGTTATCTTTTTTCTGGGTAATCTTTTTACACGAAACGGACGACATTATCGTTTAGAGCCTATCGGATTATTGACTCGTTTATGGAAACAGGGACGATTCTACGCTTATGGTGTGTTTAAAAACGAAAAGCCTCCGTACCCAATAGGAAAGACCCAGAAATTCAATCCATTACAGAAAGTAACCTATGGATTTATAATGTATGTTTTTGTACCAATTGTTATTTTAACAGGATGGGGCATGTTCTTTCCCGAGATAATCATTGATGAATATATGGGCGTCAATGGTTTTATGGTAACCGACATTTTACACATTACATCGGGTTTCATTATTTCTATATTCCTGATGATACACTTATATTTTGCCACTATGGGACGAACCCCTGGTGAGCATTATAAATCAATGCTAACCGGATATCATGAAGAACATGACTGATCGTTAAAAAGCATACCAGAACAAAAGGCCAGCTCTACTGAAGCTGGCCTTTTTTGATTTTTAAAAGATTATGCTGATTTTTACCGTGACTTCTTTACTTGAAGAACGAAGAGATCAGATCAAAGGCAGAAAATGTGAGCGAGAACATTTCAAAAGAAGAATTATATATTACGGCTGAAGTACTATCCAACTCGGGTAGCTTTGTCTGGGATGTAAAAGAAAATGTAACTCAGTATTCAGCTGGAGTGT
>JABHCC010000076.1 GCA_018669475.1 Bacteroidota bacterium | reverse complement strand
TTGCTCCTTAATCACCTTAAGCTCACCAATATATCCGTTACGGACGTAGTTTACGGCATCTCTGAATGCATTATGAGAACGCTGTTGGCTTCCCACCTGCACTATACGTCCATATTTTGTGGCTGCATCAATTATTGCTCGACCTTCATCTATGGTATGGGTGATGGGTTTCTCACAATACACATCTTTTCCACTTTTAATAGCCATAACGGTCATGATAGCATGCCAATGGTCAGGAGTTGCCACAATAATACCATCGATGTCATCGCGCTCTATCAATTCTCTGAAATCCTTATAGGTTTCAACCGGTTTTTCCTTGGGGCCATAATGATCATTAATCATTAAAGCTGCTCTCTCAATTCTTTGATCATCAATATCGCAAACAGCCAGTATTTTAACTCCCTGTATTCTGTTAAACTCAGCAATAAGTTGTCGGGCTCGCATGCCTAAACCTATAATACCCAAATTTATCGTATCATTTGGACCAGGCACTCTCATTGACTTTATCGACTTATCGTTTTGATTGCATGAATAGAGTGTTAATCCCGCCAGGCTTGCGCTTGTTAGAATTGTTGAGCTTCTTATAAATTTTCTTCTTTCCATTGGATTAGTTTTTGGAATGCAATTTGTCTTTAATGTTCATTGAATACTTCGGTCTTCCACTTTTCGTATAGTTTTGATAGCCTTTCAACTATTTCAGGATAGTCATCAGCAAAATTTTCTTCCTCCGGATTTGCTGTCTCTAAATCAGCCAGGTAGGGAGTTTCCATCTTTTCATCCTTTTCAAGATGATTGGAGAATTTTCCGCTTGTATCACGTCCCTTCACAATCAATTTCCATCTTCCTTCTCTGACCGACCATTGATCCCTCCATTGGAAATATAGAATCTCATGCTTGGAAACAGCTTCATCTGACTCAATAATAGGCAATAGGCTATGCCCATCAATTACGCAATCAGGAAGCTTCGTACCAGTTATTTCACAAATTGTTGGGAAAATATCCATTCCCGAAACTATCTGGTCTCGGGTTTGATTCCCTTTGAATTTATCTGGATAAGTAATTATTACAGGAACTCGAATTCCTCCCTCCAGGAAACCGCCTTTTGCTCCTCGCCATTTGCCGGTAAAGCCACCTCCTCCATTTGCGCAATAGTTGGTCCCCTTTGGAATGCCACTATTATGATTGTCGAACCTGATCATAGTTTCCTCTGTGGAATGACCGTTGTCACTCATATAGAACACAGCAGTATTTTCATAAATATCCAATTCTTTTAGCTTATTTATAATTTGTCCGATCTTGTCGTCAACCGCTGAGACCACTCTGGCATATGATTTTCGAGGCTCATCTAAATCAGCATACATTGATAAAAAGGGGCCTTCAGCTTGCTCCGGATAATGGGGCAGATTAAATGCTACATAGGCAAAGAATGGTTCATCCTTATTTTCCTCAATGAATTGAATAGTCTTTTCAGTCATTAGAGTTGGGAAGTAGGAGCCACGATCGAATATTTCTTCATTATTCTCCCAAAGATCATGAAATCCCATCCCGTGAAGAAAAAAGTGGGTGTAATTATCAATAAAGCCTCCCCTAAAACCATAGAACTCATCAAATCCTTGCTCAATCGGACCGTTTTCCATGGCGGCTCCCAGATGCCACTTACCAAATAGTCCGGTCTTATAAGCATTTTCTTTCAATACCTCGGCGATAGTGATCTCACTTAGGGGCATGTTCACCCCTTTCTTTTCCGCATGAGCATCGTTCTGAGTCCATTCATTTATACCAGCCCTTTGTGGATGGCGCCCGGTCAATAATGCTGCACGACTTGGGCAACAAACTGTTTGAGCATATGCCTGAGTGAAAAGAATTCCACTTATGGCAAGTTGATCAAGATTAGGTGTGTATAGATCTTCTGAACCATAACAATTTGCATCCAGTGTGCCCTGATCATCTGTATAAATAATGATCACATTTGGTTTCTCATGTGTATTGCAATGTGTAAAAAAAAGGATTGCTAGAAGGATAAGAACAAGGTTTTTCATAATCTCTCAATTTACTAATTTATTGACTTATTATAGTCCTGATTATTTCTCCATACCGAGGATCTTGTCCCATCTGGAGCTACTTCTCTTCTTTTTTACTTGAGCAATATCTGTCTAGTCACCTGTTAAGCTGAACATAATTTTAATATCTCCTCCTTCATCATTATTAGCAGTAACAGGAATTCTTAGCTCTATCCGTTTTAAATTCTTAATCTGTTTATCAAGTTTGAATGGAGGGGGATCAAGGGATACGACATTCAGCTTTTTCT
>JABHCC010000075.1 GCA_018669475.1 Bacteroidota bacterium | reverse complement strand
TCTGGTTCTGGATCTGCCGGACCTGACAGTAAGCACGTTGCCATGTTCACAAACAACGACAGTGACGGACACGGTGTTGGGATCAAACTCAACAATACCAAGCCAAGCGGTGATAATAATTTCATGACTTTTTATAATAGTTCCAATGGAGTTGCCGGCCGGATTGAAGGTTTTGTGCCAGATGACTTTTCTTACCCTTTTACACCAGCAGAGCTCGTAGATATAGTGATACCGGATTGGACTGAGTTCTTCCCAATTGGAAAAATTGTTGAACAAGTCATTGAATTCGAAGATTGGGAAGTGTATGAAGGTGCCGAACTTGGTGATTGGTGTTTGGACTATCCAGATGGCATTGATTTTGATTTTGATATTGATTTTTGGGATGCTGATTTCGATCTTGATATTAGTCTGTCATGGGATGAATGGTGTATTAATTTGCCCGATATTCCAGCCTTATCTGTACCTATTCCTGTCGGTTTTAAGGAACCAGACTGGAGTACCCTTTTCAATCCCCTTACATATGCTATAAATCAAGAAAGAAAAGGCCAACTGGATCAATTATTGGAGTGGGCGATATCAACAGACAATACTGACTTAATGGCTCTGGATCCTTTTGAAATTGCACTGGCCCTTTACATGACATACAAGAAGGTAGAGTTCAATGACGGGGGAGTGGTTTTTGGTTCAAAGGGTGCTGACTATGCGGAATGGCTTCCAAAACTTGATACATCTGAAATCTTCCTTCCTGGTCAAATCGTAGGTGTCTTTGATGGTCAGATCTCAGCCAAAACAAGCGGAGCTGATCAAATCATGTCTATCTCGAAACAGCCGGTCATTGTTGGTAACATTCCGCCGAAAGAGCAGGAACATAATTACGAACGCATTGGATTCATGGGACAAGTCCCGGTTTTAGTGAGTGGTAAAGTAGAAGCTGGAGATTATATCATCCCTTCCGGATTAAATGATGGAACCGGTATTGCAATCAAGCCAGGTAATTTAAAGCTTGAACACCTCGATCAAATACTTGGCAAAGCCTTAACTGCCTCAGAAAATGGAATCTTTGACCTTATAACAGCAATGGTTGGTGTCAAAACCAACGAATGGGCAGAGATGTTCAGGAAGCAGGCAGGTGAAATTGAAGCACTCAAATCTGAAATAAATTTATTATCTGGCAAGGCTGAACAATACCAGATACTTGAAGCAAAAGCTGTCAGCCTGGAGGCTGAGAACCAGGCAATGAAAAATGATATTGAATTGATAAAAGCACAGCTAAATACCCTTATGAATAATTAAAAAAGCTATCATACTTTATAAAGAAAAATCCGGCAGGCATGTCGGATTTTTCTTTATAAGCATATTCATCATCTTTTTCCGTCAAGAAATTGTAACTTAATGCCATATTATCATTCATAATTCGAAAGAAATATGCAAAAAAAGGGACTAATTATTGTTGGCTTAGCCTTACTTCTGGCAGCCATAACAGCCTGTTCAGACGGCCCGCGAAAAACAAGTGAATATATTGTTGTTAATGTCACCGGGCCGCATAGTGACGGATACAAGCACAATCTCAGAAATGTCGATACTGGTCTGCCAACCCATGTAGTGTACCCTGCTGTCAGGTTTACAAATGGTGATCATGTCATCATGAAAAGAACCCATCGTAAAGTTACTTTTACTCCCTCTGAGACATACTTATATTAAACTACAAAGCCTGCCATGCCTACTGCATATCCCGAACTGGATAAAATCGCAATCAGCGTTCAATCACATAAATTATTGAAGATTCTCCTCAAAGAAAATCCGATCCTGGAGGAGATTATGAGGAATGCACGTAATCAAACAGAGGCCTTGGTTGGTGTTCGGAACTGGGTGAAAAATGAGCTGATTAAAAATTCAGAAGCAAATAGTTTTTACCATCGGGAAATCTCGGGACGAGATGCTTTTGAAAAATTGTCATGGCATGATTTTGCGGCCATTCGCATTCTCGATTACATTGACAATGCAGGCCGCGAATTTGATGATCAGAATTTAAGAGGTGAGAAAGCAGTAAGTAATCCAATAGTACTTATCTGGTTGGGTGTGGTTTATGGTACAGGTGGAGCCAAACCGGCATTTTTTGAGGATATGCTCAATCTGTTCAGACAATTCTCAGGTAAAAACACTAATGCTGTTCCCTCAGAAAGCCAGGTAATAGAGTGGATGGAAAGATGGAGTCACGGTCACGATCCGCGAATCATTAAACTCCGGGAGGAGAACAGAGAACGCATTATTAAAGTACTGATTGAGAAGATGGATACGGGTGAAATGAAAAGTGCCCGTTTCGTATTAAAATCAGGCTTATCTGAAGAACAAAAGTTCCTACAGGTTCTCGACTGGTGGAACGACTATCGCTTCCACCTGTCTTTTGCGATTCGCACACCTGATCTGCTAAACGAAATGCTGGGTGATTCACTTGACCCTGATACAATGAAGGTGTTATATTCAGCAGAAAAGAAAGGAATCCCGTTTTTTGTAAATCCTTACTATTTATCGCTCCTCCATGTCAGGGTTCCGTATTTTGCTATTGGAGCTGACCTTGCCATAAGATATTATGTGGTTTACAGTCAGCAACTGGTAGACGAATACAATCATATTGTTGCATGGGAGAAAGAAGACCTTGTTGAGCCTGGTAAACCAAATGCCGCCGGATGGCTCCTTCCCTCTCATCATAATATACACCGTAGATATCCCGAAGTAGCAATACTAATCCCCGACACCATGGGACGAGCCTGTGGTGGTCTTTGTGCCAGTTGTCAGCGAATGTATGATTTCCAAAGTGGACATCTGAATTTTAGTCTCGATAAATTGAAACCCAAAGAAACATGGGATGTTCGCTTGCGTAAACTGCTTGATTATTTTGAGAAAGACTCCAAACTTCGTGATATTCTCATAACAGGAGGAGATGCCCTTATGAGCTCTGATCATTCACTTGAGAAAATTCTGGATCAGGTTTATGAAATGGCTCTTCGTAAAAAAGAAACTAATAAAGGCCTGCCGGATGGTGAAAAACTGGCCGAGATGCTGAGGATACGCCTGGGCAGCCGATTGCCTGTCTATCTGCCTCAAAGAATTACTCCTGAGCTTACCCAAATATTAAAGAATTTCAAAACAAAGGCTGCTAAGATCGGATTCAAACAGTTTTTTATACAAACACATTTTGAATCACCAATGGAAGTAACACCTGAATCCCGGCATGCCGTAAAGCAATTAATCTCAGCAGGCTGGACAGTTACTAACCAAATGGTATTCACAGCTGCGGCCTCACGGAGAGGACATTCGTCCAAACTAAGAAAAGTTCTTAATGAGATTGGTGTATTGAATTACTATACCTTCAGTGTGAAGGGCTATATGGAAAACAATTTCAACTTTGCCACGAATGAAAGAGCAGTCCAGGAACAGATGGAGGAGAAAGTGATTGGTCAGATTAGTGAAGAGCACTATGATGAGGTCCGCAATTTTCCTGAGCAGGCCGAGCAGCTCGATACCATCCTCAATGATTTCATGCGAAAAACCAAAAAACCATTCCTGGGGACTGATAGAAATGTATTAAATCTGCCGGGAGTTGGTAAAAGCCTAAGCTTCAGAACAATTGGTATCACACGCTACGGCCGTCGTATACTTGAATTCGATTATGATGCAACCCGGTCGCACAGTCCGGCACTGCAACATATGGACAAAGTCATTATAATAGAATCGAAATCTCTCTCAGAATATCTGAACCAACTCGAAGAGATTGGGGAGGATAAAGATGATTACACAAGTATCTGGGGCTATTCAATGGGTGAAACAGAAGCTCGTGTTCCACTATATGACTATCCTGTCTACGATTATGAACTTACTGACAAATTCACAAATATGGGGACGGAATGAATTAATGTGAATCTGAAAAATAACGCATAAACTGTGTTCTCTCATACAAAACCGGCTTCTTCAATAAGCTTAGCATACCTGATCCATTCCTATCCGATTGATTCAACCACCAATCACAACAATCTTTTCAGCCACATGAAGCTCTTCACCCAAAGTAATTTTTCGAAGTAATTCAACGGCCTCATAGACATGTTGGTGATCTGTTCCTAATAAAAAATATCTTGAACAACTTTTGAGAATCGGCTAAAACAATTTGTTTATGCACATATGTTCATTACCTTTGTCGCATGCCACGACCAAAGAATAATCGTATTGTGCACGAGCCTCCATTGTTTGTTGAATTTAAACCGACAGGCATAGCAGGCAAAAATCTGGAGCAAAAATTCCTGACACTGGACGAATTCGAAGCAATCAGACTAGCTGATTTTAAAGGGATGTCGCATGAAGAGGCGGCCTTAGAGATGGGTATTTCCCGCTCTACTTTCAGTCGCCTGATAGATAAAGCCAGAAACAATATTGCAACCTTTCTTATCAGAGGACAGCTCTTGACAATTGACGGAGGCAATATTCATTTTAAAAACAATATCATCAGATGCCTTGATTGTGGGCATATGTTTAAAACTAGCATCGATTTACCATTAAGCAACTGCCCTGCCTGCTCTTCCCCTGATTTAGAAAATCTGGCTGGAGGATTTGGTCATGGAGTATGTTGTACAAACAGAATACATTCTCAATCAAAAAAAGGAGGTTAATATGCCAGGAGGTAACAAAAGAGGTCCCTCAGGAGAAGGACCAATGACCGGAAGAGAACAAGGTTATTGCACCGGCAATAATCAGCCAGGATCCCTTAGTAATCAATCAAATTTCAGACAAGGTAGCGGAAGAGGTTCAAGGGGAGGATTTGCTGGTGGATCGGGAAGAGGCCAGGGACAAGGATTCAGACGTCGAAGTCAGGGTTCAGGTTTTGGATTCAGACAAGGCTACCAAAACTCAAATTTTGAAAACGACTCATATATTTCTGAGAAGACTCTGATTGAAAATGAGATCAGAGTACTTAAAGATCAATTGAGCTATTTGGAAAAACAGCTCTCTAAGTCCAAGGATGGATGATTCAGGTTTAGGACAGGCTGGTAAGAGTAAGAGATTATTGGCCTGTCCTTTCCATTCAAGTGCTTAACAAAGTCAATGAAAATTTCTATCGCAAGTGGTAAAGGGGGAACAGGCAAAACCACCTTATCCACAAATCTGTCAGCATATCTAACTGAAAAAAGTACAGTTGTACTTGCTGATTTGGATGTTGAAGAACCCAACTCAGGTCTTTTCATACAAGGCAAACTTGTCAATACTGAGGATAAGTACAAAATGATTCCTGAATGGAAAGAAGAAGCCTGTACATTATGTGGTTTATGCCAGGAGGTATGCAATTTCAATGCAGTAATCCGCCTGGGAACACAAATAATGGTTTTTCCACAGCTTTGCCATAGCTGTTATGCATGCTCAGAGCTATGTCAGTCATCCTCCCTTCCTATGATTAGCCAGAAAATAGGTCAGATTAGTCATTATAAAAGAGGGAAACTTGATTTTGTTGAAAGCCGTCTTGATGTGGGGGAAGAACAGGCTGTTCCTCTCATTTCTCAAACCATAAAGTATATAGACCAACATTTTTCTCAGACAAGATTTAAAATTTTTGATGCCCCTCCTGGAACATCCTGCCCTGTAATTGAGGCTACTAAAGATTCTGATTTCATAATTCTCGTCACAGAGCCCACGCCATTCGGATTACACGACCTCAAGCTTGCTGTTGAAACTATGAGAAGTCTGAATAAAGCTTTTGCCGTGGTAATCAACCGTTACGGAATAGGTAATGATGAGGTGCTGGAGTATTGTCAAAATGAAAAGAAAAGGCTCCTGGCCAAAATCCCTAATAGTCGCAGGATTGCCGAATTATATTCCCGCGGTGAGCTCGTGTTTAATCAGATACCTGAAATGGCCCAGGCTTTGAAAGACATAGAAGATTACTTATTAAAACTGTCTGCAAAGGTACTCTCATGAAAGAAATCGTTGTAATATCAGGCAAAGGAGGCACTGGCAAAACCTCTATAACTGCTGCATTTGCAGTTCTGGCCGGATCTGATATTGTGTTGGCTGATTGTGATGTAGATGCCGCTGATATGCACCTCCTGATGAAACCTGATTTCGCCCAGAAAGAAACTTTCTATAGCGGAGAAACCGCTCGTATTATTCAGAACAATTGCACAAGTTGTGGTAAATGCCTGGAGGTCTGCCGATTTAATGCTATCTCAATTATCCACGACCAATACATTGTGAATCCTTTAAGCTGCGAAGGATGTGGGTACTGTGCCCGGGTTTGCCCAACTGAAACAATTGTAAATGAAATTCCAAAAATCGGCGAATGGTATATTTCAAAAACCAGAACCCAGGGCACAATGGTTCATGCCAAACTAAATATTGGCGCAGATAATTCCGGGAAGCTCGTTGCAAAAGTAAAAAATGAAGCAAGGCAAATAACTGAGAACCTTGGCAAAGAAATAATCCTGATAGATGGATCACCAGGCATTGGCTGCCCGGTAGTTTCCTCCTTAAGTGGTGCATCATTTGTCGTTTTGGTAACCGAACCAACTGTTTCAGGCCTACACGATTTAATAAGAGTATGTCAATTGATTAAAAACTTTAATCTACCTGCCGGATGTATGATTAACAAATCGGACATCAATCCACAGAAAAGCAAAGAAATCATGGCCTTTCTAAACGAAAATAATATCCCCCTTATAACTGAGTTGCCTTATAATGAGCAATTTTCAGCAGCAATGACCATGGGGAAAACCATTGTGGAAATAGAAGACAAGCAACTATCTGAGCTGATAGCAAAAGCCTGGAACACAATAACTAACAAATACGTATAAAAAATGAGAATTGCATTTACCGCAAAAGGAACCGGATGGGACTCCCCAATGGATCCAAGATTTGGAAGAACAGCATTCTTCCTGGTATATGATGAAGAGAAGGATGAACTCATTCATTCAGACAACAGCGCAATTGAAGGCGCAGCTCACGGGGCCGGACCCGTTGCCGCTCAAAAACTATTTGAGCTAAAAGCAACTGTTCTTATTACCGGAAACGGACCCGGAGGAAATGCAGCGTCCATCCTCGAAAAGACTGGAATTAAAACTTTCGTTGGTGCAGGAGAAATGAATGTGAAACAAGCTTATGAGGCATATAAAAATAATGAACTAAGTGAATTCAAGTAACATTAATCCCACAAATCTGATTTCGAAAATTAACATCCGGGATCAATGAACAGAAGTAAAATTTGGACAACTAATAAATATCATCATGAAAAAAACAATGAATATATTTGATGAAAAACATTGGAAAAATGCCAACGATTATTTCCCGGGAACAAAAAGAAAAGTACTCAGGAATGAAAATGGGAGTCGAAGCGTATTACTGAAACTACCTCCAGGTTTTGTTATTCCACCACATTCGCACATTACTACTGAACAGCATGTTATACTTGAAGGAGAATATGTTAATAATGGAAAAGTCTACCGTAAGGGATCATTCCAACTCATTTCTCCAAGAGAACAACATGGATCCTTTGAATCAGAAAAAGGAGCTCTACTCCTGATAATTTGGGATCCGATAAAAGTAAAGAACGATCGTATTAAAAAAGTAACACTAAATGATGTGGTCAATGAGATTTCAATAATTGAGCACCCTTCAATCAGAACCTCATTGATTAACCTGGGGATAGTTTCAGGCGTAAAACTGATCGGTAATGAAGTTAGCCTTATTTTTGCTTTTCCCCCTGTACATTTACCAATTACATACACCATAATTAATTCTATTACCGAAACTATCCAGGAATTAGGATTATGTCTGGTGTATAAGACAAGAGTTATGAGTGAAAAAGAAATAGCCAAGTTTGAGGAAAAAGAGGCTGAATTAAAAATGCAGTAATATGAGAATAGAAAAAGAATCAAAGAAAGAGTTTATTAAACTTCTTGTTTTATTCATGGCTATTATTACGCCATGGATTTTAGGGATTGCTTATTTCAGCAAGCCCGCTGACAGTGTAGCTGAGCACTCCATCAAACTAGTAAATTACAAAGCAGATGTAGGCTCCAGAGTCGACCATCAGAAATTCCTAATTCTTCAGCAGGATTTCAAGACACCACAAGATGTTACGGCAGCCTGCGTAAGTTGTCATAATATGGCAGGACAGGATATAATGCGCTCATCTCACTGGACATGGGCAAGAGAATATGTTACTGAGTCAGGAGACACCTTACAACTTGGTAAAAAGAATATGATCAATAACTTCTGCATTGGAGTATCATCTAATGAAGCACGCTGTACAAGTTGTCATATAGGATATGGATGGGAAGATGAGAACTTCGATTTTACAGATAGCAGAAATATTGATTGTATAGTCTGTCATGACCAGACAGGTACATATAAAAAATTCCCCACAGCTGCAGGTTATCCGGTTAATGAGGCAAAGAAATTTGGGAATACGCTGTTCCAGGCACCAGATTATGCGTTTATCGCTCAAAATGTGGGCTCTCCAAGCCGACAAAATTGTGGTGTCTGCCATTTTGTTGGAGGAGGCGGGAACAATGTTAAGCATGGCGATATAGCGATGGAATCAAATCAGGCCTCAAAGGAAATCGATGTTCATATGGCTATAGAGGGTGCCAATATGGATTGTGTAGCCTGCCATATAGCTGATGAGCATAACATCACTGGTAATTTATATTCTGTCTCGTCAGATAATACCAATAGTATAACATGTGATCAATGTCACACTAATTATCCGCATAAAAACCAAACATTAAATGATCATAGCAATAAAGTTGCCTGTCAAACTTGTCATATTCCTAAGTATGCAAAAGCCAGTGCCACAAAAATGAATTGGGATTGGTCAAGCGCCGGACAGTTTAATGAAGATGGCAGCACTTTGATAAAAAAGGATAGCGCCGGTAATATAACTTACCATAGTATGAAAGGAACATTCGTTTGGGAAAACATGATAACTCCAGAATATTATTGGTTTAACGGAAAAGCAGATCATTACCTCCTGGGAGATAAGGTTGATACAATAGATGCGATTCAGGTGAATAGCTTATTGGGAAGTTATGAAGATGAATTTGCAAAGATATTTCCTGTTAAAGTTCACCGTGGTCGTCAGATTTATGATCCTGTAAATCAAATACTGATCTTACCTCATCTGTTTGGCAAAGACAGTTCAGCCTACTGGACAGGCTATGACTGGAACAAAGCAGCAAAAGCGGGCATGAAAAGTGCTAAGCTTCCTTATAGCGGACAATATACATTTGCCAGAACTGAGATGTACTGGCCGATCAACCACATGGTAGCCCCAGCTGAAGAATCATTGGGATGCTCAGATTGTCATTCAAGAGATGGGCACCTGGCCAATCTTGCCGGTTTTTATCTCCCCGGAAGAGACAGGAGTATCTTCCTAGACAGAGTGGGATTTATTTTAATTGTAATGGCCATTGCAGGCGTAGCTTTTCATGCTACTCTCAGGATTGCTGGCAAAAGAAACAACTAAGAACGACAAAAAATGAAAAAACGGACATACATATACAAAGGATTTGAACGTTTCTGGCACTGGAGTCAGGCTTTATTAATCTTCTTCTTAGCATTAACCGGCTTTGAAATACATGGATCTTTTTCTCTGTTTGGATTCAAAGATGTAGTCAAGTGGCATGATATGGCAGCCTGGGCATTTATTGTTTTAATTGTCTTTGCCATTTTTTGGCATTTTGCCACCGGGGAATGGAAGCAATACATACCAACAACCAAGCTTGTCAAAGCCCAGATATCATACTATATCACCGGTATTTTTAAAGGTGCACCTCATCCAACACATAAAACTATTTACAATAAGTTTAATCCATTACAAAGGCTAATTTACCTGGGGCTCAAGCTACTAATCATACCATTACAGGTAGGAACAGGCTTGGTTTACATGTTTTACATTTACCCAAACAACCCGGCACATGTAGGCGGACTAGGTCTTGTTGCAATTATTCACACCTTTGGTGCTTTTTCTTTACTCGCTTTTATCATAGCCCATGTTTACCTGACTACAACCGCTGAGACCCCATTAACCAGCATTAAAGCTATGCTGACCGGCTGGGAAGCAATAGATGTTGACGAAAAGGAAGAAAGAAGCAAACATCTACAACAAGCTGTTAATGATAGTGCTGCCGGATATTACCGGATTGACAGTAATGGGATTTTTGTGGATGTCAACCAGGCCTGGCTTGATTTCTACAAATGCACTCAACGAGACCAAATTATTGGCAAGCATTATTCCATTACAAGAGATAAAAAAGACCTGGCTGAACTCGACCTATTGGTCTCAAGAGTCCTTTTTGGTGAGTTTATAACCGGTGTTCCGGCTACCAGAAAATGCATGGATGGATCAAGCGGAAAACACCTCCTTTCTGCCAATCCGGTTATTGAAAATGAGGAAGTTATTGGAATGGAAGGTTTTGTACTGAATATCAGCGAAGCGGAAGGCTTGTCAGAACATATGTACTATACGGTTCGAAACAGTGGTGCCGGTTATTATCGTTTGGATGACAAAGGTATTATTGTTGAGGTCAATAATGCCTGGCTTGAGTTGTACAAATATGACAATAAAGAGCAAATAATCGGGAAACACTACTCCATTACTCGCAGTCCTAATGAGGTTGAGAACCTGGAAAAGAGCTTCAACTCAGTCATGAAAGGGGAAACAATTACCGGTAAAATTGCCATCCGTAAATGCAGGGATGGCTCAACTGGAAGACATATTTTGTCTGCTAATCCTGTTTTCGTGGGAAATCAGGCTGTTGGAATGGAAGGTTTTATATTAGACATTACTACACTGGAACAGGATTGAGATACTTTATGAACCGAGCATGACAAAAACAAAACCATTTCTACACACACGACGATGATTATTTTTTGTCATGCGAACTTCATCAAGCATATTAAATAAATATAAACGGATGAATACAAAAAAAACAAAAATCGGAATTATTATCTGTGACCGCTACCACACTTGTGCTGGGGGAAAATGTTTCAGAGCCCTTCAAAACAGGGAAGGAGCTTTCAGTATATACGACCAGGACGAACAAGTCGAATTGGTAGGTTATACCACTTGTGATGGCTGTCCGGGGGGGAATATCGAACACGCTCCTGAAGAAATGAAAAAAAATGGGGCCGAAGTAGTTCATTTCGCAACTGGCTTCGTGGTCGGTTACCCTCCTTGCCCATATATCGATCATTTTCGTAATTTCATTCAGGAGAAGTATGATATGAAGGTGGTTGTCGGAACTCATCCCATTCCGGAGAAATATTTGATTACACATACTAAATTGGGGACCTGGGATACTCCACATTGGCAAAAAATGATTGAACCAACCCTGGCTGACGAAGACACAAGGTTGGCGTATGATTAGAACAACAGTATGTTTAAATATTTATTCGGACCAGTACCATCGAGGCGTTTAGGCATGTCACTGGGAGTAGATCTAGTACCAAAAAAAGTCTGTTCCCTTGACTGCATTTACTGCGAGGTGGGACAGACCACAAAATTAACTACAGAACGTAAGGAATATATACGGTATCCGAGCCTCATTAAGGAATTGAGTGCTTATTTTTCGAATAATCCAGATCCTGATTATATCACTTTCTCAGGCTCAGGTGAACCTACACTCAATTCCCGCATTGGAGATGTTATTTCTTTCATTAAAGAAAAGAAACCACATATTCCCATTGCTGTCTTAACGAATGGTACTTTACTGAATGACAAGCAGGTCCGCAGGGAATTACTGGAAGCCAGTGTGGTGCTTCCTTCTTTAGATGTGGCCACCAACCTGACTTTTCAAAAAATCAACAGGCCAGAACTAAATCTTAGTATTACCCGGTATATCCAGGGCCTGGTCAACTTCAGAAGTGAATATCAGGGAGAAATCTGGCTAGAGATATTGATCATTCCCGGGATTAATGATAACCTCAGGGATTTAAACGCACTCAAAGAAGCAATTATCAGAATTCAACCAGACCGAATCCAATTGAATACTCTTGATCGGCCAGGTGCAATTGCTGATATCAGGGCAGCCAGCATGAATGAGCTTCAGCAGATTGTTAAATACTGGAATCTTGCCCCGGTGGAAATCATCGCTGCAGCAACGAAACGAAAGAATCTCAAAGCCTACCGAAGAGACACTGAAGAAGCAATCCTGGAGACCATCTCCCGCCGACCCTGCACTATTGATGATCTACAGAAAATTCTGGGCTTACATATTAATGAAATTAACAAATACCTGGATACACTTGAAGGAGAAGGTAAAGTTCAACCCCAATGGCAAAACCGTGGCCTCTTCTATCATTCCCAATAACAGCAAAAATGCTTGACTATGGAATTAAAATTTGCCTTTGCAGTAAATACAGCCAATCGATTTAAAAAAAATCATTTTGGAGATGCTGACAAATACCTTTTGTACCAAGTTAAATCAAATGAACTGGAACCAGTTGCTGAAGAAAATAATATTTTCAAGTTCTTTGATGAAGTGCAGGAGCATGGATCAAAAAAGAAAGGAAATGAAATAATTCGGCTCTTGAAGGATAAACAAGTTAATGTACTAGTCTCCATGCAATTCGGGAAAAATATTAAAATGGTTAACCAACATTTTGTTCCAATTATTATCTATCAGGATGACCCGGGAGAAGTCCTCGAGATTATCAATAAGCATTTACATTGGATAAAAGCTGAATGGGAAAATAAAACAGCTGATTACAATTTATTCATGATCAAAAATGGGATATTGAAATCAAAAATATGATGGATTAGATTTTGCAACCAGGGCACCAAACTGGCCAAACCATATTGGCTTATCCTTGGTCAAGCTGATAAAAATAAAAAATACACCCAACATCAAAAGATGATAGTCGATTTGTTCCGTAACTTAGGCATGAATTATTGAAAAAGCGATACTAAGCTTTACATTTCAAATAAAATGACTCAATTAATAGCTCCTGCATTATCAAAGAAGAACTTCAGGTCTTTTCTCTGGCATGCAGGTTTTTTAGCATTGGCTCAAAGCTTCCTGGATATTGACACTATTGTCCCTGCCATGTTGATTGAGGCTGGAGGTAGCTCAATGCATATCGGATTAATGGCGGCAATCCTCACCGGTGGATCAAGCCTGTCTCAAATATTATTTGCTCCATATGTAAGCAATAAGCCTTTCAAAAAAAGATATCTTCTGTATGGAATTAATATTCGAATGTTTTCCTTGCTTGGTCTGGGAATGATATTGTTCTTCCTGACTGCACAATATCAAGCTAATTTACTTTGGCTGATTTTTCTATTCATATCAATTTTTGCTGTTGGGGGCGCTTTTGCAAATATCAGTTATACAGATATCATAGGAAAGTCAGTTTTACAAGACAGGAGAAAAGCATTCTTCTCATCGAAACAAATACTTACAGGTATAGTACTTGTTATATCAGCTTTTATGGCAAAGAAAGTCATAAGCAGTACTGAATTCCCCAACAATTACGCTTACGCCATCTTCATCGGATTCTTTGCTCTTTCAATTGCATCCTTAGGTTTTTGGAATATAAAGGAAAAAATACCAGCTACTTTGCCTATCCGTAACTTCAGGGAATTTATCAATATTATGCGGTCAGAATTAAGAAATAATCCAAGACTGGGTTATTTCCTGGGCTTCGTCAACACTCAGGGAGTAGTGATAGGTTTTTTACCTTTTGTAATCCTGTACTCTAAGGAGTTCTTTCAATTAGATAGTAGTGGTACCGGTACTTTACTGGTTTACAAAATTATTGGTTCTTTGCTTATTAGTATTTTTATCTTCACTCTTTCAAAAGGAATCAAGTATCGCAATCTTCTATATCTAAACAGTATTCTGGCTATTTCTCTTCCCCTGATGATTCTCCTACCGGATGGGCCACCACCATTTAATCTAATATTCCTGATAGGTGGAATCGTGTTTGCGCTTTACAGCATCACTATGAACGGAGTGCTACTGGAAATATCTGGTAATCATAACCGTGCTGTTTATGCCGGATTTGCAGGTGCAGGGAATATAATACCCGCTTTATTTCCACTATTAGGAGGATGGCTAATTAAAACCGTTAGTTATGAAAGCTTCTTTATTCTTTTCATTGTTATCGTGGTAACTGCACTATTCTTCATTTACAAAATCAAATGCACCAAATAAACCTGAAACCAATAGTATAAGCCTGTTATTATGACAAAGACTAAGGAAAAAATTAAGAACACCATTTTTATCTCTTCTGGAAAAGGGGGAGTAGGAAAATCAACAATTGCAGCAAATCTTGCAGTATCTCTTGCAAAGCAAGGATTTAACACCGGCCTTCTTGATACTGACTTTTTTGGTCCTTCGATGCCTATTTTGTTTGGACTGGATAATGCTTACCATAAAATATACGAAGAAGGCAAAAAAGAACTGTTTATTCCGATCAGCAAGAATGGAGTAAAAATTATGTCTCCCGGATTTTTAATAAAAACCAAAGAAGGTGAGACCCAGAGGATTCCGGTTGTCAAAGAAGCTGTACGCCAGATTATTCAAAAAACAGCTTGGGGAAATCTGGATTATCTGATTATTGACATGCCAGCTTGTACTGGTGATTTAGCAGTGTCTATAATTAAAAAATTTCCAAAAGCACAAGCCATATTAGTAACAACGCCTCAACAATTATCAATTTCCGGAAGCCGCATTGCTGGGAACATGTATCTTAAACCCAAAATAAACATCAAGATTCTCGGTATAATTGAAAACATGTCCTATTTCATACCCGATAATCATCCAAAAGAAAAGCATTATATATTTGGAGAAGGTGGGGGGATGGAGTTAGCCAGGGAATTTCAAATACCTCTATTAGTTAAAATCCCATTTTCTACAGAACTTGGGCATCTAAACAATCAGGGACAATCAGTATTTTTATCTATAAATTCTACCATTAAACTGAAATTCAGAAAACTGGCAGAAGACATAAATATACTGATGATAGATCACTAGATATTTAAGATGTGTTATTGACTCTATGAGCTAAGCGAAATACTAATCAGTTTTTCATGATCAGTGATATTTATTTCTCTTCCATCTAAGCTAATGATACCTTCCTTGTTAAACTCTTTAAGAAACTTAACAGTACTCTCAAGTGAGATGGAAGCAAAATCTGCTATGTCTTGTCGCGAAAGCAACTTGAATACCCCTTCACCGGCGAAATTATCCGAAGACAAATAAATCAAAGTTGAAGCCAATTTCCCTCGCATCTGATTGTAATTCAAACTACTTATTATATTAATTAGTCTGCGCTCACTCGAAAGATTATGACTCATTATCTGCATAGCAAAGCTGGTGTTTTCCTTCAATAAACGGCCAAAGCTATCTTTATCTATCATACAGACGAGAGTATCTGTCAAAGCTATCGCAGAAGTTAAATAATGGTTCTCACCAAAAACTGCTGGTAAACCCAAAAACTCACCAGACCTGGCAATTCTCAAATTAATATGCTTCTTCGAACCAGTTTCAAGATACACTCTTGCTATTCCTTCAACAATGTAGATTACATAAGGAGAAAAAGCGCCTTGTTTAAAAATATTCTCACCATGGGAATAGCTTAGCCTGGTCTTTGTATCTCGCAAATCGAGAAGCTCTTCAGGCATTAGAATCTTATTATTATTCATTCCGCTTTTTTTGCTTTATCAAACAATACAAATCTATGGATTTGGATCTTGACAACAAAAAAGTTGAAATATTTCTACTTCTCCCCTATTAGCTTATAATGACAATCTCTTGCCAGATGATTTGAATATCTGCAATTTTGCAGTGGAATATATTTGAGAAATAAATAAAGATAAAAAGATGAAACTTCTTCAGACAAACCTCCAGGAGGTAGAAACAGCCGCAGAGCTGGACAAAATGATTAAAGAGAATGATAATGTAATGGTATGTTGTGGACGTATGGGCCCAATGTGCATTCCAGTTTATGACATTATGGAAGAGCTGGAAGATGAGCGATCCAAGGTGAAATTTGCTGTAATGGCTTTTGACAGCCCTGAGGCCGGCATCATTCGTGACGCAAAGGAATGCCGTAGTTTTATGGGACTACCTTTCACCATGTACTATAAGAATGGTGTAGTGACAGCAGCAACAAGCAGTATTCAGAACAGGAGCCAGGTAATGTCGATTATTGATGAGAAACTTTGCAACTAATTCAATCTGATGGACGATATTTTTGATGTGATGATCATTGGTGCGGGAGCTGCCGGCTTAACTGCCGGTATCTATAGCTCCCGAGCCAGGCATTCAACTCTCATACTCAATGAGGGGGCAATCGGGGGTCAAATGGTGCTGACCGATGAAATAGCAAATTACCCTGGTGTTGAAAATACTCAGGGCTACTCTCTGGCTAATACGATGAAAAAACAAGCCAAAGAATTTGGATGCAAGATCAAATCCAATATTCAGATTAAAGAGTATCAACTAGAGGGTAAAGTAAAAAAGGTTAGCCTGCACGATGGCCGCGAATTCTCAGCCAAAACAGTGATTCTTGCTCCCGGGGGAAAACCAAGATCATTGGATATTCCGGGCGAAGATCAGTTCAAAGGCAAAGGCATCTCCTATTGTGCTACATGCGATGGTGACTTCTTTACGGGCAAAGAGATTGCAGTAATCGGAGGTGGAAATTCTGCTCTTGAAGAAGCTGTATCCTTGACAAAGTATGCTGAGAAAGTTACAATTATTCATCAATTTGATCATTTTCAAGCTTTTGAGCATGCCATCCGGGAGGCAAAAAATCATCCCAGGATAAAATTCATCATGGAAAGTGAATTAAGAGCTTTTGAAGGTGATACAGGACTGCAGAAAATTCAGGTGGAACATTTGCCATCCGGAAATATAAGTGAAATAAACGTGGAGGGAGCATTTGTTTTCATCGGCTACATGCCTAACACTAAAGCATTCAAAGATTTAGTTACTCTCAATTCGCGTGACGAGATTATTGTAGATGAAGATAAAAATACCAGTACTCGGGGTGTTTTTGCAGCTGGAGATTGCATTCCAAAGAAATACCGTCAGGTAACTACTGCTGTCGCAGATGGAACAATAGCAGCTCTTAGTGCCTCAGCATACTTAAGGGATTTATAGCAGTCTGGTAACAGTTTCCGATTACCACATATGCCATTGTCATGGGGATTTATTACTTTTATTGGTCAGATTTACTAAAAATATCAAGTATGAAAACACGCTGGCTTATAATATTGATGTTTTTCCCCTTTGCATTATTGCAGGCTCAAAACATGAGTTTTGCTAAAAACGGCAAAGTAACTTCATATAAAGAAAGAGAATTCCAGGTAACCGGAAAAATTGATCAGGGTCTGAGTCACATGGTTAGTCCCGCTGATCAGTATACCCTTCACCTCTTAAAAAAAGTTAGTAAATCAGGAGCAAATAAACTTCGCAAAAAAGATTTCTTTTTTGCAGGCTATTCCCAGGTTCTTACAAGTCAGGCCGAATCAAGTGATGTATTGATAGCATTCCAAAATAAGAATGATATCTCCCGCTTACTGATGGATAATTACCTGATTCCTTACCACCCCCTCAAACGTCATAATCTGCTTGCCAGTTTCGGATATGGTTACGCTGCCTTTCGCGATCAGGGGAGTATGGGTGCAAAACATGTATTTACATTTGCCGCCGGATACAGATTATATCTGGGTGATCGTATGTTTTCAGGATTGAGTTTTGGTTTTAATCGCTTTCAAAAAATCCAACCGTATATGGAGATACCTATCGGATGGGTGATTAATCCATACACATATAAGGATACAAAGGCCTCATTTGTATTTAATCTTCGGATGATAACCGCTCCACATGATTCCACTACTTTGCCCTGGTATAAAATGATCAGTCAGGGGGGTTTTACTGACATGTTCTCCAAACGCGATTATCTGTTTCCATCCATTGCTCTGGAGTTCTATAATCAGGGTTTGACTATTCACATGCCAGAAATTAGCATGGAGTCTGTTACCAGTAATGGTCGAAACACTGAACGCAGTCTGATCATCGGATTCAGGCTGGGCTATGGTTTTGGTTTTGGCAGCAATATTGGTACTCCTTTCAAGGATTAAGCCAAATCAGGATCGAAGCACTTTCCATGAAGCTCTGAACGTTGAGAAACCATAATGGCCTTTACGATTTATAACAAATGGATACAGCAGATTTAATACAATAACGACCCAGTAAATATCCGGCAGGTAAAAAAGCCAGGCAACAGTAGCAGCGTAAAAAGAATAAACTAACCAGGTAAAAGGATCAAAACGAGCCATCTCTTCCAGGTTTTTTATGCTTAATAAAACCAGAAAGTGCGTCCAGCCAAAGAATAAGAACAACAGTACAATGAGGTATGCCCACCAGGATGCGCCATTCAGGTATAGTTGCATCACCAGAACAGGAATATTCAACAGGTAAGTTGCATGAGCAATAATCCTGGTAGTTTTTGTGATTGACAGATCATAAGCGGCGGCTTTGTTTCCTAGCTGGCCAACGAATGTTGAGGCACCAGACTTTACATCATATTCCAAATCATAAAAACCTGATGCGATACTATTTGCCAGAAACATGTTGAGAAATAGTGAAACCATTAATAATATTTCTGACCAACTAATCTGGCTTATTGGCTGAGCAAAAGAAAATGCTGCCAGAAAAAGGCAAACCATGGACAGTGGGAAAAACAAGTCAACCAAATAAATCCAGCGTCCGGCCCTTTTACCAAAAAAATTATAGAGGCCAAGAAACAGAATCGAAATACACGCGATAATTATTGTCTCAACACTACCATTGAGCAAATAGAACCAGAGAAAGACGAGGGGAAGTTGTATCAAAATAATTATCCAGAACCACTTTCTACTATATAAGCCTTTTATCAGAGAGCTTCTCTTTACATGCCGCGGATTATCTTTATCATATTTAAAATCCGTAAGATCATTAATTCCGTACCCGAAAATATGAATTGAAATTGATAAAAGAATTAAATAAATATACTGGCTGAAAACTACCCTTTCACCTGCTACCATCAAACCAAATACCAAGGTAACCAACACAATATACAGCAGTTCCAGTCTGAAAGTTCGTATAAATTCAATCAGTTTTCTCATAAGCACTAATGAGGGGTTTTCGAAAATAATTTATTTGCTAATCAGAATCATTCTTTTTGTTGACAAGCCCTGATCAGTCTTCATGCTGTAAAAATATATGCCTGATGCGAGTTTATTGCCAAAATCATCCATCCCATCCCAGTTCATGCGATAGGTTCCGGCAGATTGTTCAGCATCGACCAATGTTTCAATAAGTCTTCCAAAATGATCTCTGATTATCAGCTCTACCCTACTTGATTCACCCAGTCTGTATCGAATTGTTGTTGATTCGGAAAATGGATTAGGGAATATATCTTCAAGCATATTTGCTTTTTCATCAAAGGGATAATCAATTCCCGAGCTGGGAAATAGCCCGTTGGCTACAATTACATCGTCAACATTCCATCCGCCGAGATTAGTATTATTATTTGTCTGAAGTTCAAAAACTATAACTACTTCGGAATTATTATCTGCCAGGGCAGAGATATCTATCTCTTCATCAGACCATGAAGTATCTGAATGACCTCTCTTGAGACTTTGCCAAACCACCTGATCATTCACCAGCACCCTGCCCACATCATTCAATCTCGTATTCAACCAGCGTCGGTATTTGAGACCCACTCCATTCAGATTAGAACAATCTATAACAGGACTTTGCAGATAATTAAAAACGCTACTCTGGTACTCACCATTCCATCCTTCTCCCTCGAATAATTCCCATCCCATATCAGTACCCCAGCATTTGTCTCCTGAATAGGCAGCATCAGGATCCCCTGCTTTACCAGCCGGTTTCCCAAGCTGCCAGTCATCATGGTGATTACTGGTTGATTTATAACTGTCGTGGGTCCAGGCCTCCATTCCCCCCTCAAAATCATAATAATATCCGTTAATATTATTGAGACTGAATTGCAGCTCAGGAGCATAGCCTTCATCCGAATTTACCAGGGCAACAAAATTCCCAATCAATACAGCCGGAGCCTCAGCTGATAATTCAATATCAAAAACAAAACTACCTGATTCATCAGGCCCCAGGTTTTCAATGATAAAGGAATTTTCATGAATAGTATATAAGGTCTCATTAGTTTCTATGCTAACATTCAATGAATTGACTATTTGCCGACCATTATTGGTCAGCACAAGTGATACATGAGCTCTTTCTCCAATATCAAGAGTCCCATTGGCATTCCAATTCGAATCATCAACTACAATAGTCTCAATCTCTATCACCGGTGCATATACCTCTTCAACAAATGTCGACAACCAACCAAGGCCCTCAGAGTCACTTATTTCCAACTCAAAACTAAGCTCGGTTGCATTCGGACAATCTGCTGCTATTTCAAAAAATAATGTATCGGCAGAAAGAGTTGAAGAATTCGCATCCACAGCACCAAAAAACAAGCTATCCGTCAATATCTCAAGGTAATTATTAGTACTTATTACCCTGGCCCACACGTCAGTAGCTCCAATTGGGTGCGCATTAGCCAGGCTAATCTGCATACCAAGTGTTTCTCCCAGGTTTGCTAATCCGTTCCCATTCCCATCCAGTAGATTTGCTTCATCAAATGCCAGTAAAGGCCCGGGTTGCATAATAATATCCAGTTGCAATAGATTATCCTCAGTGATAACTACATCTATTAACTGCGGCCTGTAGCCTTCAGCTGATATAGATAAGCGATATTCACCCGGCTCAAAATAGCGGTAATAACGTCCGAAATCAGTATCCGAATAACGTGGTGGCAGTTTTCCCTGATCATCAATCTGAGGAAGGTCAATTCTGGCCACAATCGGATCTCCCGTTGAAGCATCTGTTATCAAACCTGTTACACCTGCTTTGTTCACCTGCCGTAACAAGGTTTTAAAACCTTCCAGATTTCGTGCAACAACTTCAGGTATCACACTCCCATCAGGCGTTTGACTACTCCACATTTCAACAGTAAAAGCCAGAGTGTTATGTTCAGCATACATATAATCGCAATATTCTCCGGCAGTGAAATACCATCGTCCTCCCTGCCGCAATAAATAGTCATCTGTAGCACCTCCGCTAGGATAAATAATCGATTCAGCCACTTTATTTCCAAGGTATATCATTGCAGCCGAATCAGGCGCGGCTTCATCTGTATGTGTCCATGAATACAATACATACCTGCCGGATGTGTGGTAAGTCAAACTCATGATCGGCGGAAACTGCGCTGCCAAATCACGAATTGCACGTGTTTCAGGCTCCGAGAATCCTTCGGGACCATGATTTCCTTCTGCCGTAAACCCAAAAGAGTAATTTCGATTTAAGTCAACTCCATTGTCATTAGTTCTTCTCACGGCTTCCCGGCCATCCGGATTAAGCAGGGGAACAAACCATATCTCCATGTTATCCACCCAGTATGTTACTTCATTGTCACTACCATAATTTTCAAGAAGATAATTTAGTTGGAATAGTGTAGCCTCCACACTAAGAACCTCATTCCCATGGTGATTACCAACAATAAGAACAGGAGGTTCATCTTCATCTGCCTCCGCATTATCCGAGACTTTTATACAGGCAATAGTTCTTCCTGCAACTGATTCCCCAATAGTAGTCAATTGAGTGATATCAGGATAAGTAGCTGCCAGGTTCTCCAGTTCCTCTATTGTTTCAGCATAATCATGGTACTCCGGACCAGCTTTAAAATCTGGCTGATTATCCCATATCTCCTTAAAGCTATTCGCGATAAAATTAACTTCAAAGCCATCTCTTCTCATATCCACTATCTGCCCTGGTAATGCCAGTACTTCAATATACCCTTCGGGATTCAGATTATAAATACTAATTCCCTTTTTCTCTAAATGCTTTATTTGGCTAAAGTCCTCAACATAAATCCTATATAGCTTCTGTTTCTCCTCAAGTATTTGGGCGAAGGCAGCTCCTGCAATAAACAACAGCACGAATAATAAGGCAATCGATTTTTTCATCCGCATATATTTAATTTTATTTGTCGGATGGAGCTCGCACAACAAAAACAATCATCCGCGTGTGTGTTAAAATATTTTTCCTTTTGTCATGCTCGGTTCATAGTTTTAAAGAATTGAGGCATCAATGTACAAATTTCATGGGTATTTCGTTTATACTGCTACTTTTGTGGCAGCAAATTATTGAATGAATTAATTGAAAAAAGACAGCTATGAAAATACTAAGCAGAACAATCACTCTTTTATTTATTGTTACTCTATTGGTAAGCGCATGCAAATCAAAATCAAACAATTCATTTGTTCCCCCGTCAGCAGCACATAAAGTTGTTGTAAAAGAACAAATTCAAACCAGCAATTACACTTATTTCAGAGTTACTGAAGATGATAGTGAATATTGGATTGCCGGAATTAAGATGGAAGCCAAGGTAGGTGAGACATTATATTATAATACCTCATATGTGATGGAAGGCTTTGTAAGTACTGAGTTAAACAGAACTTTTGATAAGGTTTTGTTTATCCAGGATCTCAGTAAAAATCCGGCAGCAGGTATTCAAATGGGAATGCCGTCAGGTGAAACTCAAATGGGAACTCCCAGTGGCGTACAGATGGGTACACCTCAGCAACAGCAAGGTGACGGATTCAATGTAGTTGATCCCATTAATCGTGAAAACCTTGAAATTGTTGAACAAGAAATCAGTCTTGATGAATTATTCACTAATTATAAAAAATACGGTGATAAACTGGTAAAAATATCAGGCAAAATTATCAAGGTGAATAGTGCAATTATGGGCACAAACTGGATTCACATGAGCACACTGGTTAAAGATCTGAATAACTATGATCTGACCATAACAAGCAATGAAACCGTTAAGGTTGGTGATGAACTAACAATTGAAGGTAAAATCACACTTAACAAAGATTTTGGATCGGGCTATTCCTTCAGTATAATGATGGAAGATGGTATCGTAATCTCAAAATAGTTTTTTTGATCTCTAATTGATACGTTTGAACCATTGGATCATAGGTATTGGGAAGGGCTGAATTTTCCCTCCTGTTATCACACCTCCGAAGCCAAACTGCCATGCTTTGTTATTGTCTGTTTGCCATCGTATCCCTGGTATTAGTAAGAACCAGCTTTTTTTATCCATATCTCTGAAATTTAATCTGGGTACAATAAAAGAATCAAAAACCAGGGAAAGGTTTACGCCGATCCTGGTCATTCCGGAGATGGATACAAGGGCAGAGCCGTCTATACTACCATCACCCCAGATTGCACCATAACCTGCAGACATATTTATATTGTGGCGGCGATCTCCATAGGTTAATACGGCAAATGGAAGAGCTCCTCCGGCATTAATATCCGCCCAGGTTGCTGACCCAATCAATGCGCCCAGGCCAAAATTGATTTTCTCACTTACCGGAATTGCATATTTAATCGATCCTATTAAAGGTATTCCCACCCAGCTCGACATCACACCTACTCCCAGATTTTTACCCAAACCAAATTGAAAATCAGGACCAAAAATATTCCATTGAACATAACTTTCACCTTTATCTATTGGTAAGCCGTTAGTGGTAATAAAATATCTTGTTGAAAAAATCTCCTCTTCCAGCATCAGGCTATCAATAGTTAGAAGATCGGGTTCTACCTCCCGGATGCTACGTATAACATGCTTAGGAATATATACCATCCCAATTGTATTTGTAGCTACTAACACGTCTCGAGCATCTCTGGATATAATCTTTCCTACAAACTTGCTCCCATCAAACTTTGTCACAACATATACCCTATCTGACTCTAATCTTACCGTGTCAGTCTGGGAATATCCCCCCTGACTTACTGCCATCATACCGATAATGACCAATACCAATCCCTGTAATACTTTCATCCGTTTAATTTTAAAAAAAACTCGACTCAACCAAATATAGGAAAAACTCATGACAACAAGTAAAAAACTATCAGCAGTCTGGTTCATATTCTCCTTTCAAGCTGCGAACCATATTGAACTGACCTTGAGTACAGCACCTTCGAAGAACGTCATGATGTTCAGCTCAAGAAATACGAAAGTTTTGGGTAAAGCTAAGGCATTGAGGCAATGCTTATATCCAAAAATGAGATGTTCCAAAAGGGCTTCAAACTTCCAACTTTGTCCCAATTCCCGCCTGCCCCGATTCCCGACTCCCGATTCCCGACTCCCGATTCCCGATTTCACCCCTTCCAATCTTTGATAATAATTCGGTCACCATACATTTTCACTTCCAGCTTTTGCTTAGAACGCCAGCCAAGTTTCTTTACGAAAGCCATTGGCAAAGTAATGCCATAACTTGCTCCGCCAGCCAATTTAGTCAGGCTTCTGATATTTTCTTCCCCTACTTTTCTTCTTGACATAGTATATTAATTACGTAGTTTAATACGTATTTAAATACGTAATTAATAATCAAATTGTTACACAGTTTGCAAAGAAATATATGATGATGGACGATTACCAATCCAACGAATTCATTGGCAGAGCTTGCTTGGTCATTCCAGTCCGAAGACGACACAGATTTACACTCATATAAGCACCAAAGGAATAGATCAGATCAAGAAACCTTTAGCCAATTTAGGGATTTGATGACGAAGCATTGGGTTCCAATAAAAGAATGAGTACATTAGATTTCATGTACCACCAATTGATTTGCAAGTATTTAACAAGCTATGAAAAGGGCTAATATCACCAAGCCCGGTTATTTTCACTGTTTACGTCACAGCTTCGCCACTCATTTACTCGAACAGGGTACAAACCTTAAGATTATTCAGCAACTAATGGGACACAAGACTTTAAAGACAACATCAATCTATCTGCATGTCACCAACTCTGAGACAAAAAAGGTTATGAGTCCTATTGATTATGTAGTTAGCCAGGAGGTGTAATATGGAAAACAAGAGAAATTCGTATGACCTGTATTCCGGCTGCTCGCATAATCCGGGCAACCCTTTGGTCTGGAACCTTTCTTGCCTTGAGCATGAAGCTCCTTAGTGATCCTTGGACTACTATAGGAAACCTTGCTATCTTCAAAAATATCCAGAATATCAACCAAAAGGCTTTCATTCTCCTTCCAGCGATCAGAAGGTCCATTCCGAAGCCAGGCGTAGTAGCTGCTTTTACTTATTTTAAAAACCTTACACATCATCTCAATAGAAAATTCTATGCAGTGATCAATTATGAATTGGTAAATTTTCCATCGCTCTTGGAGAAGATGCTGACCACCTTTTTTAATATGTCGCGCTCCATCTTTGCATCTCTGAGCTCTCTCTCGAGCCGGGCAATCTCTCGTTCCTGGTCGGTCATTTTTGGCTTTCCTCTACCTGGAAAACTGTTCTTGTCGTAATGCTGCTGTTCTCGACGCCATCAATATAATAGCTCGGGAAGGATACCCAGTTCTTCAGCAATCTCTTTGGCATTGCCGCGTGCAAAGGAGAGTTCCACAGCTTTTTGCTTGTACTCTCGATCAAACTTTCGTCTTGTTTTTGTCATCATGGTAAATTACTACTTTTTGGTAGCTTTGCTTACCGTCCGGTTTATTATAGCATTTCCAGTATTGACGACATCCTAATTTTGGATGAACTGAAAAGCAAAGTAGTGTATGTGGATATCTGGGGCACGCATTGCGGCCCATGCATTAAAGAATTTGCAAACCTTCACGAGCTGAAAACAAGACTCAAGACTGATTCTGTAGTATTTTTATATCTATGTAATCCATACAAATTAAAATGGGACAAAAAGAATGCAAAGCTCTGGAAAGAATTAATATTAGAGCATGATCTTGCTGGCATAAATATTCTGATGTCTGCAGAATGCTACATGGATGGTTTCTATGAGAAATATAAAGACAAATTCTCGCCACAGACCATGTATGCCATACCGCGGTACTTTCTGGTCAATAAGGACGGAGAAATAGTCAATTTTAGTGCTCCAAGGCCTTCTTCTAAAGAAGAATTATATTCTGCTATGCAAGCTCTTCTCGAAGAAAATTGTCCGTGAGGCTTTCAGGCGATGATGATATAAGCAAAAAGAAAAATCTTCCAAATTAAATTTTACTGTATATTTAAGCCTGCCGAAACAGTAACATTGAATGAATAAGGAAACTGCAATAAAGCTTTTTAATGATCAGAAAATTCGTACTCATTGGGATGAGGAGCAAGAGAAATGGTATTTTTCTATTATTGATGTTGTAGCAGTGCTTACCAAAAGTGTTAATCCACAGGCATATTGGCGAAAACTAAAACAAAGGTTGAGGGCAGAAGGAAATGAAACCGTGACGAATTGTCACGGTTTGAAAATGATAGCTGCTGATGGCAAGATGCGACTCACTGATGTTGCTGATACAGAACAGCTTTTCAGGCTCATACAAAGTATCCCTTCCCCCAAAGCTGAACCTTTTAAAATATGGCTTGCCAGAGTTGGTCGTGAGAGGATTGATGAAATAGAAGATCCAGAATTAGGTATTGATAGATTAATGGAAACCTACTTAAAAAAGGGCTATAGTAAAGAATGGATTAATCAACGGCTTAAAAGCATCGAAGTTAGGAAGGAATTAACGGATGAATGGGAGACAAGAGGAGTCAAAAAGGGGCAGGAATTCACAATCCTCACTGATGAAATAACCAAAGCCTGGAGTGAACTTACAACCAAGCAATACAAAAAATTAAAGGACCTCAAAAAGGAGAACTTAAGAGATCATATGACAAACCTTGAGCTTGTCCTGAATATGCTAGCCGAAGCCACAACCACTGAGATTTCCAAAGAAAAGAAACCTAAGACATTCAACCAGAACAAGAAGATAGCAAGACAAGGAGGAACGATTTCCGGTAATACTCGAAAAGAAATTGAAGAAAAAACCGGCAAAAAAATTGTTACCGTAAGTAATGCTAAGGAGCTGCAAAATCCGCAAAAAGTGAAATTGAAAAAATAACTGTTGGTAACAAGCCTGTAAACCTTATGCTATATGTCTTGTACTTGAAACCATTGAAAGAGTTAGCACAAGGTTTACAGCCAATCCTTTGTAGCAAATTAAGAAAGTAGCTTATGAAAATAATTTTAACATCAATAGGAACACAAGGAGATATTGAACCTTTCTTAGCAATAGGAAAAATTCTAAAAGAAAAAGGACATCATGTTATTTGTGCATTTTCAGAAAAATTTAGAGAACTCACAGAAAGTTGTGATATAGAATTTGCTTCTTTGGGAAGAAAAAATGATGACTCACTTGAAAACGATGCCACAAGAACAGTTATTGGAGGGTCAGGAATTAAGAAATTGTTTGCCTATATCAAACTAATGAGACTTGCTCAAAGTCAAAAAGTCCCGCAAGAAAAAGAACTTAAGTTATATGAACTTGTTAAACAAGAAAAACCAGATAGAATAGTTTATCATTCAAAAAATGTTTATCCATTAATATGGGAATATAAAAACAGAGGAAAAACAATTTTTGTATGTCCTTTCGCATATTTTCATTATATCAAAGGACATACATTTTTCTTTGGTAAGAATTATGGAGAATTATTTAATAAATTGACATTTAAACTTTCTGACTTTGGGGTAGTTACAGCAACTATGGCTGCAAAAAAGTGGCTGCAAATCAAAGATATAACTACACGAAGGGAACTAAAAAACATAATTCACAGCAGAAAATTTATTTATACAATTTCGCCAAGTGTATTCCCCCGACCAGGCTACTGGGAAAGTAATATTAAAGTTTTAGGACATCAGGAATTAAAGAGAAAAACAGATTGGAAACCCGAAAAAAAACTAACAGAATTCATAGAAAAACATGAAAAAATATTGTTTATCACTTTTGGCTCAATGCCTAATCCTGAACCTAAACAAAAAACTAAAATAATTCTGGAAATTCTTGAACGAAATAAAATACCTGCCATCATAAATACAGCCTCTGGTGGCTTAGTTAAACCCGATAAATTCAATTCAGAATTGATTTATTTTGTGTCCCAAATTTCTTATTATTGGATTTTTCCGAAAATGTATGCCGTAATTCAACACGGTGGTGCTGGAACCACACATTTAGCAATAAAATATGCTTGTGCAACAATGATAATTCCGCATTTTATGGACCAGTTTGTTTGGGATAGAATAACTTTTGATTTGGGAGTTGGACCAAAAGGTGTTAAAATAAGTAAAATAACCAATAAAAATCTCGAACCAAAAGTTTTAGAATTACTTAACAATAAAAGTTTCAAAGAGAAGAGTGCAAAAATTGCTAATCAAATGAAAAAAGAAGATTTCAAAGATGAAGTATATAAGACAATAATTGAATAACTGGCTACAAAATGCAAAAACCATAGCGCTTGGGAAGGTTTCCATCACCGTAACACGCCCGATCCTATATCCTGACGGACACAGGATCGTTAGGCTCTAATTCTGGTTGTAAATCAGGGGGGATTGCCACTAGGCTTGGTATTCCTAATCCAACAGTTAAAAGGATCCTATCGGAATTAGTTAAACTAAACTTTATTGAAAAGCATAGCGATGGTCCAGGCACCAATTATTCAATTAAATCAAAAAAAGCTCATAACAATATTCATAGGGCATTAAAAAGCCCTTTGTACTTGCCGTTGTAGCCTATAAAACAAATTATTATGACTTACAAAAAGCAAATATCTTTATCTACTATAAGTTTTTGCACTGATGATAAGAAAGACTGCATTTTGAATATACCATTATTGATCATTCTGTTTACGATCACTTTTTTGACCTTCAACTACAATACAGTTGCTCAAGTAGTTGAGGCGCAAAGATCCGGATTTGCCTGGATATCAACTCAAGATGTAAGCGATAAGTCCTTTGGCTCAGGATATACATTCTACAGTGCCGCATGGCCTATTTTCAAGAATTATCCCGGTCCACATAAGTTCCAGATGGGATTGGGAAGTTGCTGGCTAACGACTCAGCGAACCGGTAATGAACCTGAACAATTTTATACTACCATTGAAGGAGGCTTGGGCTGGTGGGGAGATACGCGCTTCGGCACCAAAATTCCAAAGTTCATTATGGGAGGTGTATCGCTTAATTTTTACGCCTGGGCAAATGGTCCGGGTGCAGGAAAAAGTGGGATGTTGCCAAACGGACAAAGAGATTGGAGTTCGCCAGGAGGAAAATATGGTGTAGCACAGTTATCCAATAGATTATTGTGGGCACCTGATGGATTGAATCTGGCCCAAAGTTTAAATGGGGAAATGCTCGGATATGGTTATACTCCTCTACCACTGACCGAACCAATGCAACAAACAAATGGAAAAAATGTCGAAACCGGAAATCAGTGTTGGACCTTATTCTTGAATTCTACCAACTTTAAAGGTCCGGCCACATTCTTTTTACCCACTTTTTGGACTAAACCTGTATTGAACGATCCTTCTTTAGAGGGATTGTTTTTAGACTCAAGACCTTCAGAGCCCAATATCGGATTTGGCATTGAGCATGCACATTCTCCTGCATTGATTTCGACAGATAACGACGGATACCGATATGCCAAAATAGAACGATTACAATTTCCAGTAAGTGAAGAAGATAACTCAATAATCTTGAATAAAGTATCGGTCTATTCTCAAAATGCACTTTGGAACGATATGGTATCCTGGTTCAATGGTGGTGATGTTGTTCAGCCTGAAGCTCTTCAGTCGGGAGCCTATGATGTTTCCTTTATTAATAACGGCGGTTCAATGGCCGCTGAGATATCCAGATCTGGAATGGAATATTCAATCGATCTGAATTATATAGATAATGTTCAGCTCAATTCGAATACCATGGGCTTTGAATTTGACTTAAATACTGTTTTTGAAAAGGATGACAATTTTATACTACCGGAATACTTCAAACTTGATCGGGATAACAAATGGCAACCGGTTTCTGAAGATGCTGTTCCATCCTCCACCAATTTAGTAAGTTCTCAAGTGCCCTCAACTCCGAGAAGTGAGATTTCTTATTTAACACCCTTAGATCCTGATTGTCAATGGCAAGATCCAAACGGTCCCTGGAATAATCCCGGACCAGAAGCCGGGCCATTCAAAGCTGCTTTGGGTGATGGTTCTACTGTTACCTATTATTGGTATCGCTTCATAGACCAACCTGCAATTATCCAGGCAAACCTACCTGAGAATATTCGTACTGCGCTGCAAAACAGAGTGGAACTCATTCATTCAAATTGGAGTAATACCGACGAGTACATGTCACCTCCTAAGATTGGAAATATAGCTACAATTGATCCAGAAGCTTTAGTTCAGCCTCCTGAGGGCTTAGAGATTGGATATGTTCCTATCGTTACCAGACAAGAAAAATCCCAAGGTAAAATCCGTGTTTTTGTTTTAGCAGGCCAGTCAAATATGGAAGGATATGGTATTATTGAAGATAATGAAAATGATCCGGGAAGCTTGGTCGATGTCATTCAAAATGATGTGAATGGTAATTGGTCCGAAATTGGAGAAGCCGGTAATTGGAACACCCTGGAAGGAGCATACTTGTATTTTGCCAGGAATGAAGATCCGGTCAGAACAAATGTAAGCGTGGGCCAGGGGGCTTATCCGAATTTAATCGGAGCAGAGCTTATGTTTGCTCACCAGGTGGATGAATATTATGATGATCCGGTATTAATCATCAAAACTGCATGGGGTGGAAAGAGTCTTGCAGTTGATTTCAGGCCACCATCTGCCGGAGGTGAAACAGGAGTGTCTTACACTGCTATGATTCAGACTGTTCAGAACGTTACGCATAATCTGGGAACCGAATTTCCGGACATTGGTGTAAGTGATTTCGAAATCTCAGGATTTGCCTGGTTTCAAGGTTGGAATGACGGGGAATCGGATAGTTTTTTGAATGAATATGAAAGCAATCTTTATCATTTAGTAAATGATGTAAGAAATGATTTGGGGAATCCGAACCTTCCAGTAGTCATTGCAAGTTCCGGTCATGGAGGATTTGAGCGAAGCAACGATCAGTGGGTTCGAAATATGCAAAATATAGTTTCTGTTGCCCAGGAAAACGTAGGATGCAATGATTCAATTTATGGTGGCAGTGTAGGTTTCGTACAAACTAAACAATATTATTATGATAGGGCGGAATCACCCCAGGATGCCATTCATCATTTCAACCATAATGCACTTACTTATTTAAACATTGGGAAAGCCATGGGTAATAAAATGATCCAGGCAGTAAACGACATGGCGTTTTGTTACAACGATTGTGGCAACAAAATTTCACCCGGTATTGTTTCGATTGGAAACAGGGTTTGGAACGATTATGACCGAGACGGAATTAATGACCCAAATGAACCCGGTATTCCAGGTGTTTCCTTAGTCCTATGGGGTGATTCAAATGGAGATGATATCCCTGACTGGCAAGGTTTTGGAGGAGTTCAGGTAACAGATGACGAAGGCTATTACAGATTCTCCGGTTTACAAGCGGGAAATTATATTGTCTTTGTGTGGAGTGTGGATAATTGGGGATCTGGTGACCCATTGCATGGATTTAAATCTACCACTGGCTTTGTGGCAAATGCAAATAATGATGTGGATCTGGATAATAATGGTTATGGAAGTCGTAATACTGATATTAAGTCGGGTATTGTCACACTAACTGATGGTGATGAACCCTTGGATGATGGTGATCCATTTAGTTGTTATTTTGATTACGATGCAAGTGGAAATAATACAGTTGATTTTGGTTTCTATAATCCGGAAATAACAAAGGTAGTTGAACTTGCAAATGAAAATTCGATTCAAATATTTCCAAATCCCGTACTAAATGAGTTGACGATAGAGGCAAATTTGAGTTTATATCAGATAGAAATATTTGATTCTTTCGGGCGAATTCATCGAACAATATATCCATCTAGATCTGCACATACAATCGACACTTCGACATTACCAAAAGGCCTCTATTTTATAAAGGTTTTGAACAAGACTAATAGTATACTAAAGGTTCAAAAAATAGTAAAGCAATAAATTAGAAAATGCCATGGCATTAATTATCTAGCCTTAGGGACAAGCTCAATAATTAGCTAAAAAAGGTGTACCTTGAATCTGTCAAAATCCAACTGAAGTGCATTTAGCTATCCTATCAGATATACATGAGGACTATGAGAACCTACTTAAAATTGTGGCGAAAGCTGAGGCAAGGGGTTTCGATAAGCTCATTTGCCTTGGAGATATTTCAGGTTTCAGCCTGCCCTATTACAAGTATGAGAAATCGAGAAATGCATCAGCCTGTCTGACACTACTCAGGGAGAAATGCGATATAATCATTGTGGGAAACCATGATTTACATGCTGCAGGTATAGATCCGGAACTTCCTGATATTATAAAGTGTCAGGATACCTGGCAGCACGAACTGGATCTGGATCCCGGATACAGTGAAGAGGATATTAGCTTTCTGGCTACCTTGCCATTCTATGACATCCTCACAACTCCTATGGGGAACATTCTCTTCAGTCACTATATCTATCCCAATCTTACAGGCTTTGTGAAAGGTCTCAACTCAAGAGAGAAAGAATTCCAGGCACATTTTGCTTTTATGCGGGAGCATAATTGTAGCCTCAGCTTCACAGGACATGCCCACCCCAAGGGATTCTATAAGGTCCATCCCCGGGGCTTTAAACATTATCGCAATCGGGGCATCAAAATTACCACATTCCCTGCCCTGATTGGAATTCCCCCGGCAACCAGGAACCAATATCAACGCAGTTTTGGTATCTTTGATACCATCAGCCGCAAGCTGCAAGTGTTCAAATAAGATGTTCAAACTATGCCGCAGACCAATCAAAGCCGCTACTTTATCTCCATTGTCGTTCTTTCCATTTTGACGGTGGGGCTTTTCATTCTTTCTATATTCATAGTTATTCTGCCCCGTTTTGAAAAGACCATTCTCGACGGAAAGAAGGAAATGATCTCTGAATTAACCCAATCGGTGTGCAGCCTTATAGAAGAATACCACCAGGAAGCTGAGACCTTCCAGATAAGCCTTGATTCTGCACAGACTATGGCGCTGGAAAGAGTTCGAAAAATGCGTTATGGCCATGAACTCAAAGACTATTTCTGGATCATCGATATGCATCCCAATATGATCATGCATCCTTATCGACCCGAGCTGGTGGGCTCAGAACTGAACGATTATAAGGATCCAAATGGCAAATTGCTATTTGTGGAATCAGTTAATACGGTTACAGAAGAGGGTGAAGGATTCATTGATTATATGTGGCAATGGAAAGACGACAGCACCCAAATTGTTCCCAAACTTTCCTATGTAAAAGCTTTTGAGCCCTGGAATTGGATCGTGGGAACGGGTATCTATCTAGAGGATGTCCAGATAGAAATAGGTCAACTCAGGGCCAGACTGCTCAGAATGGCTTTATGGATGTCATTCATCCTGGGAACCTTCCTGGCATTTATAACCAGGCAGAGTCTGGGTATAGAAAAGCGAAGGCGCAGCGCCGAAAACAAGCTTCGTCAAAGCCGGGAAAAATACATAACCCTGGTCCAGGCTTCTACCGAAGGAACCCTGATGATGGTGGATCAAAGTTTTGCCTTTTCAAACCTCAAATTCAGCAAACTTTCAGGATACGACCCTGCAGAAGTAAGAGAGATGGATTTTGAGAACCTTTTCGACCTGAAGTGGTCCACCCTGGTGTCTGCCTTCAAGGACCCGAAAAAATCCGTTTCCTATGAAATCACTCTGACTTGTAAAGACAGAAGCATCAAAGAAGTAGTTATTACTGCTTCCAGAATAAACCATGCAAAACAGACCACTTATATTCTGATCATTAAGGAATTTAGTTCGCAAATGCAATACAAGAAGGATGGGAAGTTGCTCTCCAGGGAATTGCAAAACTCCCTGCAAATGATGAACCAGCCCCTGATCTCACTTGCCCTGGATATACTGAGATACCCGGCCAGCACGACGGTACGTGATGCAGCCAGGATTATGGCCCGGAAAAATCGAAATGTCCTTTTTATCTCTCATGAAGATGAAATCATCGGACTCATCACCAACAATGATTTAAACAGAAGGGTTCTGGCTACCGGCCTTGATCCTGAAACCAGGGTGATTGAAATCATGACCTCTCCCATTGCTAAATTACCTGAAAAAGCCCTGATCTACGAAGGCTTACTTTTTATGAAGCGGGAACGCATATCCCACATTGCCCTGCCCGGTAAAGATCGAAAAATCGGGATGGTAGTGGGATACGAAGACATACTACGAATGCAACAGAACCTGTTGGGCTTTATGATCAGCGAGATAGAAAGTGCTGAAGAGGTGAGCCAGATCAGCCGCATCTACCAACGACTACCTGTCCTAATTCAAGCCCTTATCGAAAGTGGCAGCAATACATCGAACCTCACAGAGATAATTAGTTCAATGGGAGATGCCATTCACAAACGTCTGATTGAAATTGCCCTGGAAGATCTGGGACCGGCTCCCATAAACTTTGCCTTTATGGTTATGGGAAGCCAGGCCCGCGGTGAGCAAACTCTGGTTACGGATCAGGATAATGCCATTGTGATTGATAATGATTCTGGTAAGTTGAGTAAAAAGGATCAGGCCTTCTTTCTCGAATTAGGAAAAAAACTAAACAATGACCTGAATACGGTGGGGTACAAATTCTGTCCGGGAGAAATCATGGCAGGAAATCCCAGGTGGAACCAGGATCTTAACACCTGGAAGGCCTATTTCAGCTCATGGATCAGTGGCAGTCAACCAAAAGACATCCTGGATCTGACCATATTCTTAGATTTCCGTTGCATCTACGGGGATTCAGATCTAGTTGAAAAACTTCGCGATCATGTGAATCATTCTGCTGAAGGTAAATCAGTATTCTTCTACCACCTGGCCCAACCGATTCTAAAAATGAAATTCATGCCCAATCTGCCGGGAAACCTGAAGGCAGCTTCACATTCTGACACTCAGGTGGATATCAAAATGGCTCTGCTAATGGTCCAATCTTTTATCCGGCTGTATGCCATTCGAGAAAAACTGGAATCGAACAATAGTATTGAACGAGCCGAGAAATTGCACAAAATGAGCGTAATTAGTGCCTCAACCCTGCAAGAGTTTAGCGAACCTTTTGATTTCCTTACTTATCTAAGGATCAAAAATCAGGCATATAGTATATCACGTAATGAAGCTCCCGGGAACACAATCAGATTGGGACAATTATCACATATTGAAGCCCTTACTCTGAAAAAGATCTATACAGATATTGCCAGCCTTCAAAGCTCTTTAGGCAGCGTATATAGTAGAGCGGATTAGACCCAAGGCGCAAGTGAAACTAAAATAATATATGTGACTTGAATGGGTGACACAATACATAAAGCCATGTCAATTCTAGTCATTCAGTATTTCTTCCCTTGGTTAATCCGACCACCCAACAAATTGCTTTATTTGCCTCTGGTTTTTGCAACTTTAATACTTCAAATCTTACTTATGAGTCAGGATCCAAAGCTCTACTTCTTCAGAAGAACGCCAGTGCTGATCTCGCTTTGTTTTTTCAGAAGCAGCTTTAACGGATTTTTTTAAACATTTTTCCAATTGAAATCTCCCACCTTTGTCTAGTTCCTCCTCAATCGGATGCTTTTTTGTCACATTTGTTATTTGAGCTAAATTCGAAAATATGAGCACAAGCTTTCCCTCAGGTAAAAGCCTTTGTTTTGCTCCTGCAAAAAAATCAGGGAATAGCTTTGAATTGTAGTAAATAGCTTCATCACTACTATCCATATTATTAAGTTCTGGCAACCAGGGAGGATTAAAAACAATCAGTTCGGTCTGTTTATTCCACCTACCAAAAAGATTCCCAAAGTCTAATTCTATCTTTCGAGACAACTTTGTATCTCCCATAAACTCAGCTAATCCAATAATCGCGTTAGGGTTTGTATCTGTCCCAAAAACCTTTTGAAAACCATACTTTATCATTTGTAAAGAAAGTACTCCACTCCCAATCCCAACGTCTATTGCTGATTTTTTAGGCCCCTTGTAACGTTTCAACCAATTGTCAAAAAGCACCAAATGCTCAAAACGTGTAGTAAAGTAAGTACCATAATATGGATGTAATTTATTTCGAAGAACAGGAATAGAAATCCCATTTATGTACCACTGCCAAGCACTATTTAGACCTTGTACTTGAGGAAAAGTTAACAAGAAATCACTTGTCTCGGGATAAAGCTTTTCCAACCAGCCGATCGAAGGAGATTTCTTTACTGCCAATTTATGATCTGCAATTTCTATTAAAATAAGATTTGAGAGCTTACGATATTCTGACCGATACACACGTTGTTCCTGAAAAGACGTATTCGGAAATTTTCTACTCAGATGCGCATGTAACTCATGAAGAAGTGACAATCCATTATTATAGAACTCTGTAATTAGTATAGGGTTCCCGGCATCCAATACTTCAATCGCATATTGAACATCTGTTCCACGTTTAAACGACACTGTTTTATTCCCAGACGAAATAGGTTCTGGTTTATTTACCTCTATATCTGTAATCATTGATTGGTTTTCCTTTTGCACAAAGGTAAGTAATCATTTCTGTCGATTCCTGTGACTTATGTGGTTGATAAAAATAATGAAATCATTTATGCTTCATTATATCCTAATTCGATGGAAAGAATAGAAATGAAATAGTCTCTTGAAAAGCTCAAAATAAACTATGGGTAACATTTTAAATAAAAAATAGCGGAAAGGTATATGTCATTAAGTCTTATGCCTTTTTTGTAATTTAGAGCCTGCCTATAAAATAGTCTTTGGAAATTCACTACTTTTCATATACAAATCTGCAATATAAAAAAATAGATGAGTAATAAAAACCCAACAATATGAAGCAACTATTGACTCTCGGTGTGATTGGAAAATCACTAAAAGAAAACGAAATGCGTGTACCCATTCATCCAGAACATTTTAAGGGTATTCCTGAGAAATTACGAAAAATAATCACTTTTGAAGAAGGCTATGGTATGAGATTTGGCATAGATGACAATACTTTAGCCAAACTTTCATCAGGCAGGGTAGCCTTTAGGGATGAGATTCTGAATGGCTTTGATTGTGTACTAATACCCAAGCCTTTAGCAACAGATTTATCAGAGATACGAGAAGGTGCAGTAGTGTGGGGTTGGCCGCATTGTGTACAACAGAAAGAAATTACACAAATTTCAATCGACAGAAAATTAACCCTTATTGCCTGGGAAGAAATGTTTACATGGAGCAGGACAGGCGATAAAAATATGCATACTTTCTATAAGAATAATGAATTGGCAGGTTATGCCGGAGTAAATCATGCTCTAAGCCTGACCGGAATCAACGGATTTTATGGGAAACCTTTAAAAGCAGTGGTAATCAGCTTTGGTTCAGTTAGCCGTGGGGCAATATATGCATTGCAAGGCCAGGGTTTTCAGGATATAACTGTCTTGACTGGTCGTCCATCAAATGAGGTGAAAGATCAAATACCAGGCATGACATTCAAACAAATGAAAAATGATGGATCAGGAAATATGTCTGTAGTTGAACCTGACGGCAGTACGCGTACGCTTACAGATGTATTGGCAGATGTACAAATAATTGTTAACGGGGTTCTTCAGGATAGCGACCATCCAAAAATGTTTGTCCCAGCATGTGATGCAGATAAATTGATGAAAGGCACTCTTATTATTGACATAAGTTGTGATGAAGGAATGGGTTTTTGGTGTGCCAAACCCACATCTTTTGAGGACCCAATGTTTGAAGCTGAAGGCAAATATTATTATGCAGTAGATCATAGCCCAAGTTATTATTGGAATTCTGCTTCATGGGAAATTTCAAAAGCATTACTTCCATTTTTACCAGAAGTTCTGGGGGGAGCAAAGGCATGGGAAAAGAATACAACAATTTCAAAATCCATTGAAATCCGAGAAGGAGTAATTCAAAATCCAAAAATTCTTTCATTTCAAAATCGCGAAAAAGAATATCCACACAAATTTCGCTAATGGATTTTATGACAAAAAAATTGTCTTGTATAACAATGCATCAAGATAAAACATTTCCTTCCCGAACTCATATAATAGGAATTATCGACAATTCAGTTCCTCAAGCACTGGTTTACCTGAAAAAGGAAGTTTTGTTAAAAAAAATGCTTGAAAATAAGGACGACAAATTTGTATTAATTGCTTCAGGCACAACTGTAAGCGGATTTAGAACAAAATTAAAGAAATATGACTTAAGCCTTGATTTACGCGACAACAAACTAATAGGTAAATCAAGTGGAACTGAATGGGATGTCAGGGGTAAATATTTAAAAGGAAAAATTGAGTTGAACCTTATACCATTAGCTATTTCAGACGAATATTGGTTTTCATGGAAAATATTTTAACACTCACACGGATGATTGTTTTTGTTATGCGAGCTCCATCCGACAAATAAAAATAAATATAAACGGATGAAAATAGTCAAGATAAAAACAACACTAAGTATTCTAGTTCTATTAGGCAGCATATCAACAATTTCCGGACAAAGTAACTTTGAAAATTTAAATGCTCTCCCAATTATTAAGGGAAGCTATTTGGAGGGGATTGAGAACGATTGGTTAATCAAAAGACCATCTGAAAAAGCCCGTCTTTTCAGGAATGAAGAAAACAATGAAATGATACTTTCCAATGGAATTATTTCACGTTCGTTTAGGCTGAGCCCCAATGCAGCAACTACCAGTTTGAAAGTGCTAAGCAAGCAAGAAGAACACATTCGTGCGGTAAAACCCGAGGCAATAGTTATGCTTAATGGTTTTATCGTGAATGTTGGTGGATTAACCGGACAACCCAACCTCGCCTTTTTATACCCTGATTGGCTGGATGATTTAAAAGCCGACCCACTTGCATTTAAGTATATAGGATTTAAAACCGGCACTCCCGAAAAACGCCTGGAATGGAATGATATAAGACATCATTCACCCGAAGCAGAATGGCCACCAAAAGGGGTGAAACTTCAAATGGACTATAAGTTATCAGACTTTTCTCCCGAAGAATTACTTTCACTTTCACAGGGAAGTAACATTGGTCGCACCGAAATTTACCACGACAATTTTGCTACAATGTCCGATATTTGGACAATTCGTACCAGCCCCAAACACGAAAGAAGTTCCTTCTTTAATGAAGGGAAACCTGGTGAAATTTATACTCCAAATAACACTGCAGTTTATGCAGAATATAAACTTCCAGCAGGAACAGGGATAGTTGAAACTTCGATTGATGCTGGAACCGATGTTAGTGGTTTTTGGGGACCTGGAATTGCATTAGTTTGGGAAAATCGTACCATTAAATTTAATATGCGTCCAGGGAACGAATCGGGTTCTAAGAATAATGGAGCTTGGCGTTTTACTGTTTTCGATGGGAAACGTGAAAACACTCGTGCAGGAGGGAAAGACAACGTAGATTTTAGCGGAACCTGGTTTTTACGTCTGAGAATTGACGGAACAAAAGTGTATTGCGAGGCTAAATCAAAAGATGGTAAATGGAAAAACTATCAGACAATTGATTTTGAAAATGAAGTTCCCGACCCAATTTCAGCACGAATTGGCAAACTGGGTAAAAATGCAGAAGGTAAGGATTCTGATTTTCCAGGCGAATTAGTACGATTAAAAATGAACAAGTTTTCGGTTTATGGAAAGTTGGATGAAAAAGAAATTCAGAAAATAAACTCAAAATTAAAAGGCTTGCAGCAACTGGTAATTTCTGTAAACTATGAATTGTACGATGGAATTCCGGTAATATCTAAATGGGTAACAGTAAAAAATAACTCTGATGAACCAGTGAAGATTGACCAAATTATTTCTGAATTTATTGGTGTCGCAGACCATGATCCTTATGGAGGTTACCGCGAACAGCACGACTTAAAAGTAAAACCCAATATTCATTTTGAAACCGATTATGCCTTTTCTGCCGGAAGAGTGAAGGTTGCCAACAATCAATCTGTTCACTGGGAAACCGACCAGGATTACGAAACTCAAATTTCGTGGATCCAGGATATTCCAAATACAATGCGTATTTATCCAAAATACGGTTACCATTTAAATGTTGGTGCCGGAGAATCGTTCGAATCTATCCGTGCCTTTATTCTGCCCTACGATTCATACGACAAAGAAAGAAACGGTTTGGCACTGCGCAAAATGTACCGGACTGTTGCACCCTGGATTACTGAAAATCCATTGATGTTCCATATTACCCGTTCGAAATGGGATGAATATACAAATGGAATTGATCAGGCGGCAGAATTGGGCTACGAAATGGTTAACTTTTCATTTGGGAGCGGATTTAATCCGGAAGACGAAAGCGAAGCCAACTACAACAAAATGAAAAGATATGCTGAATATGCTGATAGTAAAGGAATAAAAATTGGAACCTATTCCCTTTTAGCTTCACGCAGAATTAGCGAAAAAGACGATGTTGTTAATCCTAATACAGGTAAAACAGGTGGCTTTGCAACATTTGGAAATTCGCCTTGTTTGGGTAGCGAATGGGGACAAGAGTATTTTAGGAAAATGTACAGGATGTACACAGAAACTGGCTTTCTCACTTTCACTCATGATGGCAATTACCCCGGTGATATTTGTGCTTCAACAGAACATCCGGGACATGAAAATTTGGGTGATTCACAGTACAAGCAATGGAAAATAATTACCGATTTTTACAAATGGTGCAAAAGTCGAGGTGTTTATTTGCGTGTGCCAGACTATTATTATTTGTCGGGTTCGAACCAAAACGGTGTTGGCTACCGCGAAAATAACTGGTCGTTGCCACGGCGGCACCAATTAATTCATACCCGCCAAAATATTTTTGACGGAACATGGGAAAGCACACCTTCAATGCGATGGAGTTTTATTCCGCTGGCACAATACCACGGTGGCGGCGCTGCGGCGACCATTGAACCTTTAAACGAACACCTCGACCATTACGAAATGATGCTGGTTAGCAATATTGGTTTAGGCATTCAGTCAGCTTTGCGTGGTCCCCGTTTATACGATACCGAAACCACTAAAACAATGGTAAAACGAGTGCTTGTTTGGTACAAAAAATACCGCGATATCTTGGAAAGCGACATTATACATATTCGCCGTGCCGATGGTCGCGACATTGATTATATGATGCATGCAAATCCTGAATTGAAAGAGAAAGGTTTCTTATTGGTTTTCAATCCAACTGATAATATCATTAAAAAGAAAATAAAAGTACCGCTTTATTACACCGGTTTAACCGAAACGGCTACAATAAGAGAACAGGAAAATTCACCTCAGCAATTTAAACTAAACCGCGAATACGAAATTGAGATTGAAGTTGAAGTTCAGCCCAATTGGTATAACTGGTATGTGATTGAATAGCTGAATATTGACAAGGCATCAAAAACATTCGCTTGAAACAACTATTCCTTTCATTATTGTTTAGTAATGCATGGATAAATGCTAGTGTCCAATGAGAAAACACCATAATGCAAAAAACCAATAAAAGATTAATTCTCGTCTCAGCGCTGCTTGTTCTGATTATCCACACCCATCTGTTCTCAGGTGAGCCTAATAAGTATGATGACCCAGCACCGTACGCATCATATGTCAAAGAATGTCTGGACATTCTAATAGAACACGGGATCGACAGGTCCAGAGATGTGCATGCCCCGATTCTAGTGAGCATCCTTGACCTTGAGACACGCACCTGCCCTCCTATTCCTAAAAAGTTAGACGAGTATTTTCGCATCACCCGACGTGACTGACGCAGCCCCGGAGGATCAAATCTACTCACCGATCCGCCTACCCTCAAAGTGATGCTTATTAACCTTATGTCAATAATCAGCTTTGGCTGGATTTCTATAATTCTGCCTTCGGAATAAACACAACAGGATTAACCTTAGCTTCACTTATTGAAACTTCTTCATCCATCTTATTGGTAACCACATAGTACCTCGGATCATCTATGGATGTTTCTATAATATTTTCAAAATCAGGATCGGCTTTAAGCAATAGAGTTTTACATTCAGGACTTAAGTGAGTTAGCTTTATTTGTTTACCCTGTGCGAGATATTTCTTAGCAAGATTATCTATGGCTTCAATACCTGAATGGTCGCTTACCTTGGATTCAATGAAGTCGATTTCAACTTTTTGAGGATCACCATTCACATCAAACTTTGAGCTGAAAGTAATAACGGAACCAAAGAATAGTGGCCCCCATATCTCATAGACTTTTGTACCGTCTTCCTTAATTCTTTTCCTTGCTCGGATCATTATAGCATTCTTCCATGCGAAAACAAGAGCGGAAATTATTACACCTGCAATAACGGCAACTGCAAGGTCTTTCCAAACCGTAATAGCAGATACAATAATCAAAACAATAGCATCTGACTTGGGAATCTTGTTAATAATCCTGAAACTACTCCATGCAAATGTGCCGATAACAACCATAAACATTACGCCTACAAGCGCTGCAATAGGAATTTGTTCAATTAGCGGGGCACCGAAAAGGATGAAGCATAATAGAGCTATTGATGCAACCATTCCAGATAAACGTCCCCTTCCACCGGATTTAACATTGATAATAGATTGTCCGATCATTGCACAGCCACCCATTCCACCAAATAGACCATTAATTATATTTGCTCCTCCCTGTGCTACACATTCCCTATTTCCACTTCCGCGTGTCTCAGTAAGTTCATCAATAAGGTTTAGTGTCATTAATGATTCTATCAGCCCAACAGCAGCGAGTAAAAATGCCGTTGAGAATATCAAACCCCAATGACCTTCAAGAGTATAAAAGATACTGAATAACTGGGTTTGAAATTTGGGAAGTCCCCCTTCAAGACCGTTACCACCTCCATCATGTATAAAAGAACCTACTGTACTGACATCCATTCCACTGAAGATTGTGATACCTGCAATAACCAGGATTGCAACAAGGGCAGCTGGTACTTTCTTAGTAATTTTTGGAAGAACATACATAATTCCCATTGTGAGCAAGACTAAGCCAATCATTAGAAGTAGGTTTTTACCAGCCAACCATTGTTGCTCACCACCTACTGTTTCTTTAAACATCCCAAGTTGAGAAAGGAAAATAACAATAGCCAGTCCGTTCACAAAGCCCATCATTACAGGATGAGGAATCAACCTGACAAATTTACCAAGCTTAAAAACTCCGGCTATTGTTTGTATTAGGCCTGCGAGTAAGAGGGTTACAAAGAGCCAGTTAAGGCCAAGATTCTGGATAGGCTGAGCAAGGGCGTCTCCAACTTCGTTCCCTTGTTGAATCATGTGAATCATTACAACGGCCATGGCTCCCGTAGCCCCTGATATCATTCCGGGCCTGCCTCCGAAGATACTGGTAATAATACCCATCATGAATGCGCCGTACAGGCCAACCAAAGGGTCGATGCCGGCCACAAAGGCAAAAGCTACAGCTTCCGGGACAAGAGCCAAGGCTACTGTCAGTCCTGAAAGTATATCATTCTTAGGGTTGTTGGTAAAAGTACTGAATCCTATTTTCATATAAGTTGGTGCAAAAAAAGTCGCGAAGATAGGAAAATTTATATTACTGACTTTAAATTCTTTACTTATCAGTAGTTTTGTTACCTCAATGAGGAAAATTGAATTGTTATCATCCGGCAGGGATTAGGATTCTATTAAAACTGCAATAGTAGCTGGAGCCGATGCTGAGTATTTGTTTAATAAAACATATAGAACTTGTAGTAAATGTCAAAAACTATTATAGATCAAAAAGAAATTTCAGACAATGAGCTCACAGGCTCATTTCTCAATAAATTTGAAATTACAGCTCTAAATCCAATGCAGGAGGAGGCGTGTAAAACTATTCGATTGAAGTCGGATGTGGTATTACTTTCACCTACAGGAACTGGTAAAACCCTGGCCTTTCTAATACCTTTAATAGAGACACTTGATATGAACAACGCTGAGATTCAAATTCTTATACTTGTTCCTTCGCGTGAATTGGCTCAACAAATTGAACAGGTAACCCGAAAAATGGGATCGGGTTTTAAGGTGAATGCTGTGTATGGTGGACGTTCTGGCACGCTTGATAAGATCGATTTAAAACACCGACCGGCAATTCTTATTGGCACACCCGGACGAATAGCTGATAGAATAAGAAGGGATAAACTTCCTTTGGAACATATTGAGACCCTTGTACTTGATGAATTTGATAAATCGCTGGAGATAGGCTTTGAAAAGGAAATGACCGAAATTGTTGAAGGCCTCCCTAATGTTAAGCAACGGATTTTGACTTCAGCTACCAGCGATGTGAAAATACCGGAATTTGTAGGCTTGAAAAAACCTGAATACATTGACTATCTTCACGAAGGTATTTCTCAACTAACTATAAAAACACTCCTTTCGGCCGACAAGGATAAGTTAAAAGCTTTGGAAAAAACACTTGCTTTTATTGGTCACCAACCTGGAATTATTTTTTGCAATTTCAAGGATGCACTTGAACGGGTAAGTAATTTTCTATGCGATAATCATATTCATCATGAGTGCTTTCATGGAGGGATGGAACAAATTGATCGGGAGCGAGCGTTAATTAAGTTTAGAAATGGAGCAAATCAACTCCTTCTGGCAACCGATTTGGCTGCTCGTGGACTTGATATTCCCGAAATAAAATTCATTCTTCATTATCACCTTCCGCCACGCAATAAAGAATTCACTCACAGGAACGGACGAACTGCACGTATGAACCGCAATGGCATTGCCTATATTCTGCATTGGAAAGAAGAGGAACTGCCTGATTATATTAAGAAAATTGCTCCAGAGAAGCTAAATATTGAAGACCAACAAAAAGCTAAACTTCCATCACCAGTAAAATGGCTTACTTTGTATATTACAGGAGGGAGACGAGATAAAATTTCAAAAGGAGATATCGCCGGATTATTTCTTAAACAAGGTCAGATTCAAAAACATCAACTAGGTGTTATTGAACTCAAACAAAATTGTGCGTATGCTGGTGTACATGCTGAAATAGCTGAAATGCTTATAGAAAAAACAAATAATAGTAAACTTAAAAAAAAGAAGGTGAGAATTAGTCTCATATGATAACTTATCAGGAAGTGTAATAAGATTCATCGGTCAAAAAAATAATTAACCCTGAATAACAGAGAAACATGAAACAAATATTGATAATTTTGATTGCAATTGCCCAATCAGTTCTGATATATGGGCAGGATTTAAAAAAAACTGGAACATTGTCCGAGATTGTTGATTACAAACTTTCTGGATACTCAATTTTAGATACTACTTCAGGAGACTTGAACCGAGATTCCTTTAAAGATCTGATAGTAATATATATAAAAGATACTGAGGAAAAAACGTCCGATGTAATTGATAATCCTGTTTATCGACCATTGTTGATTTATATTGGACAAAGTAATGGTACCTTAAAGATGACTGCAAAAAATGAAAAAGCAGTTTTATGTTATGATTGTGGTGGTGTGATGGGAGACCCTTTTTCTCAAGTTGTGATAAAAAATGGATACTTTACAGTTGAACATTATGGTGGAAGCTCATGGAGATGGACTAGATTTGTAACCTTCAAATATTCAACAAGTGATTCAAATTGGTATCTTCATAGAGACGGTGGTGATTCATTTCATGCAAGCGACCCGAAAAATGTTACGACCAACGTAAAAACGACTAAAGATTTTGGAGTAATACCTTTTGATAAATTTGATATTTATAAAGAATATGAATAATGAGAGTGTAAACTAAACTCTGCTCATAAAAATAGTATTGCCCAGCTTAGTTGCTTTCTATTGCTCCGACTCTCTCCCTGTATAAATCAATGGGACCATCTAAAAGTACAGCCAGAACAGTACAGTATTTGTCAAGTACCTGTTCAGGAAGATCTATATAAGTAATTCCGGGATACTTACTCCAGTACACCTTACTTATCACCTTATGTCTAAGCTTCGTACCCTCACCAACAACCCAAATACGATTAATCTTATTTGTCACACCCTTAAGAGCAATCTGGCCATTTGCATTACCGTTCACGAATACATATAGAATAGTTTTATCCTTAGAAAGAGCAGTGGCTCCATAGTAATGATCGTAAGGGATTCCTTTCTCTGTTCCATAAATTGCCTCTTTGTGCTTGTTCGTCCAGACACCTAATTCCTTAAGCACATTCACCTGCTCTTTTGGGATTGTGCCATCAGCTTTCGGACCAATATCGAGGAGAAGATTTCCCCCTTTGCTAACACAATCAACAAAAATATCAATTACCTGCTGAGGGGTTTTGTAATTCTTGTCATTATGCTGATATCCCCATGAATCATTCATGGTAAGGCAAAGCTCCCAATAGGGTGCAACCGGGCGAACTACCGGAGGTCCCTGTTCAGGAGTTTCGTAATCTCCTTTCCCACGCAAGCGTGAGTTCAGAATGGTTTCAGGATTATGCTTAAGTAACATTGCCCGTAATTTATCGGCTTCCCACTCCTCAGCATTATGCTCCCAATCGCCATCAAACCACCACAAATCAGGATTATACTTTTTCATCAGTTCTCCCATTTGTCCCTGATAGTAATTCAAATATTTATTCCACCTTTTAGGTTCATCAGATATCTTGTACCGATTGATATCACGGGTATGATGCGTATAATCAGCATATGACCAATCCGGCAGGGAGTAATACAGACCAACTTTCAGATTGTTATTCCTCAGCGCCTTAACAAAAGGAGTTAGTACATCCCTTTTGGCTGCAGAACTTTTCACTGCATTCAGATCCCCAAACTTACTATCCCATAAAGCGAAACCATCATGATGCCTGGTGGTAATTACGGAGTATTGTGCTCCACTGAACTTTATAATCTCAGCCCAATACTCAGGATCATATTTTTTTGCTGTAAAACCATCTAATTGTTTAAGGTAATCCTCATGCGAGATATAATTATTAAAAAATGACCATGACTCATCAATCCCATTTACAGCATAGATTCCCCAGTGAATAAAGATCCCAAGTTTAGCATCCTTAAACCACTCCATTTTTGCATGAGTTTCAGGCTTTAGATCCTGTGCAAAACTAACACTGCATGAGAAAAGCAGACCAAAAATAATCAGAAGAGCAAGATATCGTTTCATAATGAATGTTTTTTGATAAGGGATTGTAAAGATAGGGGAATTCGCTTACCCGCTTACTCGAAGACGCTTGTTGGTTTTTTTTCCATTATAGACGCAGGATAGGTGTTCTTTGAAATATTGCGTTCTATAATACACTCTTAAACAAATACTAATCCCTCAGAACAAGTTCGAAATGGTTTTGATTGAAAATATATGTACATTATATTGTACATTTTGTTTAATATATTTAACTTTACGCTGAATTACTTCTATTCATGAGGCTATTAAATACTATTAGAAAGCTTCGTTTTGAAAAGGACGAGACCTCCCAGCAGGCTCTTGCCCAGGCATTAGGAGTTACCCGACAAACTATTTACTTCATTGAGAAAGGCAAGGTGATGCCATCTATACTCTTAGCCTTTAAGATTGCTGAATATTTCGGTAAAGCAGTAGATGAGGTTTTTTACTTTAACACTGATATCAATAAAAAATGAGAACAATTAAATCTGCCTCCAACTTAAGCGATTTAAAGTCTACCTATCACTCTTTGGCGAAGAAATACCATCCAGACTGTGGAGGAGATCCTCAAGTAATGCTACGACTCAATATGGCATATCATCAGAAAAAGAAAGCATTGGAAAATGAGAAAAGAAACTTTTGTGAATTGAAACTTGGAGAGAGCATTTATGTTAATGGTACAGAGGCCTTTGTGATCCTGATTACTAAAACAAAATTCGTTGCCCGAGCCAAAGGAAGATCAAAGCAGGCATGGTTTGATTTGAAAACCGGTATCGGAATTGATTATCCATATTATAGGGCTAGCTTTAACTCTTGCAGAGTTTTGTCAAATAGTATCAAATAGAGGATTATTTTTCATTTTTCATGATTAATATTGAAATACAATAGACTTAAAATGAAGATTAATTACGAAAATTCAAGTCCTGGATCAGTCACAATAACTTTGTCTGGTGATATTGGTAACACCAACATTAAAGAACTAAAAGACATCTTCGAATTGAGACTTTCCAGTAGTAAAACCATTAGTATCATTGTCAAAGAGCTGGAGTATTTTGACCTGACTAGTCTCCAACTTTTTGTAAAAGTTGCTCAAGAGGCAAAACGAATCGGCAGGAAAATTAATTTTGATTTTCAGTTTGATCAGGAAAGCAAGAGATTAATTGATCAAACCGGAATCACATCAGATCTAATCTCCTCAATTTGTAATAACTAAGAGTTAGGTGAAGGAAAGATACCAACGTAAGTTTGTCGAAGAAGCAAAGGAATTACTTGGCAAGCTTGAGGCCTCATTACTTGAGCTTGAAAACGCACCCAACAACAGCAAGCTGATCAATGAAATTTTCAGGATAATGCACTCATTGAAAGGAAGCGGAGCAATGTTTGGTTTTTCTCGAATCAGCAATTTAACTCATGATTTGGAGAATGTCTACTCTGCTATAAGGTCAGGACAGCTCATTGTATCAAAACACCTAATTGATGTCTCCTTTCAAGCCCTTGATCTGGTAAGAGAACTGCTTAAAGGAGTTGAGGGCGAAGGAGAAATGAACAAATATATCGAGCTAACTGAACAGATCCAATCCATTATCAGGCATAAAACAGAACCCAGCCAAGAAGAATTGAAACAAACAAGTGGCCAGAGATCTATTGCTCCCAAACCTATAAATGATGAAACTTCAATTTGGCTAGTCCAGTTCAAACCCCATGCTGAAATAATTAATGAAGGTAATAGCCCTATTTATATGCTTGATGAAATGAGCACCATGGGTGAGATGATGACCGTACCATTATTTGGAAGACTTGAGGAAAAACTCTCAATGTTTGATCCAACAAAACTGATGGTAAACTGGAATATATTACTTGCCTCTGATTCATCACAAGAAAGCATCTTGAATGTTTTTCTATTCGTACAAGACGCTTCAACAATCAAGGTAACACGCATAACATCAGCCTATTCAGGACAACTAAAAGATAAAGAATCACAAATTAAAAATCTTCTTTCTAAGGATGAAGTAGATACTAAAAATCTTCAGGCCTTATTTATCCAGGAAGAAAAGATTGTCGATAATCGGGTAGAATCCAGCCCCCTCAGTTCTGAGGAAAAAAAGACCGAAATAATAAACAGTCAAAATATCGAGTCTGATTTTCAAGATTCAGACGAAATAACAATACGTGTACCATCAGCGAAGCTTGACGATTTGATGAATCTAGTGAGTGAGTTAATTACAACGCAAGGTCAATTGTCCACCATTTCAGAGAAGCTCTTTGATCCGGGCTTGAATACTTTGAGTGAAAAGTACGAAAAACTAATTCGTCAATTGAGAGAGCAGTCCATGGAAATGAGCTTAGTCTCAATTAATACTCTAACAGTTAGATTCAAACGATTGGTTAGAGACCTATCAAAGAATCTCAACAAGAGCATCTCTTTGAAGGTCGAAGGCGGTGAAACAGAGTTAGACAAAACAATTATTGAACATTTATCTGACCCTCTGTTACATATTATTAGAAATGCCATTGACCATGGTATTGAGTCATCCGAGACACGAAAACAACTTGGCAAAGAGGAGACGGGTGAAATAAGAATTCGAGCATTTTATTCAGGGGCAGAGGTCCACATTGAAATTAGTGATGACGGTGGAGGAATTGATCCCACAAAGGTATTAGAACGGGCAATTCAGCAAAACTTTATCGAAAACAGAACACAAATACCCGATAATGAAATACTCAAACTTCTGTTCAAACCAGGCTTTAGTATGAAAGAAGACATTTCAGAGTATTCAGGAAGAGGTGTTGGAATGGATGTGGTCTCGAAAAAGATTTTGGAACTGCGGGGGGATGTAGAGATATCCTCTAAACTTGGTAGTGGAACCAAAATACTTATCAAACTTCCTTTAACCCTTACAATAATGGATGGGATGCTCACGGAAGTAAGTGCAAGCAAATATATTGTACCTATTTCATCAGTTAGAAAAATCTATGAGATCAAAATGGAAGAGCTTAAAAACTCTTTTAATAAACTAATAACACTCGATGGAAAGCAATACCCTTTTCTTGTTCTCAGCAATGAATTTCTTGGTGAGCTTCCAAAAAAGGAAAACCTTCAAATAATTCTGGTAGAATACGAAGAGCGGAAAATGGGATTAGTGGTTGATCATATTATTGGGGAAAGACAGGTTGTGTTGAAACCTCTGGGAATTAGCCTGAAGAAAAATCGTATGTTTTCTGGCGGTAGTATAATGGGCGATGGTGAAATAGCTTTAGTATTAGATACCAATAAGTTAATTAGAGAATTTACGACAAATAATAATTCAGAAAATTCAAGCTCATGAGCAATTCGCACTTACGTTTTGGATTGAAAAATGAATGCTTTGCAGCACCTGTTGATAAGGTTCTGAAGATTCTTGAATATAAGGAGGTGACTCCGGTTCCAAAAGCCCCACCCTTTCTGAAAGGGGTCATTAACTGGCAGGGTTCGCTTTTGCCGATTATTGATTTGAATCTAAAATTGGGATTTAAAGAGACTGAGATTCTTAAAGAAACCTGCATTCTGGTATTGGAGTTTAATCTCGGTGGAGAAAAGTCGGTTTTAGGCTGTGTAGTAGATGCTGTAAAAGCTGTTATCAATATTGATCCTGACGAAATAATTGCATCACCAAGTATAGGTGAAAAATACAGAAGCGACCTGATTCTGGGGATGTACCCTGATCGAGATATGTTTATAATACTCCTCGATTTCAATAAAATATTTGAAAGCGATGAGTCACTTAAAATATCTAACAACGAGTTGAACAAAAACATCATTGAGAACCCTCAATAATAAGGCTATGAAAAATCTTAAGATATCAACCAAACTTTACATGACACTTGTCTTGTATTCAACTGTTTTTATTGCTGTTGGAGTGTATTGGATTTATACACTTAATTCAAATAATTCGGAAATAAATAGTATTGTCGATGATGGAATTGAACACATGGCCAAAATAGAAACCATGAATTTGGCATACAGCGCTGGTTTTATTCTGGCATTAGAAGAAATGAAAGATACGACCATTGCCTTGGCAAATACTTCGATTAAATTGGAGGCTTCAAAAACCATTTTGGAAGAAAGCTGGAACAATTACTTATCGAATGATTTGACTGATGAAGAGGAGATGATTCTTGGCAATGGACTTGAAGATAATATCAATAATTCACTAAATAAGATTTCCAATCTGATAGATGTATTAAAGAATAAGACAGACAGCCTTAATCTGTCATCATATTCTGATGACATTTTGCCTATTTGTAATTCATCAGTGTCAGGTCTATCAGAGCTATTTGTTGCCCAGGTAAACGAGGCAAGTAGTATTAGACAAACGGTACAAGATGATATCAAGGAAACCAAATTACAAGTTTTGATTATAGTATTAATCATGCTGATAGGTCCAGGTGCCATGGCTATCGTGATGATCATTGGAATAGGCAAATCGATCAGGCAGATTGGGACAGCCATGAACAAAATGGCCAATGGAGATTTGAAAATTAAATTTCACTCATACGGCAAAGATGAGCTTGGAGACCTAATGGTAAAACTTGAAGAAACGGCTGGAAAGCTCCAAGAAGTAATATCCAGTGTTCGTATGGCAGCAATTAATATGGGGCATGCCAGTAGTGAATTAAGTTCTGTTTCTCAAGATGTAGCACAAGGTGCTTCTGAACAGGCTTCAACCTCCGAAGAAATTGCTTCGTCGATAGAGCAGATGGCAGGTAATATCCAACAGAATTCGGTTAATGCTGAAGAAACCAATTCGATTTCTGCACGTGCTTCAGATCGGGTAAAAACGGTACACAATTCAGCAAACACAAGTCTTGAGCGTATTGTTGAAATTTCGGAGAAAGTATCAATTATTGGTGAAATTGCCTTTCAAACTAATATTCTTTCTCTGAATGCTGCAGTTGAAGCCGCCAGGGCTGGAGAACATGGTCGGGGGTTTGGAGTTGTGGCTACCGAAGTTGGAAAACTTGCTGATAGAAGCAAGAACGCCGCCGGTGAAATAAACGACTTGTCAAAACTAACGGTAAATGTCACAGAAGAATCTCAAAACTTATTGTTGGAATTAATCCCAGATATAGAAAAGACCTCAGATCTGGTGAAGCAAATATCAATTGCCAGTCAGGAATCGAACCAGGGAGCTGGCCAGATCAATATTGCAATTCAGCAACTCAGCACGGTAACTCAACAAAATGCAGCATCATCGGAGGAGATGGCAACCAGTGCCGCTGAAATGTTAGCTCAGGCTAAGCAATTATTGCAAACAATGTCTTTCTTCAGTATCGATGAGAATAACAACATGGATGAGCCGGTTGCCATAACAGATGGATCAAGTTCCAAAGGAGGGCAAAAAGCATCCGGGGTCAATATCGACCTTTCAGGCAATGACTCACTAGATCAAGATTTTGTAGAGTTTTAACCGGGAAATGATAGTCAAGCCAAAATATGCCCATAGCTCCTTGAGCCAATCTAACTTTCAGAGGATTAGTAAATATATTCTTGAGAATTACGGCATAAACCTCACAGCGAGCAAGCATGATCTTTTGGAATTTCGATTGCAGAAACGATTGCAGATATTAAACATTGATACCTACGAAGCTTATACTCGCTTCCTTTTTAGTAAGGAGGGAATACAAACAGAGCCTCGTGAAATGATCAATGAGGTATCAACTAATAAAACTGACTTCTTTCGCGAAAATCAACATTTTGAATTACTGCAAAAATCCATCCTACCAAACCTCGCTAAGGAATTCCTGGGCAAGACTGTACCAATATGGTCTGCTGGATGCTCGAGTGGTGAAGAGGTATATTCACTTGGCATCACCTTAGAAAACTTCAAAATTAGATATCCCGATTTCAACTATTCAATTTTGGGAACAGACATCTCACAGTCGATGATCTTCAGGGCCCAGAGAGCAATTTATCCTATTGAGACAGTGTCACCTGTGAGTCATACCAATCTGCACAGATATTTCCTAAAGAGTCTGGATACCAATAAATATTTGGTGAGAGTCAAGAAGAAAATCAGAGACAAAGTCCATTTCGACTTTTTGAATTTGATGGATAAGGAGTACAGAACTCCACACATCTACCCTATAATATTTTGTCGCAACACACTGATGTACTTCAATCAAGAGACAAAGATGGATATTTTAAGGAAATTTCATGAACGCTTGAAAACGAATGGACTTTTATTCATTAGTCATACAGAATCGCTAATTAAACTTGATCAAAGGTTCAAGTTAATATACCCATCAGTTTATCAAAAAACATCGTCTATATGACCTTAGAAATACAATTTCACGATGTGTTAAAGTTACTTATCTAAAAAACCAGGGATCATGACAAATAAAAAAGTTTCTGCCCTTATCGTTGACGACTCTCCCTTAGTTAGAGAAGTACTTTCAGATATAATCTCAAGTGATGATGAATTGAAGTTAGTGGGTACAGCATGTGACCCGTTTGAGGCAGTGCAAATAATCCAAAAGTCTGTGCCAGATGTAATCACACTTGACATTGAGATGCCAAAAATGGATGGGATAACCTTCCTTAAGAAAATCATGTCTCAGCATCCTATACCGGTTATAGTTTTGTCATCACATACTGCAAGCAACAAGCAGCTAGCCCTCAAAGCTTTTGAAAACGGTGCTTTGTATGTAATGAATAAACCTGAAGTTGAAGACAAAAAAAGCTTCCTCGAGTACTCAGGTCGACTCTGTGAGCTAATTAAGATGGCTGGAAATCAGTCTGGTTTTCAAAAAAGCAACTTGAAAATTAAAAAAACCCATTCAGAAACTGAAATAAATACCAATCTCTCAAGGCTTCAACAATTAGTAAAAACGCGTCCCGAACTTATCGCTATCGGAGCATCAGCCGGCGGTACAATGGCAATACAATCAATTTTGACGAAACTAAAAGGGAAAACGCCACCAATCGTAATAACTCAGCATATGCCTGTTGGGTTTACAAAAGAATTCGCATTAAGATTAAACAGATTATCAGGGTTGGAAGTATGCGAATCAGAAGGGAATGAGTTTCTGCAAGCTGGTCATGTGTATATCGCACCAGGCGACAAGCACTTAAGAGTTATAAGGCAGGGTGGAAAACTAAAGACAGAGATTTTTGATGGGGACCTTGTAAATCATCATAAACCAGCAGTCGATGTAATGTTTGAATCGGTAGCCACATCCTGCAAATCCACTTCTATCGCTTTTCTATTAACAGGTATGGGGCGCGATGGTGCCCAAGGTTTACTTAGTATAAAGAAACACGGAGGCTTTACCCTGGCTCAGGATAAAAAAACATCAGTCGTGTATGGAATGCCTGCAGAGGCCATGCGGATTGGAGCAGCTTTTGAAGAAATTCCTTTGGATCACATTGGGCCCTTAATCACAAAATTCATAAACTAGAGCTTCGAAAACATGGAAAAGGGAGATAATTTTAGAATAATGATGGTTGATGATATTCAGGCTAATCTGGATTTCATGACCGATATTTTGTCTCAACATAAAAATTATCAGGTAGTAGGTACAAATAATGGGAGAGCTGCAATTAGCAAAGCCATGGCCTATCCATTCGATTTAATACTTCTCGACATAATCATGCCAGGCATGGATGGATTTGAGGTGTGCGAAAAATTAAAATCAAACCCTCGTACCAAGAATATACCGGTAATTTTCTTAACCTCTGAGACTAACCAAGATAGCATTGTTAAAGGCTTTAAATTGGGTGCTGTTGATTATGTCTCCAAACCCTTTAGTCCTGAGGAATTGTTGGCAAGAGTTTCTGTTCACCTAAACCTGAAAAAAACTCGAGAAAACCTTCAGGATGCCAAGGAAATAGCGGAATCTGCTACTAAGGCTAAATCTATGTTTCTGGCCAACATGTCGCATGAAATTAGAACCCCGATGAATGGAATTATCGGGATGGTAGATATCATGAACCAGACAAAACTTAGTCTGGAACAAAAAGAATACTTAGGGATCATTGAAACCTCGGGAGAAAGCTTGTTAACCTTGATTAACGATATATTGGATTTCTCAAAAATCGAGTCAGGACAATTAGAATTCGAGCATATCCCCTTCTCCCTTTTAGATGTTTTAAAAACAACAAAAACTCTTCTAACATACAAAGCTGAAAGCAAGAAACTGGATTTTCAGTATAAATTAACTGAAAGTGTTCCAACAAATTTAGCTGGCGATCCTGTTCGCTTAAAGCAAATACTTATTAATCTGGCAAACAATGCAATAAAATTCACGAAGAATGGCCATGTACATATAAATGTCAGTTTAAAAGAAGAAAATGATGAATTTGCACTTTTACTATTTGAAGTAGAAGACACAGGAATAGGGATTTCTGAAGAAAATATTCCAAAATTATTTCAGCCTTTCTCTCAAGCAAACATTACGACCAATCGAAAATTTGGTGGAACAGGCCTGGGACTTGCTATATCTAAAGAATTGTCGCGTTTGATGAGTGGAGATATTGGAGTTAGATCTGTTGAAGGAGAAGGTTCCGTCTTTTGGTTTAGTGGAAAAATACGTAAGCAATCAAAAGATCAAATTAATGCGTACAATCTTAAGAACGAGAATTCTTTGAATGAAGTTAAGAAAGCCAGATGTCTCAAGATCTTAATAGCCGAAGACAATCCTATCAATCAAAAAGTTGCACAAATTAACCTGAAAAGCCTGGGACATGAAGTTGAAATAGCTAAGAACGGAACAGAGTGTGTGGCCATGTATCAGAAAAAGACTTATGATATAATCCTGATGGATATCCAAATGCCTGAAATGGATGGAATTGAAGCGACTGCTAAAATCCGGGGAATCGAAACGAGCTCTGACTCTGTGCAAAGAATACCTATTGTTGCTCTTACAGCCAATGCCCTAACTGGTGACAAAGAACGATTTATGAAAGCCGGCATGGATGACCACCTTGCCAAACCATTCAAACCCAAAGGCTTAATAGAGATATTTGAGAAGCACATTGCTGATTATTATCTTTGATCTTCTTTAAATTATGTTTCTAAATTTAGACTTTTGGACTCACCAGAAAGAAAATGATGATAGAATCAAATCCAAATTTGAATAAGAATGTTCTACTAGCTGTTACAATGTCTTCTAATTTCCTTAATCCCTTAATGGGTGCTGCCGTAAATGTAGCTTTACCAAGAATTGGAGAAGAATTTTTAATGTCTGCAGTGGGTTTAAGTTGGGTAAGTATGTCTTTTTTATTGACTTCGTCTGTCTTTTTAGTTCCTTTTGGTAAAATAAGTGACAGTTGGGGACGTATGAAAATGTTCTTGTACAGTAATATATTATTCGCATTATCATCCATATTTTGTGCCCTTTCCTTTTCTTCCGAGATATTAATAATTGGTCGATTATTTCAGGGGATTGCTTCTGCAGGAATATTTGCAACCAGCATGGCTATTGTAATATCTGCTTTTGACCAACATGAAAGAGGTAAAATGATAGGGTTAAATGTCATGGCAGTTTATATAGGTTTATCCCTTGCCCCTGTTTTAGGAGGAGTTTTAACAAGTTCCTGGGGATGGCGTTCATTGTTTTACATCAATGCTGGAGCCGTATTGTTAATAATATTTGCTATCATAACAAAAATAAAAGCAGAATGGGCAGTACCGTCCAATGCAAAATTTGACTTTAAAGGGACTTTAATTTATATGGTTTCTGTTTCTGGATTGATGTATGGATTTTCGCATTTACCAAAAACTGAAGCCGCTATATTAACATTATCGGGAATTGCAGGCTTAATTGTTTTCGTTAGATTCGAATTAAAACAGGAGAACCCGGTTTTTGAAATGCAATTGTTTTTCAAAAACAAGTTGTTTGCATTTTCAAATCTCTCGGCTTTTATAAACTATGCAGCTACATTCGCCATAACTTTCGTTTTAAGTCTGTACTTACAATACATAAAAGGTTTATCGCCTAAAGAGACTGGTGTAATATTGATTGCACAACCAATAGTGATGGCTTTTGTTGCATCATTTTCAGGAAAATGGTCAGACACCAAAGACCCGAGAATTCTGGCGTCCATAGGAATGGGTATAAGTGCAGCAGGCCTTTTTATGCTAACTTTTATAAGCCCCGAAACTAACTATACATATATTATTGTTGCTTTATTAATTTTAGGATTTGGCTTTGGATTGTTTTCATCACCAAATACAAATTCAGTAATGAGTTCTGTGGAAAAACGTTTTTTAGGACTAGCATCGGCAACAGTTTCAACAATGCGAACAAGCGGAATGATGTTCAGCATGGCCGTTGCAGCTCTCTCAATACATGTATTTTTGGGAGATGCTAAAATAAATACAGGTAATCTGGATTCATTTATGAACAGCATGAAAACCGTTATAATTACCTTTACATTTTTTTGTATTATCGGAATTTTCACTTCACTTGCTGGCAGGCGGCATGTTAATGATAAATAAGTTGTAGCGTTCCTCTAATAGGAAAGAAATAAACTAATGAATAAAAACATTCTATCAATTTTCATCCTCCCTCTCTTGATAATCATATTGTCGGCTTGTCAGGAACAATCAAGCGCAGAAGACAAGTATGAAGAGGCTAAAAAGAATTATCAGAATGATCCCGAAAATCCGGATAAATTGATCTGGTATGGAAGAAGAACAGCTTACCTTGGAGATTATGAGAATGCCATAAAAATATATAGTGATGGTATAGAGAAATTTCCAAATAATCCACGATTTTTTCGCCATAGAGGGCATCGATACATCTCAATCAGAAAGTTTGACAAGGCTATTAAAGATTTTGAAAAGGCAGCAGTTCTAATCCAGGGAACAGAGAACGAGATAGAACAAGACGGAATGCCCAATGCTATGAATATTCCGGTTTCAACTCTTCATGGAAATATATGGTATCACCTTGGATTAGCATATTACCTCAAACACGATTATGAGAAGGCTTTTGTAGCATATGATAAATGTCGTGAATCCGGAAATCTTGATGACAATATTGTGTCAAGCACAAATTGGCTATACATGATTCAAAGAAGAATAGGAGACCTTGATAAAGCGAATCAGATGCTTGACCCAATAAAAATGGAGGCAGAAATAATTGAGAACTTCGACTATCATAAACTGTGTAAATTCTATAAAGGATTGATTCCTATCGATTCTCTGGCCACAACAGGAGAGGATACTCCATCTTCAGATGCCGTGAAATATGGTATCGCTAACTGGTATTTCAATAATAGAGAAAAGAGTAAAGCAAAAATAGTTTTTGAAGAAATTGTTCAGGGAACATCAAAATTCTCCTTTGGATATATTGCTGCTGAAAGCGATTTGAAAGAGTATTATTGAGTTGTCGGTTACTCTGTTACTCTGTTACTTTGTTATGTTTATTTTGAATTTGTTTGTCTTGCTTGTTTTGATCCAAATATGCAGTGTATAGCTTCCGTCAGTATCTCGGCTAATCCCTTGCTTTGCTTCAATGATTTTGCCGTCAAGATGTATTGTGGATGCTTTCTTATTACCCCAGTTTTTGATTACTAATGCCAGATTATGAACAGGCTGGTCGTCATTCGCTTTTATTATGAAATTTATTGCTGATTCTGCCCCTTCAATAAAATAGGCTCGTTGTGGCTTCTCATACCATGCCTTCCCCTCACCCTCCAAATCAATAGCCGGGGCATGATTCCATGATCTGGCCAGATTTACCAGATCAACTTCATCGGTATTCAACATTCCTTCCATCAGCAGTTTCTCATAAAAAGGCTTATCCCCTTCAGCTTCAGCATATACAGGCAAATAAACATGAGTAAGTGAACTATGACCGGTTCGGTCAGCATAACTGGCATATCTTCCATCAGATGCCATCTGAGCAACAGGCCAGTGATTCCATGTCGGAAAAACTGAAAATGGAGTCAGCTCCCCTCCATATACATTCGAGCTTTCAAAAGCTTCCCCAATTGTTATCGGATCGTACTTCCCGGTGTAATTAACTGTTTGAATACATTGTTCCTCAGGCTCATCCACATTAGGAGGCGGTGCAGTCGTCCAGTTATAATAAGCTGATTGTCCGTCCATATCCTGCATATGTACTGTATTTTCCTTTTCTATTATATCCTCCGGATGCTGGTCGGGGCCAAAAATTGCCATCGATTCCTGCCATTCGTGGTTGCGCGAACCGCTGGTCCATAAATGCTTACGCTTAGTTGCAATACCATCCGGATAAATATAATAATACCAATCTGCCACATCATACCAACCGGTCTCCTCAACATAGTTAGCTTTGACCAGGTTCACATCCGCCAGGGGAAAACGGTAATGCACCACCACCCTGGCTGGGGTATTCTCTAAAATCCGGGCATAAGTGAAATAGTTTCCTTTATCAGACATGGGCTCCTGACAACCATCACCACCCGAGGTTCCCCATGTTTCATTGAATTCATTGCTATACCATTGCCCTTTTTCATTCACCATCATAGGGATATAGCTGACTCCCCTCCAAAAAACAAATTTTGAAGGATTATCCTCAAATCCGACCACCACATCAGGATGATCACTGAAACACCATAGGTTATCCCAAATATCATAAAATTTCAGATGTTCGTAGCTTGCGCCAAAACCACTCTCAGCTCTACCTGAAGGCATAATTCTCTTATCCATCTCAATCTCTGCATCAGCCAGATTAGCTAATCTATACTGCTCTGAGATCATTTTATCCGTTAGGGAATGATTAAAAATTTTCACCTCATCAATCAAGCCATCAAAGGCATATTGACCGGGAAAAGTATTCCGACGCACAGGATTAATTGGCCTTCGCTCTTTCCCCCTGCCAATCAGAATATCTTTTTCTGACAGTTCAACCACTCCATCCTGAAGCTCCATCTTCCCTACCAGCTGCTCATCAACATAAATTTTCATTTCATGCTTTTGCCGGCTATAAGTCGCGGTAAGCAAATACCATTGTCGTCTTTCCAGATGAAAATCACCGTACAGCTCTTCCCATACCCCACCAACTCTCAGTTTGAAGCCCGGATGTCCGTCGCCATCAATACCCAAAAAGAAGCCTGTGTCATCTTCCTTCTCCATTTCAACAAAATAATTACCATCTCTACGACCGGTGATCACATTTTCGGGTACATCATCTGCTTGCTGAACAATGGGACACCAACTCCAGGGGTAGGCACCTATTGCAATGAAAGCCTGCAGGCTGATCTCGTCATTAATTGGCAAGGCCTTGTCAACCGGCATTCTTACCTCGGTGTAATAACCATCAAACTGCAAGCAGGTACCAGAAACCCCTGTTCTCCACAAGGTTTTTCTTCCCGTCACAGAACTGCGGTATTTACTATAAGATTCATTCACCTCCCCACCCAGACCCTCGTCAAAAGTATAACTAAGAATGGCTTCGGGATTCAAATTCTCAGGCTCGAATATGTCTGCTCCTTCGACTTTTTTTATGTCCATCTCCAGTCCGACAGCGGTTACCTCACTGGATACCAGTCCTTTTAATGAGAGTAGAATTGTTTGACTCATCATATTAGCAGGATTATTCCATTCGTCAGTCATTTTTCTACCCTTCCGGATGCTACGCCTGACTTCACCATCCGGTAGGAAAGTAAAATACTCATCGACAAAACCATCAGGATATACTTCTTTGTGGGCATTACCGGCAGCAAAGGACTGAAGATAACGCCAGTGAATAATTGCCTGATTTGCTGAGCTTTCTATAATCTTAGCATAGGAATAGGTATTCACCCGGTCGGGCATCATAGGGTTTATGCCATCACCCGAACGCGGCAAAATCTCTTCAAAATATATCCGTTCACCACTTGCCGGCTCCCAATAAGGCAAGTATCCTGATCCCCTCCAAAACACCACCTTGCCGTTTTCTGATCCCAGGTCAACAATGAGATCGGAATAATCTCCTGTTCGGGAATACTTCTCAAAAACTTCATCCGACAGGATCTTTGTATAATAAGCTCCAAAATCATCATTCTGATTAAGTCTAACACGTTGACAGGAGAACAAAATTGAAAGTGTCATAAGCACCACTAAATATCTGCCTGATTTTTTCATTCTATTGGGTATTAGGATCATAATTTAAAGATAGCTCTTTAAGTCGGGAATCGGGAATCGGGAATCCCCGAATGAATTCGGGGCAGGCGGGAGGCGGGTGTCACATCGGCGTCACGTCGGCGTCACGTCGGCGTCACGTCGGCGTCACCTTCCTCCCCCCCATTCCTCACCCCAATAATCTCTGCCGCTATGCTTATTGCAATTTCATCCGGGGTTTGGCTGTTTATCTGAATCCCTATCGGAGCACTTACTTCGTTAAATTTCTCTTCAGTAATTCCTTTTGCTATAAGATTAGATTTAATCTTGCGTACTTTGGCCTTGCTTCCCATCATTCCAAGGTAGCGGAGCTTCTTCTTAAGCAGCTGCTCCAGAATAATTTCATCTCCATGATGTGAAAAACTTATGATCACAGCGTATGAGTTTCCTTCATCCTGAATCAGGTGCTCAATTTTATTGTATTCAACAATTTGCTTAGTTTGCACCCAATCATTCTCAATAAAAGTGCTTAGCTCTTTTCTGTCGTCATAAAGTTCAATATCAAAATCGAGTACCGAACAAATTCGACTCAGGGCCAGACTAACATGTCCGGCACCAAAAATATAGAGCTTATCAAAAAAACCAATTTGCTCAGTCAGCTCCCAATGTTCATCAGAAAGGATTCTACTTTGATACCTATGCTCCTGTAGATCATTTATCTGAAGACTAATGCCGGATGCTGAATATTTTATTAATCCTTTGGTATCCCTCCCGGATAAGCACTTAAGAATTATTTCTGCTTCTCTTAACAGAGAGGATGTCAAATGAAAAAGAGCGATGGTTTGAGCGCCTGAGCATATCATTCCTGAGCTATCTTTGACTGCCGTGGGTGTGTGTTCCTGCTGCCGGATAATAATTCTATTATCTTTCCTTGCTATCATTTTCCGGGCCTCCTCAACCAGTAGCTGTTCCATCACTCCGCCGCCGATTGATCCTTTGAGCTGGCCATCTTCTGACACCGCCATTTTGAAGCCTTTCCTCCCCGGACTGCTACCGGTGTTATCGATAACTACCATAAGAACCACTTTCAGATTCTCCTTTGACTTATTTAAAATAAACGACCATGTTTGCATTTCTGTTCTATTTAAAAAGCACTACACTCAGGGCATAATAAATCGCCATTAAAGCAGAAAAAATTGCACTTGAAAAGAAGCGCCATTTCAGACGTATCACATTCTGTATAATATAGTTAGCAATTATTGACAAGGGAATATTCACCAGGAAAGACAAAGCTCCGATCCTGATCAGATCCCAGCTCAGCTCAGCACTCTGCCCAGTCAACAAGATGATAAAGAGCAGGTGCCGGCTTATCCAGAGGGGATTAAAATACAGAATAGCCAGCGAGGTTTTATACAGCTGTAGTTTCCAGCCTGTGAATGATTGGGTCTTCTTATCTATCCAGGCAAAATAATTTGGAATTTCGAATGCATAGAAGGTCGCTCCTATCATTACCATACCAAGCAATCTGAGGATAGAAAACTCATCGAGGATGAAAGCCGCGATGGTATCTCCGGATGCGTAAATAATCGCTCCGCGCAGAATATTATGTTTTGAATAAACTAATTTCAAGGTCTGCTTCGGTTTTGATATAAGGCTAATAGAATTTTTTCAGGAGTAAAAGGAGCAATAAAGTCTGATTTGTAATCGGAATTGAAGCTTTTTATGGCATCCTGTATGGCAAAATAAGCTCCGATTCCATACATAAATGGAGGTTCACCAATTGCTTTTGATTTCATTATTGCAATATCGGGCCCATCCCTTTCTAATGCCTTAACATCAACAATATCAGGAGCAGCATAGATATCAGGAATTTTATAACTCGATAAACTGTTTGACAACAATTTGCCAGTTTTATCAAAACTGATTTCCTCCATAGTCATCCAAGCAATTCCTTGCATTAGAGCCCCTTCAACCTGGCCCCTGTCGAGCTCAAAATTCATACTATTACCAAAATCATGCACAATATGTACCCCATCGAAATTGTATTGTCCTCTCAAACAATCCAGGGTCACTTCAATAAATGCTGTTCCGAAAACATGATAAGCAAATGGGTGTCCTTTTTCGATACTTTTATCAAAATGAATAAATGGTGTCGCATAGTGCCCGTTCTCACTCAGGTTTACCCGATCAAGAAAAGCTTTTTCGATCAGATTCTCCCAGGTAAACGAACTAGTTTTCCCATCAGTAATAATCCTTTCTTCTTTGATCTCTATGTTCTCACAATCGACTGCTATCATTTTACGAGCGACTCCAAGCACCCGCCGGAGCAATGCCTCACAGGCATTTTGTAATGCTTTGCCATTGAGATCGGCTCCTGAGCTGGCGGCAGTAGGAGAGGTATTAGCCACCCTGGTAGTGTTGGTTGTTTCAAGCTTTATTCTTCGTGGATCAACAGAGAAAATACGAGCCGCAACCTGCTTCATTTTCGTATTCACCCCCTGCCCCATCTCTACTGCTCCGGTGCTGATACCTATACTTCCATCCTGATAAATATGGACAAGTGCCCGGGCCTGATTCATTGGTGTTTTTGTAAAAGACACACCGAAACAAACCGGCATCAGGGCCATCCCTTTTTTAATCAGGGAATTATTCTGATTAAATTTTTTTATCGCAGCAATTCTTTCTTCAATATGAAAGGTTTTCATTGCGTCGTCCCAGCTGGGAAGGGCATGTGCATTTGTGGCCACCTGACCATAATGAAATAGCTCGTCCTCTCTTATCAGATTTCTCTCTTGTATTTCTCTTGCCTGAATCTTCAGTTCGATAGCTGCTTTGGAGATAGCCGCTTCCATAACAAACATGGCCTGCGGCGCACCAAAACCTCTGAAAGCAGTATTCGGCACAAGGTTAGTCTTACAACTATAGGCGGCTGCTTTCACATTGGGTATGAAATAGCTGTTCGTGACATGAAAAAGTGTACGCTCGAGTATCGCAGGAGAGAGATCACTTGCAGCACCACCATTTTGAAATAAGGACAGCTCCAGAGCAATTATCTTCAGTTCTTTTGTCAGACCAATTTTGAAATCACTGGTATATGGATGCCGTTTGCCTGTCATATACATATCATCTTCACGACTTAGAACCATCTTCACCGGTTTCTGTAAAACCTGAGCTGATAGCCCAGCAAGTCCGGCCCAAACGGTTGCCTGGTCTTCCTTTCCACCAAATCCGCCCCCAAGTCGCCTCACATCAACTTCAACCCGATTCATAGCAACACCCAGAATCCGGGCTACAGTTTTTTGGATTAATGTAGGTCCCTGAGTTGCTGAATGAATTTTGAGATTACCTGTTTCATCTGGATAGGCATATGCACCCTGAGTTTCAAGATACAGGTGCTCTTGTCCACCCGTCTCAGCTCTACCCTCAAAAATATATTCGCACTCTTCCCAGCCCGACACTACATCTCCTGATTCAAAAAAACGTGGTGGAAAAAGCAATTCTCCTTTCTCATAAGCCTCCCTCGGATCAGTTATTACCGGAAGAAGCTCATATTCAGCATGTATAAGTGCCCTGGCCTGACGTGCAATATGTGCTGATTCAGCAATAATCACTGCTATTGGCTGCCCTATATAGTGAACTTCGGTCTCTGCCAGGAGAGGCTCATCAAGAATAATTCCACCCACCTGGTTTTCTCCCGGAATATCCTCATATGTAAGTATTCTTATTACACCTGGTACCTGGAGTGCAGCTGAGAGATTAAGTTTACGCAGTTTACCATGGGCAAGGGAAGAAGCAAATGCCACCGCATGCAGGCTACCTTTAATTTCAGGAATATCATCAAGAAATACTGATTTACCGGTAACATGTCCTATGGAATCAGTATTTCTCATATTTGAATCAAAATTTCCTGTAGCTGATCCATCCTGATTTGATCCGGACATAATTCAATAAAATGAGCAATAAACAGCTGTCTCAACAGCAGTCTTTTGTATTCTTCGCTTCCCCTAATATCATCAATCGGACTAATCTCATCCTGTAATATACTATTTGCTTCACTAAGGCTCTCCACATCTGGTCTTCTGCCCTGCAAAAAGGATGAGGTTTTCTCCAGAAACATGGGAATAGGTCCCACCCCTCCGGCAGACAATCGTACATCCTTGATAAGATTATCTTGAAGGTGTAACAATATTGCTGAATTCACGCTGGCAATATCCAGATGTTCTCTCTTACTTACTTTTTCAAAATTAAACTGATATCCATGCAATGGAATATTAAAGCTTAGAGCCTCAACATATTCCCCTTGCTTTAAATCGATCTTTTTATAATCCAGATAAAAGTCTTTTAAAGCCACGGATCTTCGTCCGCCATCTGGACTGTTGATCTGCAATTTAGCATCGAGGGCCAGGAAAAATACAATGAGATCCCCAATCGGTGAAGCATTGACAATGTTCCCTCCCAGAGTGCCCATATTCCGAATTTGTGTAGAGGAAAGAAGTTTAAAATACTTTTGAATTCCAGGAAAGATTGATCTCAATTCCAGTGATGTCAATAACTCTGTAACAGTAGCTCCTGCCTGCAAAATACAATGATCATCCTCAATCATGATACCATGTAAGATATCTTTTTCTCTCAAAGTCTGTAATCCTGCATGCATGATTGAATCAGCTTTCTGAACCATTAAGTCGGTTCCACCTCCTAATATTACATTGCTCTTTTTTATCCTTTCATCCGGCAGGATAATATTGCTCAGGCGATCATGAATTGATAAAAAATATTCAGGCAGATATTTATTTTTGACCATCCATTGGGGGGCATCTTTATCCTTTCTGCGTTGGTTTACTTCCCAGATATCTTTAACTGCTCTTTCGATAGACTTATATCCGGTACAGCGGCAAATATTACCGTCGACAGATGCCAAAGTTTCATCAAGATTGGAGTTTGCATCTGACAGACTTTTAGTCATTAATGAGATAACAAAACCAGGGGTGCAAAATCCGCATTGGGTACCAGAGTGATCCACTATTGCCTGTTGCACATGCGAGAGCTGATCTCCGTTAAGTCCCTCAATACTAACCACATGCTTCGACTGAACATTCACCAATGGCGTCAAACATGAAACTATGGTTTTATATGACACCTTATCCCCGTCAAGTTCACCTACCATTAAAGTACAGGCTCCACAATCACCTTCTCTGCAAGCGATCTTCGTGCCCATCAGGCCCATTTCCTGTCTGATAAAATCCAGTAAAGGTAGCCCCGGAGGACTATTAGTTTTTATCAAAACATCGTTCAGGATAAATTCAATCATTGCTTAAAGGTAGTTATTTAGCAATCCCAACTTGTGTCAGGTATTCTTTATTTGCTTTTGCTTACCTTAGTTAAATGAACAGTGAATACTTCTTTAAGGAGAACTGCTATATTACTGAGATGCATAATACCCCTGAAGATCCGGATGTTTCTATTGCCAGGGTCAGAGTGAAACCCGGAGCTACCACTAATTGGCACAAATTGAAACACACTACCGAACGATACATTATCAGAAATGGTGAAGGATTGGTTGAAATTGGCACAAATGATCCCAAGGTCGTATCGACTGGTGCAGTTCTTGTAATTCCACCAAATACCCTCCAGCGTTTATGCAATACCGGGTCGGATGATTTAATTTTTTTAGCAGTTTGCACACCTCGATTTATTATTGAAAATTATGAGTGAGATAATTCTACAGGGATTTCCGTATGATGAAAAATCCTCTTATCAGAAGGGCCCCGCATTAGCTCCACCTCTTATCAGGGAAGCTTGGTCATGCGATTCGTCAAACTACTATGCCGAGAATGGCCTTAATACAAATAGTTCAAAGCTTTCAGACAGAGGAGACTTCAATATTACTGAATATTTTGATATTGAGCGAATTACTACTCAACATCTAAAGGAGGCAAAGCGGATAATAACATTAGGGGGAGACCATTCCATCACCTTTCCCATCATCCGGGCATATCACAAAAAATATCCGGCACTTGACATTCTTCATATTGATGCCCATGCTGATCTCTATCATGATTTTGGTGGTGATCCGTATTCTCATGCCAGTCCTTTTGCCCGAATTATGGAAAATGGCCTGGCCTCACGACTCGTTCAGGTGGGAATCAGAACTTTAAATTCACATCAGATTGAACAAGCAGAGAAATTTGGGGTGGAAATCAATCCAATGAATGACTTCAATATTGGCAGATTACCAAAATTCACTAACCCTGTATATATTTCATTAGACCTGGATGGCATAGATCCAGCTTACGCCCCTGGGGTTTCGCACAATGAGCCCGGAGGTTTATCTTCAAGAGATGTAATAAATATAATCCAAAAATTGGATGCCAAAATAGTTGGAGCATATATTGTTGAGTACAATCCAAACAAGGATTTCCAGAAGATGACAGCCTTCCTGGCAGCCAAGCTGATGAAAGAAATTATTGGTAAAATGATGAAGTCGTAATAGTAAAAACCTTTGCTGGTAATAATCATTCTGACTGCTGCATTAGCACCAACATATGCTACTACGCTTACATCAGAATCATTCAGAACCTCGTTAATTACTGTGCGTGTTTCACGATTCTCAATCTTATAAGCCTTACGCAAATCAATAATCATGTGACGATGAGGTTTACCTTCAAATAAGAGTGGATATTGACGCCCGAATTCTTTAGCATGTTAGGTCGTATAATCCCCAACTACAGTTTGCCTTATCAGTTGGTTTTCTTCATCATAGATAATAGTGTGGTTCATTTGTCCTTCGATTGGTTAGCAATTAATGAGTTTGATTATAAGAATTGGTAGCAAGGTTATTAATGCATTAGCGCATATCAAGTCCATTCATCAAACAGTAATACCTATTTGATGAACATGAAAATCACCCCTGCATGAAAGCATGGATTTCGGCATGAAGTTATGGCCTGATAAAAAGAAAACCCGGCATAACCGGGTCTTCTGGAATTTATCTGAAGTTTGTTTAGTAAAACCTTCTACCTGTACGCGGTTCAGGTTTCTTATAAGGCTTTCTGGGTAGTTTATCATCCCTCATTGCAGCTTCATAAACAAGAGCTGCTGTAATGATGGCATTATGCTTCAAGTCACTCATGATCAGCCGCTCATAAACATCCATCACAGTATGGTAACCTCGCCCGTATTCAATATCATCCTGAATAAACTGGAAGGCTGGCAATCCTAGTGGATCAAATGACTGATGATCAGTTCCGCCGGTATTTCGAATCGAAACCGTTGAGGCTCCCATGCTTGCAAACGGAGCTAACCAGGCTTCGAAAACCGGACGAATCATTTCGTTCTTCTGCAGGTAAATCCCCCTGTATTTCCCGGTTCCGTTGTCCATATTGAAATAAACATTAAAATTGTCAAATCCAGGTTTTAAGTCCAGCGTTTTCGGATCTCTCAGATACTTCTCCACATAACCTCTTGAGCCGTTAAGTCCTTGCTCCTCACCACCCCAAAGGGCAATTCTAATAGTACGTCGGGGCTGTACATTCAGCTCCTTCAATATACGCATGGCCTCCATCATTACTATACAACCCGATGCATTATCAGCAGCACCCGTGCCTCCATGCCAGGAGTCGAAATGCCCGCCAATCAATACAATCTCATCTTTCAACTCAGGATCAGTTCCAGGAATTTCAGCCATCACATTGGTTACATATTCACTTTTGCTGAATTTGTTTTTAATATCTACTTCCAGTTCAACTTTTACATCATGCTTAAGCAGACGCACAATTCTACCATGAGCTTCAAGAGGAAGATTAACCTCAGCAATAGGCTCTTTTTCGCCAGCCTGATAACTTCCACCACTGGATCTTGGCACATTGAAACTGCCCGATCCATGAAGAATTACAGCCACACCCTCCTTTTTCATAAACTCTGAAGCAGCTCTTCTCAACTGAGCAGCCTTCATATAAGCAGCATAATCAAAATTTCCACCACCGCCCCCGCGTCTTCCTGAGCTCTCTAAAGTCAGAGCTTCAAGTTCTTCATCTGTATAACGGGTCGCAAGTGGCTCGAACTTGGGCTCATACGTTGAAGTAGAAGGCATTACAGCGATTTTACCCTTTAGCTTGCCTTTGAATTTTTCGAGGTCCTCCTCAGTTTTTATATCCACAAAAACCACTTCCCCCTTAACCAGACCTTTTGTGCTTCCGGTCCAGGCTTTTGGATTAGCCGCAAATGCACAATAATAAGGCGCGGTCATCGCTACGTAAGTTTTTTTATTGTCCCATCCTCCACGGCTAAATGGCCGAATCTCCTCTATGACTGCATTCGCAAATCCGTATTCCTCAAATTTTGCTTTAACCCATTCATTAGCCTTCAATTTTCCTTCAGAGGCTGTCAATCTTGGCCCAACAAAATCAGTCATCCAAAAAGATAGTTCCTCGATCTGAGATCTTGAATTTTCATATTGTTTGATCTTATAGATCATCTCCAGGTCAACACTTTCTGTCTGCGCACCAGTTAAAAACGGTATCAACAGAAATATCAGAATAGCCGAAATTGATTTTGTATGGTTCATCATAATTGTTTTAGATATTGTAATAATGAATAGTCTCTACACAGCTCAAATGTAGAAAAATCTATTTTTTATTCTTCCCTTGTACAACATGTGTCTTGTGATGATGACAAATATTTTTAGTGTTGATATTACAATTATTCATATTTTAGTAGTCCAAACCTAATTTATTGACAATATGAAGAATCTCCTGACCCTTTTGCTTATTGTACTGTTGGGCCTATCGGCTTGTAATAACTCCATAGATGTTGCAAGCACTGATTTACCCGACATTAGTCAAACAAACAATCATTACATTGGTAATCAGGCACCCCTGGTCAATACTCCCTTTATTAAGCTACCAATAGGATCAATTGAACCTGCCGGATGGGTAAGAAAACAACTTGAATTACAGGCTGATGGATATTTCGGACACCTTGGAGAAATAAGCCAATTCCTAATCAAAGAAAACAACTCCTGGCTCAGTACGGATGGATCAGGCGACCACGGATGGGAAGAACTTCCATATTGGCTAAAAGGCTACAGCAATCTGGCCTATCTGCTAGGTCGTGAAGATATGCTTAAGGAAACACAATTATGGATTGAGGCGGTTCTTGGCTCACAGAAAGATGATGGATGGTTCGGACCTGATCAGGACAGAACAGGTGCTGCTACCCGTCTGAAAGGAAGAGAAGATCTTTGGCCAAATATGGTTATGCTATTCATTCTGCAGGATTATTATTCATATGCGAAAGATGAAAGGGTGATTAGCCTGATGACAAATTACTTCAACTATCTTCAAACTATACCTGAAGAAAAATTCCTCGTTGGTTACTGGCCGGCTAACAGAGGTGGAGATTTACTATACAGCGTTTATTGGCTTTACAACAGAACAGAAGATGAATCATTACTTGAACTGGCTCATAAGGTGCATAAAAGATCAGTTAACTGGACAGACGGTATTGCTAACTGGCACAATGTGAATATGTCACAAAGTTTCGGCCAACCAGGAACCTATTATATGCAAACTCAGGAAACTAAACATCTAGAAGCGGCAAATCGAAACTTTAATGAGATAAGAGAACTGTACGGACAGGTACCGGGAGGGATGTTTGGATCGGATGAAAACTGTCGTGAAGGTTATATTGACCCACGTCAGGCTGTTGAAACCTGTGGAATGGTTGAGATGATGTTGTCAACCGAAATTCTCTTCACAATAACCGGCGATCCAGTCTGGGCCGAACGCTGTGAAGATGTAGCTTTCAACTCCTATCCGGCAGCTCTTACAGCAGATATGAAAGCACTCAGGTATTTGCAATCACCCAACATGGTTCAGTCAGATAAGGTCTCTAAAAGTCCGGGCATCCAGAATGGTGGGCCAATGTTCCAGATGAATCCGAACCGGCATCGTTGCTGCCAGCATAATCAGGGGCATGGATGGCCATATTTCGCCGAACATCTATGGTTGGCTACAGCAGATAATGGTCTTGCAGTTGCTTTTTATTCAGAAAATAAAGTAACAGCAATGGTGGGTAAAGGCATAGAAGTAAGTATCTCAGAACAAACAAATTATCCTTTTGAAGAACAGATTGAGTTTAGCATTGAACCAAGCAATAAAGTACGCTTTCCCCTTTACCTCAGAGTGCCATCATGGTGCGAAAAACCAGTAGTTAGTATCAACGGTGAGGAAGCTGATTATGGTGAATTGGCTGGCTATATCAGAATAGAGAAAACCTGGGAGGCCGGTGATAAAGTAAGTCTTTCTCTACCAATGAAGCTAAATCTCAGAACCTGGGAGGCAAACAAAAATAGTGTATCGGTCGATTATGGTCCGCTTACTTTCTCTTTGAAAATTGAAGAAGACTATGTTCAGGATGGCGGAACAGAAGAGTGGCCTGCATGGGAAATTTATCCTGCAAGCCCTTGGAATTATGCTCTTGTTCTTAACAGCAATGATCCACTCCAATCCTTTGAGGTGATTAAAAGAGATTATCCTGCTTCAGACATGCCATTTACCCATGAGGGAGCACCTATTATGCTGAAAGCAAAGGGAAAAATCATTCCAGACTGGGGAATGGATGAAAATAATTTAATTCAGGAACTGCCTGATAATCCTGTAGTAACTGAAGAAACAACAGATGAAATAATTTTAATCCCAATGGGAGCAGCAAGATTAAGAATCTCAAGCTTTCCAGTGGTTAAATAATGATAGAATATCGTTCTCCGGGATTTTTAATATGTAGTAGTTTTTAGAACGGCCAAAGCTTCGCTTCGAGAGGTTCTTTGTACCGGATCTCATCATGTAGTAGTTTGCAGAACGGCCAAAGCTTTGCTTCGAGAGGTTCTGCAAACTACTACATGATGAAATCCGGGTAGCTTGTTGAAGATTGCAACTAATTCGGTACTTATTGGCAAAAATTACTTACTAAAAACCTTGTCTTTCTGAAAAATATAACTGCCGAATAACTATTTTTACTTTGAAAAACATTCTCAAATCCATAGCATCATGAAAAAATCACGTCGTTCATTTGTCAAAACTCTTTCTGTTGGTACTGCAGGGACACTTGTGTTAGGTTCAGCAGCCTGTACATCGGAGATGCGTAAACACAATCGTCAGGTTAGTAAAGTGCTTTGGCCTTCTGACCGGCTCAACGTTGCCGTAGTGGGAATCACACATCGGGGATACAGCAATATCCGCGCACTCAAAGATCAGGCGGTAAATATTGTGGCCTTATGTGATGTAGATTGGGGTGAGAGCGCTCAAAAAGTTTTCGCTGAATTTCCAGATGCAAAACAATACAAAGATTTCCGACGGATGCTGGACAAGGAGAAGCATATTGATGCAGTGGTAGTTGCAACACCCGATCATGCCCATGGAATTGTAGCATCCATGGCCATCCAGTTGGGCAAACATGTATATTGCGAAAAACCACTGGCTCACTCCATATATGAGACAAGACTCGTTACTAATCTGGCTCAGGAATATGGTGTGCAAACCCAAATGGGTAATCAAGGCCATTCAAGCGAGAAAATAAGGCTTCTGAAAGAATGGATCGATGCTGGTTTAGTTGGTGATATTACTGAAATTCATGCCTGGTGTGATCGCCCTGCCGGAGGTGGTTCTGTATCATTTGTACACGGACAGGAACGGCCCACCGGAGACTTCAAGGTACCTAAAACTCTTGATTGGGATCTATGGTTAGGGCCAGCTCTGGAGCGCCCCTACCATCCAGATTATTTGCCTATGAAATGGAGAGGATATCTCGATTTTGGATGTGGTGCCCTTGGAGATTTTGGATGTCACACTCTAGACCCTGCCTTTTGGGCACTTGATCTGGGCAGTCCCGATAAGGTATTAGCTACTACAACAAATCAGCTCCCTAAAATTGAGTATGATACCTTCCCAACCAGCTCGATTATTACCTATTGGTTTCCAAAAAGAGGCAACAAGCCTCCCGTTAAACTCATGTGGTACGACGGAGGAATCACACCCAAATGGGACGAGAGATTCGATGAGATTGGTTTTGGCACTAACGGAGCCTTACTGGTATCAGACAAAGGCATCGTTCAGCACGGTTCACACGGTGCCGGAGGGTTGCAGTTCAAGCCATTCGACAAGACCTATACATTTGAAGATCCTGCACCCACAATACCACGGGTAAATGGTCATCAGGCCGACTGGGTAAACGCCTGCAAAACCGGAAATCCATCGAGTGCAAATTTCAATTATGGTGGCCCACTCACTGAAATGGTATCGCTGGGCGTAGCAGCAGGCTTATTAAGAGACCAAAAGCTTGAATGGGATGCCGAAAATATGATAGTTAAAAATTCAGAAGAAGCAAACTTGATCATCCATCCAGAATTCAGAAAAGGATGGGAGATGTAGGGATGGATCATGTTCCATGATCCATCGTCCGTGGTCCGTGGTCCGTGGTCCGTGGTCCGTGGTCCGTGGTCCGTGG
>JABHCC010000074.1 GCA_018669475.1 Bacteroidota bacterium | reverse complement strand
TGATACTTTTATTCAGGCTACCATGGAGGGATATGAGCGTTCATTTGGAGAAGAATTTGGGAAAACTGTTCCGGGCGTTTTTACTGATGAGCCGAATCTGCCAGCTGCAAAAGGACCCGGTACCCTGATCAGGTGGACTCCTGACCTATTTGAAGTTTTTAAAGAGCGATGGGGCTATTCATTGCAAGACAATCTGATCTCCCTTACAGAGGAATACGGAGAGTGGAAGAAAGTAAGGCACAATTATCATGAGCTAATGCTGGAACTCTTCCTTGATCGCTGGGCCGTTCCATGGAATAAATACTGTGAAGAAAATGGCCTAATATGGACCGGACATTACTGGGAGCACGGATGGCCGATTCCGGGGGAAGGCTATGACGAGGCTGCCTTCTACATGTATCACCAAATGCCAGGAGTAGACATGTTGGGAAGGGTTTTATGCGAAGATGGTATGTGTCAGCAGTTTGGCAATATAAGGGCTGTAAGGGAGCTCGCCAGCGCTGCTAACCAGTCTGGCGCAACCCGCAGGTTTAGTGAAACCTATGGAGGTGGGGGATGGCAGGTAAGTTTTACTGACTTAAAGAGATTGCTTGATTGGGAATGTGTTTTGGGAGTAAATTTTGTGAACCAACACCTGTCATATTTCTCCATGCAGGGAGTGAGAAAATTCGATTATCCACCATCATTCAGTTATCAGGAGCCATGGTGGGATCAACATAAACTTCTGGGAGATTATACCGCCAGGATTTCGATGGCATTATCGGCCGGAGAGCAAATCAACAAGGTCTTGGTTTTACAACCTAATACTACCGCCTGGATGTATCATGCCGATGGTGATCGTCATGGCGAAGAAATTCATGGTTTGTCAGTTGGATTTAAGGAATTCATCATGCAGCTCGAGGCTGATCAACTCGAATATGATTTGGGTTCAGAACAAGTTCTGAAACGCTTTGGATCAGTTGGAAATAATGGTTTGCAAGTTGGTGAAAGAAGTTACAGTAAGATTATTATTCCTCCCGGAATGCAAAACCTGGATTCAAATACACTAAGATTACTTGAAGAGCTCTCGGGTTCAGGATTAGAACTTCTGGTACTATCTGATTCTATTGACTATTTGGATGGAGAATTTCAGAAGGATATCCTGGCAAAGGTATCTTATTCACAGGCAGCTGATTTGAAAGATTGGTTTGAACAAGAAGATCTAGACTTGAGCACAATCAAAGGTAACCAACAGGTGGTATTTCATCAAAGAAGAGTTCTTGATAATGGTGAACTACTGTTCCTTGTCAATTCGTCAGCAAGTGAATCTGCTCATCTTCAGTTATCCTGGAAAGGAAAGAATTTGTATGAAGTCAACCTTATTACCGGGGAATTGCATTCCATTAATCATACGAAAAACGGAAAGCACATCGAATGTGATCTGTTTTTACATCCGGTAGGTAGCAAACTATTAATTTCAAGTGACAAATCGCTTGAAAACCAGGTGTTAAAGGACTTAAGTTCGAGCTTCGAAGGGGGAGTGACTATACCTTCTTCCTCTCCATTGTTAGCAAGCAGATTGTCAGATAATGTGTTGACTATTGATTATCTGGATGTTGAGACAAAGGATTTCAAAATATCTGACAGCTATTTCATGAATGCGATGTACAAGCTATTTGAGTGGTCTGAACTTCCGACCGGAAACCCATGGCAGCATAAAATTCAGTTTAAACAGACATACATGGATATGGATTCCTTTGATACTGACACCTGGCATAAGATTACTTATATGTTTGATATAGCGGGTGATTTAAGCCCGGATCAGCTACGATCATTGAAATTGGTTGCTGAGCGTCCCGAAATATGGACAGTATCGATAAATGGCCATTCAGTTGATGCAATGGCTGACAAGTGGTGGTTAGACAGGCACTTTCCGGTTTATTCCATTGGAGAATTCGTACAAAAAGGTATAAATTCAATCGAATTATCGGCCGACAAAATGTCTGTCTTTGCTGAGATCATGCCGGTTTACATTCTCGGAGATTTTGCCCTGAAAAATGCTGCAAAGGGATTTGCTATTGTAGCCCCTGAACAGTTTGGGACTGGAGCATGGAATGAAAAGGGATTACAGTTTTATTCTAATAAGGTAGCCTACAAACAATCCTTCATGCTCGATGATAAGCTAAAAGATGGTGAAAGATGTTTTCTGAAGACCAATGATTGGCAAGCTGTTGTAACAGAATTACTTGTCAATGATGAATTTGTCGTAAGCATTGCCTGGCAGGATCAGGTTGATATCACTGATTTCCTGAAAGCAGGCAAAAATACCATTGAATTACGCTTAACTGGAAGCTTAAAAAATACTCTCGGTTTCCATCACAAAGATCTCACAGGCTGGATCGACGGCCCCTTCAGCTGGAATCAGGCTCCTGCTAATCAGCCACCAGGATCTGACTACCGGTTCATGGAATACGGGATCGTTGGGGGAATACAGCTGTTTATAGTAGAGGTGGAGTAGGACGGGCTAGCTACAGGAATCGGAAAGCTTATTGATTTAGTTGGTATAAATATTGGAAATATGGACTCTGTTGAATACAAAGGTAATCCTTGCTTAACAATATGATAATCTGTTTGATGATGATCCATTTATAAAGTGAATATTATGTTAATGATAGAGTGAAAGTTAATAGGTTTTCTCTGGGGAAGGCTGTTTAGATATAGGATTATTTATATGTTCCAAGAGACATAACTCAGCACGTATCGGCTTTATCATCAATTTGAATAGCAGTTAAGAGAAGTACGCGGGTAATTTAGATAATACTAGATCAACCTCTTGTGGTAACAAATCATACGGTAAAACTAAATGTTTCATCACCTTACTGTTGAATCGTTCATACTGCTCAATCTGATCAATTGCTTGTTCCGTGACATTGTCAGGAATGGCCAGATTTAATTTGAAAGCCAAGTTCTCCGTCCAAATATTATAAACGCCCGGCTTGCGTAGGTATAAAATAAAAGTTGGAAGAAGAGTTCTAGCACCTTTGATCGGGGATTCTGAAAAGAAATTTGCAAGAGAGCGTATAACATTATCCTCTTCTACCACCCATAATTTGCCAATCCACTTGTTAAATTGATCAGGACTATTGCAAATTTGCGATGATTGGATATTTGTAACCTGTCTTCCGAATCTGGTGGTTCCAGTTTTTCCTTTAATATTTTCGGTATTCAAATAATGGAGGAAATTCTTAATATCTTCCGTTGACATTCTTCCATTTTTTCTATCAAGAATTTTCTTGGCCGCTTCCTCAGCCCCATTTCGAACCGAGTGAAAGGATGCATGTTTCAGATATTCCTCTCTTATGCTCTCAACTGCTCTTTTGATGGCTTCATTCGATGGGCGGATTGTGTCACTTAAAGGATTGAATCCTTTTGTTGCATTTTGATTGATAGGTCGTCTTTTCAAATTTCTTGATTGATGCTGTAAATTTGATTTGTCAGATAATGCTAAATCCTCCTCGGTAAAACGATTTAATAATTCATATTGGTCTTTCCCTTTCAGAAAATTAACTAAGAATGAAATCGGAAATTCCCTCCATTCAATACCATGATTATTCATTGAATTCCTAAAATTTACCGGAACTTTGTTGCCAATTAACATAGTCCTTACGTCAGGATCATCAGGTGTTACGTAGTAACCCTCATAATCTAGAAGTTGGCCCAGGTGTTCTCGAACCACTGTGCCCTTCTTTAACTCGACAATAAGTTTAATACCATGCCTGTCGTGAAACAGAAGATCGATCCTTTTACCCTTGACAGATACTTCTTTGCCAAGAGGAGTTAGTCCTTCTTCGATCAATTCATGGTACTTATATAGAATATCCTGAATTGTCTTTTCATCCATTCACTTAGTTTTTTTGTCAACAACCTCTGGAGCGAGTATAGCCTAAAATTAAGAGATACTTTCCTAATATCAAAGCTGATCTTAGAGTTTGATAATCTTACCATCTCTTTACTTCACTTCAATGCAAACAAACAGTATGCTATGCATAGTTTATTATGATCATGAAAAAAATATTTACTGTATCCAATTAATAATCACTCTGTGACATTTTAGCGATGAGAATTCATCTTCGATTAGTAGATATTATTAACTGTCTCTAACAATACGCCAATTTTCATATAATATAATGGCTCTGCAATAGGAATGTATAACTGTGAAAACAATCGCCCTTTTAAAATAGATTTTATTGATCTAATAGAGAATAAAACAATTCAGTAAATCTTTCCAAATCTGTCGCATCAAAAAAAAAGATATCAACTTGATAATCCTGATAATAGAATAGGATATTTGACTTTTCTACTTTAAAGGATAAGTGTTCCATCAGTCTTGGCTCAAATACCCTGATATAGGTGATCAAATTCCTGATACAGGTCAATCCTATCAGGTCTTCCTTCAATACTGGCATATCAATCCATTTAAACTCCAAGTTTGTTATTGATTGATCATGACAAAGAATGCTTAGGCAGAGAGGATATATATTTTCTATATGAATATGTAAATTATCTACTGAGATTTGAGTATAACCTTTCTGAATCTGACTCGGAAAAATTTCAAATTTTTCAATTGGGTCAGCAGCAAGCTCCCCGTTGTAAATCATTTCCGTTCGGACTTTGCTAATATCGTATAGTGCATCCATACAAGCAATGGCATGTTCCTGAAACAGTCTATGAATTGAATCAGGATCACAGGCCAATAGAATCAATTTGTTGAGAGAATCAATAATAACAACTTTTCGCCAAAGATATGGTGGTTCTGTATCCCTTAGTGTCCCAAAGACACAAAGATTTGGATCAGTAGGGTCAACAAAAACCCCTTCAAGGTCTACCGCAATTGGGATCCAATTGGGATCGAAAAATAATCGTTCTTCTGTGTCATCTTGTGGGAATTCAGAAAGGTACGTTTTGTAATGTTCGATGAGACTCTCATATGTTGGGATGACCCTGAATGTTAATTCTGATAAGCTTTCTGGGTAATCCGTCATTTCACCAAGATTAGAAGCAATCTGAACCAATTGTTTTGAATACTTATTTAAGTAGTCTGAATTCATAATGTTTTCGAATTTAAGATTTTTATCTTGGAATAATCACGGTCTTTTCAGCACGAAGATAATATATTGAACAGTGCACCTTGTTGGTAAGGGGTTAGGTCCGGAAACCAAATACGTACTAGCCTTAACGCTTACGGCAATCTGGCGGAAAAATTTTATTTTCTGTGGAAATCATAGCTTGCCCCGATCCATCGGGAATGCGGCTATGCACGATGCCATTATGTATTCACTGTTTAGGTGCTGGCCTGTAGTGTTAATCCACAGGAATGGCTTACCGATGTGTTTTCTCTGATGCCCCAGCACAACAACGATTATAGTCTGGATCTGGCTGAGATGTTACCGCTCAAGTGGAAAGCCTCCAAACCTGTTCAACAAAATCCAAGAAGCCTGCAAGAATAGTTGCAGCTTTTTTGGAATTACCTGCACAATCCTGGATACTGTTGAAATGAACCTGGAAAAATAGAACAAAATCGAACTATTTTGGACATGTACTAGGCCGAAGCCTTACATTTCAGTTAACTGTTCCATATCCTGAGAATTCAATTAAGTAAATATATCCTTTGTCTCTGGCATTTTTACACCAGTTCTCAGCATAAGTAGTGTTATTTCCATTATTGTCAAAATGTGTTTTGTCATATTCAAGCGTGTCTTGAAACGTATACCTATAAATACCAGAAACAGAAAAACCGTTAATTGCTTTTTGGACCACATCGGTAAAGGGAGCTTTTGCTAACCTGCCAAACAAAATTGTATTTGCTTTGAGATTCCACTCAATCCATGACTTACCGTTGTGATTAACGGGATGTCGGATAATTGAAACGGAATCCCCTTGTTTGATATATTTCTCAATCCTTGAGAAATAATTATTGAAATTAAACTGCTTCGCTCCCCATGAAATAAAAAACTTTTCAAAACCAGTCTGAATAGGAATTCCCAATCTTTGAATAGTTTCGGATGGAAAAGAAAATTTTTGAGCTGACAAAATTGCTTGTTCTCTTTTCCAAATTATAAAAACCAACCTGTATCTTGCTCTTGTCAAAGCAACAAACAAAAGCCGTCTTTCTTCCTCAATTTCTTCCTTGAATTTAATATCTAACAATGGGTAAAGCTCATACTCAATCATAGGTGGGTTTGTGAAGGAAGGTGGTACTATCACCACATCAAATTCTAGTCCTTTTACTTTATGCATGGTAGTTAAAACTACTTCTGTTTTCCTTTCATTAGGATTTACTTCTCTGTAATATTTATAATAAATTTTGCTCAATTGTCCATCATCCTTCTGACTAACTTCCTTGACAAATTCAATCAAGTCATTTTGAGTTGAATCTTCCTCCATTTGACTTCCAAATTCCATAAGAAGACACTCAAAAAAGTCCAAATAGTATTTATCCCAGTTTGGAAAACGTTGTATGACTTCGGCTTTTTTTATTCTATAATTTGAAATCAAACAACTTTCTATAGGTTTGCTTAAATCTTTATTATAAAAATCAATAACCCAAGCAATTTCTCTGATTCGTGTGAACTGTTCACTTTCGCCTTGAATTCTTAAATGGATATTTGACAAATTTTCATTCTGAATTTTATTATATGCTTTGTAAATCTCTCGATTAGAACGGAACATAATCGCAATTTGCTGAAACTTCTCATTTGGCTTTTCTAAATGTGGTTCATCTAGAATTTGTTTCAGCTTATCTAACCAGTCTATTCTTTCTTCTTCCCAGTTAACTTCCTCACAATAATTTTCCGCTTCTGTTTTTTTAATCGGTATTAATGAAGTTATGCCAAACTTTTCATCATTTCTTGTAATTATGCTTTCCGCCAAAGTCAGAATTGCTTGATATGACCTGTAATTCCGACTGAGATGTAATTCAATTGGATTATAGATGGAAGCAAATTTCTCGTAATTTTCTTTTGGGCTTCTGCTTCCTCCTTCATTCACTCTTTCATATCCGTAAATACTCTGGTTTGGGTCGCCAATTACAGTAGTGAAAGTGTTCTTCGGATTTGCAATAAGTTGCAATAGTTCCAGCCTTTCATTGGTAATGTCTTGAAACTCGTCAATGAAAACATACTTGATAACTCCAAGCTGGTTGCTGATAATTCCGGGTTGACTTCTTGCTGTTTCAATAAATTTAGGAATCCATTGAGCAAATTCTAAGTTGCGGATTGATTCTCTTAAACAGAATTTACAAAAGCCATGAAATGTAAAAACCTTCAATCTTCCAATGATATTTGCATAACCAAGCGAACTAAAAAGTTTTGTTAATCTTTCTTTTAGTTCAACTACAACTGCTCGGTTGTAAGCCAATACCAAAATATTTTCGGGCGGAACATTTTCATCATGAATTAATCTGGCTACTCTCAAAGTAAGAGTATATGTTTTACCACTACCAGGACCAGCTATGACTTGAATGTTTGAATTAAGTGGAGCTTCATAAACTTTAATCTGTTCTTTGCTTAACCCTTTCCCATCTCGCAATTTCTTTTCTTTATCTATCAACTCTCCATATACTGCTGTGAGCAATGCTTCATTTCGATATTGATATATTAGCTCATGATCTTCTCCAAGATTTCGAATTAGTAGCGACACAATTTCGTCTTCATTCTGACAACCAAAATAATCAGTAATGAATTTATCTTTCTCTTGTTTGGTTTCAATGCTTGATAAACATTCAAGTGCAATCAATCTTAGCTCTTTTAATCTCTGGGTTGTTTCAAAATCTTCGTGAACCTCTTTGTCTAATGAATTACTTTCTTCATGCCGAATTTCCTTTTTGGATTGTAAATACAGTTCAACTCCCATTGGCAAGAACGTTCCTTCATAATGTAAGTAACCTAACCAATTTGCTAACGAAAAAAGGTTTTCAATGTAGTCGGTGTCTTTATCCTCTAGACCTAAATCAATAACAAGTTTTGAAGCATTGTATCTTTTGCCTTTTTCTCCCTGAGCGATATAATTATTAGTTACATACTTTAAAATAGAAACTAAATCTTTTTTGAAGTATATCAAAAATTTTTTCCAATCTTCTTTCTCCTTGCAACCGTTATAAATTACTTGAACAATTCTTGGTTTCTGTCCGAGCTTATGGGTGATTAGAGTTTGATGCCTAACCTTTGGAATGAAATCAGCAAGAGTAAATGCAAATTTAACTTTGTTGCGTTCAAAATCTTTTTGCTCTTTCTGAATTCGTTTTTCATCAACTGTTGTATTTTCGTTTGCATCCGTCTTTACACACCAAGGTAAATTATTGTCATTGAAAAATTCACCTGCAATAATTTTTTTCTGTTCTTCTAAAACACTTCCTTCAAATTGTTTCTGCTGTTTCTCTGTTGTCATTCCCATCAAATTTTTTGATAGGTCAAAAACTGCTTCAAGTGTGGGGTAATATGGTTCTTTCCAACTGTCATTAAAATGTTTCAATTCATCCATCTTTTTTTTTGTTGGATATATTATGAGCTCGTTTTCGTAATGAAATATTTTTTTCTTCTGACATTTGAAAATGAGTTTCAGCAAGTCAGAAGAGTTTGAAAGTTCTGTGCCTGTCAAAAGTTTATTTAGTTCAATTGAAATTGTCTCTGTTGTTTCATTCTTCTGATTCCATTCCTTTTCAACTTCTGTAATAAGTTTTTGCTGTTCTACACTTTCAATCTTGTTGTCAAGCGGTTTATTGAATTCACTAAACTCTAATTGTCCAGGTGCATAAAAGTCAAGTTTAATTCTTTCCAATTTTTCAAGCCAATACAAACTCAACCTAAGAAGTTGGTCTTTGTCTTTTATGTCATCAAAGATTGATGTTTGGCTGAGAATGTTGAAAGGCAAAACAATTGGTTTGTCAATTTGAGTTTCAAAGTTTCTGAACTTGGAATAATATTCAACGACTGCTGAATAAACTGCAACTAAGTTTGTCCATGTAATTCTTCCGTTTTGTAAAAGCGTTTTGATTCTGCCAAAATCATCTTTCTCAAAAAAACATTTAGTTTGAATTGGATTGTCGATTGAAAACCCTGCATCAATTAGCTGCCTAGGATTTCTTCCTGCTCTACCAACTTCCTGTAAGTAATCTTCCAAGGTTCCCGAAGGACCGAAGTGATATACATAGTGAATGTTAGGAATATCCATCCCCATTCCAAATGCTTTTGTTGCAAGTAGGATGTATGTTTTTCCTGACTTGTAGGAATTGTATACTTCTTGCCGTTCTTCTGCATTCATTCCTGCATGAAAGTAGGCAACCCTGCCCGTGAAAGTTTCTCCACCAAAAACATCTTTCAACTTTTCCTCTAAATTTTGAATATTTTCTTCAGCATCCCTTCTTCTGCGAACAAAAATTAGACAACGACTTTTTTCAGGATTGAATTTTCCATCATGCAAGGCTTGTGCAATGTTTGTTAGTTTCTCATCAGCATCTATGCTTGTTTTAAAATTTAACGCAATATGCTCCCTAACTGGGTTGTATGCTTGCGTATAGTTTTCTAAACGAATGATTGAATTGTTGAATCTGTTTTGAAAGTCATTGTATATTTGTTCTGATACGGTTGCAGAAAAAAGTAAAAGCGGAAACTTGCTATTTGATTTTACTTTGAGAGCAATGTTTACATTCGCACTATTCAAATAGTCAGGTCTAAAATCTAATCCCCATTGAGAAACACAATGTGCTTCATCGTAAACTGCATATTCAAGCCCTCCATCATTTTCCAAGCGCATTCTCAAAGCATTGACAAAAGACTTTGACCTAAATCTTTCAGGGGTGATATAAAGCAAAAGAGTTTCACCTCCTGCAACTCTTCTGTAAATTAATTGTATATCTTTTCTATCTCGATTGATATAATCTACACTTCCATAAAAATTGAGTTCCCAAAGTTTGTTTACATGGTCTTCCATTAACGCTTTCAACGGTGTAACTACAATAGTTAATCTGCCTGAAATACTTCCACGATATAAAGCAGGTGCTTGAAACAAAATTGATTTTCCTCCTCCTGTTGGAAGTGTCACTAAAATATCCTTTTCAGCTGGTAGAATTTCATTTAGAAAATCATGTTGATAGTCAAACCAATTGTGAGTTATAGAACCTTCTTTCAAGAATATATCCCTCAACGCTTCCTTTGTTGCTTCAATGTCTAACTTGATTTCTTCTTTTGGTTTTGGAGATGGGAAATATGTTTTCAATGTTTTGTACTCTTCTTCATATTCTTTGTCGCTACTCCAAATGGAAATAAATTTTCTGGTCGCTTTCCATTCTTCTTCTAAACCTACAAAATCCCCTAATCGACTGTCAGTGAGCCAAACTGTAGAATAATTATCTGCAGAATGAAACAGCCACCGGAAATAATCGATAATAGGTTTTTGAATTTTCAGCAGAACGAAAACATCTTGACTTGATGAAAAAGGTTTTGAATTGTCAACTTCATCATCCTCATCTTGTTTATTAGGATTGTTTTGAGAATCATCATTTTGATATTTCAATCCACTTTCCGTTTTTTCGGCTTGTGCTAAATATCCTGTGCCTTTTGCAATAAACCATTTCTCATCTAACTCAAAACTGTCAATAATAAAATTAAAATGATGTAAATCTTCTGACTGAACAATGTCAGGAATTTGTTCCTTGACAATTATTAGAAGTTTTTTTTTGGTTGAATTACTTATTAATAAACTGACTTGCCGAATAAGCGAAGCTTTAAAGTCGGGAACATAGTATCCGAATGAAGTAAAATAGTCATACAATTTTTGCTTTTCACTTCTTTTGTTAATAATCAAAACTGTTGGCTTGCTATTTTTGAAAATAATATCCTTAACAAGATTTGTTTGATAAGTCCAGTAGCGGTCCCGGTATCTTGTTTCAGGATTGTATCTTGTAATTGAAAGTTTACTCGAATAACTTTTTGGGATTACATACTTGCAATCTTCCTTTTTCAATTCATCTCTTGTGAAAGAACATTCAAAAACCTTTGCTTCACCCAATTTGTTTTTCAGAAGCTTTTTGAAATCATAATTGCCCCATACTTGAAATGTGTCAAGCATTGTTTTTTCAATCCAGAAAAACTCAAAGTAGTCGGCAACATTTTCTATGTTCAGTTTTTTTAAGTCCTCTCGATTTATTTCTACTCGACTTTGTCCTCCTGTGAAGTAAATCCAAAACGAATCATTGTTGAGTCGCTGTTGGAATATTCCATAGTCCAAAGTTTTAAGCAATGTTTTTTGTGAAACTGAAATCAAGTCGCTTTCAATTAGAATCACTGAACGATTTGATTCTTCAACCATACTAATTGCATCAACCAACTTATCCGGTGAAAAGCAGAAATGATTTTCGGATTGCGAATTAAAAGGTGATTGCTCGGTTATAAAATCAAATGTTGCGTTTTCATTGAGCAAAATTTTTATTCTGCTTGGAATGTTTGCATAAATCGGAACTTTGTTTTCTAATTTGCATTTCTCAATGAATGATTCCAAAAGATACTTTTCAATACTTCCATCGGTCAAACTTGCAACTTTGTTTTCGGAAATGATTTTCGAATAATCATCTTTCTCGCTGGCAAACTGAATATTTGGGAGTTCAGAAAGCAATGGATAAAACTCCCTTGGAGAAATAATGATTGTAGGTTCTTTGGTTTTTGCAGCAATGGAATTTTTCAATTCTTCTGCTTTAATACTACCGGATTCTTTGCTTATGTAAAACCTATTTCTCTCGGTTTCAAAGTGCTCATAAAGTTCAGTTGTGTTTTCGGTAATGTTTTCTCTCAATAGATTAATGAGATTAAGAAAATTTGCTGACTGAAATTTTTCAATCTTTTTTAATTGTTTTTGAGGAATATGAATCAGGCGAATTACTTGATTGGTCAATAACTTTAGTGTGTGTTCAACATCATCCTTTGCATTGTGTTTTGTATCTAATGCAAAACTTTTAATAGTAGGGGATAAAATTGTTTCAAGAAATAGCGTGTCAATAATTCCAATGTTTTCTGGTAGGTCAATCTTTTCTTTTAAAAGCGGAATGTCAAACTTCTCAATGTTGTGTCCTGCCAAAAATGAATTTGAATTACTAACTGCTTCTTTGAATTGAGACAATATCTTTTCAATGTCTTTCTGATTTGTTGCATTGGCAATTTTTCCGTCAACAGAAAAAGCAAGTTCTTGAATGTTGTGACCATTAAATTCAAGGTCAAAAACGAAAATGTTTGATTCATTGATTAAGGATTGAATGATCGTGAAAATGTTTTTATAGTAAGCAGGGTAATTTAGTCCACTCTTTAGGTTTGAGTTTATGAGAACAATTTTATCAGTTAGCGAAACCGAATTAATGATTTTGGTTTTTGTCTCATCAGAAACATCATTGAAAACTTCTTTGAATTCCTGAATGTTTGGCAAATTGCAAAGTGAATCATTCCAAAGAATCACCTTGACAAAAGCATTTGTTGAATTTTCAGCCCATTGGCGAATCAGTTCTAAAATATCTGCCTTCAATTCTTGTTTGTTTAGAGATGTAAGAAGAAATTGAATGTCTTGAAGAATGGTGGCAGCAGTTGTCTTTTCAATTCCTTTATGAATTCCATTTAGCTCATTTTTAACAATTCTAAAAACTGAAACTATTGGTAAAATTTCAATTATGGATTTCCTTAGAGAATTAGCTTTATGTTCAAAGAATACTTTCTCTAAAAAAGAATAGTCGGAAGTAAATTGAGAAAGTTTAGACAAATTAACTGCATCGGTTTGTCCTTCCTTTCCTTTTTTTCGTGAAGGAACTGTTTTGAAAACTACATAATCATTGTCTGTGATTAATGGCGTAATGAGTTTAGAAGCATGAATGTAGCAATCCACTTTATCATCAAAACATTCTACAAAGCCAAAACCTTTTTCGGAATCATAGAATTTCACTTTACCAATTTTCCATAGACCAGTGCATGTGTTTGTTGGTCTCTTAAATGTTGGTTGTCTTTCCTTTAGCTTACCAGATTCACTCAAGCTATTTAATTTGATAGGTTTAGGTTTTTTAATCGGCAAATGAATTTTACCCAGACTGGTTGGTTCCGAAAGTTTATCAAATTTTGGAGTGATTGATTCTGATGAAAAATGATTTTTAAGTAACTCGTAATGTTCGGTTGAAATTTTACTATTTGGATTATGTTCAACATTGATTCCTTTAGATTCAAGAAACTGAATTATTTCTGAAATACCAATATTCAGTTCCCTTAAAACTTTCGAAAGTCGTATAGTGATATTGTGATTTTCCATTCAGTTAATATTAATTGAATGGTTTAAATTTAGGAATAAAGCGTTGATTAACTGCACTCTTTGACGTAAAATCACCATTCTAAAAGGTGGTAATGTTTTTACCCTGAAGTGGCATCATTTTATGTTGTAGCTGAAAGGCAGGTACCCAACAATTGAGCAAGGTGATATTGGCTTTTTTTCCGAACCAATCAAATACTTTGTATCTATCGCTTTGGATGTAACCTTTAAACTCCCGGAGCATCTTCCCTAGCCCTTCACGCCCATGCCCCTTACGGTAGTTAAAAAGCACAGCATTCTGCAAGGAAGAATGGTCTTCCAATAAAACCCTTGGTGGGTTTTGCTTTTTACTTTTTTATCTAGAACCTGGATGGTGTTTCGTCCATCTGCAAGTAACCCTGGCCTAAGACCAGTCGTTTTTGTTTTTCAAACAACGGAAGTATCAGGTTGGAGATTCCATCTTGCCAACGATTACTGGTATTGGCAGGGATATGAACTTTCTCAGACTTAAAAAGCTGAACTTGTCGGTGAATTGGTAAATGATCAACATATTATCCACTATGATCTTTGCCAACAAGCTGGCTCCTGCAATACTTTTTTCTATAGGAAAGGTGGATAGAACAGCGATTAGTCCTATACTCTGGAGATTTAGTTCATCATCAGACTTAATATATCTGGGAGGATTATATCTTTTGATAAACAGCTTTACAGGTATCAGTTCAAGCTTATCGGTAATCTCCTTGCCAATACACTTGTGTCCTATGTAGGCAATTCCCGCCTTGCAAATCCCAACTCAATGGACTTGTAAGGCGCAAATTATATTGCTCAATCTGATCAATTGCTTGTTCCGTGACATTGTCAGGAATGGCCAGATTTAAGTTGAAAGTCAACCTCTCCCTCCAAATATTATAAACGCCCGGCTTGCGTAGGTATAAAACAAAAGTTGGAAGAAGAGTTCTAGCAACTTTGATCGGGGCTTTTGTAAATTTGCGGTGATTGGATATTTGTAACCTGTCTTCCGAATCTGGTGGTTCCAGTTTTTCCTCTAATATTTTCGGTATTCAAATAATGGAGGATTGAGATGTCAGACCAGCTATGGTCAAAATGAAAGTTTCCAATTGCTTCTGTTCTTTCGAAGGAGCAGAGATCTATGCCACACTAGCAAGCTTTGTCTCAAGGTTCAGGAAACACGACCGCAATGTTTTCTCCGAATTATGTACTACCTTCGAAGGGCACAACTACATTACAGGGTAATATACATCTGGTAAACGGTTATAAAAATTATATGAAATCCAAGAGAGTAAATATAGAATTATCTTCTTATGAATTCGAGGCACTAAAGGCAAACAGCGCGATCAGTGATATCTGTGGTCAATATTTAAAATCAGCAAAGAGGCTTGGAGACTATGTCATGCTTGATCTCTTTACCCATGAAGCAAATGATTTAATTGGCTGGGTAGCTGCTGAAGCAAATCACGCAAAAAGCGCTAGGGAAAGTGATCTTCTTAATTCTGCTTGCGACGCAATCGAAGCGAATATATAAATTTCATTTTTGCATACCCTGGTAAACAGTTACATTTAGATATCGCACCAGACAAACTCGCAGTTCTCCCTTGGATTATACTACTGGTGAATGAAGGCTTCCTGATTACTGGTCTTCTTTGATATAATATAGTCACAGACTACCGTATAGCCAATATCATGTCCGGATGCCTGCAATATTTACTGTAATGACAGGAGAAATGCAGTTGCACAGTTTATTTGGTATAAAGAGCAGTGTATTTCTTAAACCAGAACCAATCATTTCTATAATGAACAAACGAATACATCCTGCCTTGTAGTTAATATTATCCCTCATTCCATTACAAAAAACACTACGATTATCCCTCATTTTAATACATGAAATGAGATAAACTACCCTCATTCTATTACATTAATTAATATCTTTGCCGCACGAACTAATCCAATAACAGAGATGTTCAACAGAGATATCATACAGGAACTAAGTAGGTGGGCCGAAAGGAGCAACCGAAAATCCCTTGTATTAAGAGGAGCCAGACAAGTAGGAAAGACTACTGCAGTAGAGATGTTTTCGAAGGAATTTGACCAATACATTTACCTCAATCTGGAAAAGAGCGAGGAGAGAGAAATATTTAATAGAGAATATCCTTTTAAGGATTTGCTTACAACACTTTTTCTCTATGCCGAAAAAAAACGAACAGGTGGTAAAACATTAATATTTATAGATGAAATTCAAAACTCCCCAAAAGCAATTGCCTTGTTGCGATATTTTCACGAAGAAGCAAAGGACCTTTATGTAATAGCAGCCGGGTCATTGCTTGAAAGTATACTTGACCGGAAGATATCTTTTCCGGTAGGGCGCGTTGAATTTATGGCTGTCCGCCCATTTTCCTTCTGCGAATTCCTAAATGCGAACAACGGGCAATTAGCCGAGGCTCTTAAGCAAGCAAGTGTACCTGGTTTTTTACACAATCAGTTTGTCGCTTGGTTTAAAAAGTATACAACCATAGGAGGTATGCCCGAAGTTGTGAAAGAATATGTGGAAACCAACGAAGATATCACAGCACTTGACACAGTTTACAATAGTCTTATTAGGTCATACATCGACGATGTAGAAAAATATGCTGGTTCCTCTTCACAAGTACCTTATATCCGCCACGTAATCGCAAATGCATTTCGGGAGGGAGGGAAGAAGATTACCTTTGAAAAATTTGGTGATTCCAGTTATCGCTCAAGAGAAATGAAAGAAGCCTTTCGTGTGCTTGAAAAGGCTATGCTTATTCATCTTGTACATCCTTGTACCTCAGTAGAATTACCTGTAGCTCCGGTAATAAAGAAAAAACCACGCTTGCATATCCTCGATACTGGTTTAATAAATCATTCTCTTCAAATAATGGGAACTTTGGTATTCGAAAAAAATATTAATGACGCACATCGTGGAATTATTGCGGAACATATTGTAGGACAGGAATTGCTGGCTTCAAAGTTCTCAATAATGAATCAGCTGAACTTCTGGACACGTGAAAAAGCAGAATCCAGCGCAGAAGTAGATTACATTCTGCCATATAAGGGCAATATAATACCAATTGAAGTTAAAGCAGGAGCTATAGGAAAGTTGCGCTCTCTGCTTCGATTTATGGACGAAGCCCCGCACTCCATAGCTGTACGCGTGTACCAAGGTGAATATCTGGTACAACAAGCCAAAACCATAGCAGGGAAAGAGTTCACCCTCTTAAACCTCCCTTTGTATATGATACACAGAATTGAACGAGAGCTTGATAAAATAATGTAGCTAAGCTAACTGGAAAAGATGGATCATTTACCACCCAGAACCCATGCTCATTGTTTTGATAATCAACCATCCAGGATTCTTGATCTTTAAACCGCTTCAAAAATTGCATTAATTACATCTTCCATATTTACAAAGGTGTTGGTAGAAAAATTCCTTTCATGGAATACGGGATCGTTGGGGGAATAAAGCTGTTTTAAGTAGAGGTGCGTCGGAGCAAAATTTTTAATTTGGTCAATCCGTGATTGTCTCGTAACTTAGTTACAACCAACAAACTGATGTAATGAGAAAAATAATCTTACTCTCGTTTATTACCACATTACTTGCCGCTAATTCTTTTGGACAGGAGGAGATAAGCAAGATTAACCTGTCAGAGAAACATGAAGTTTTATCAGGTTTTGATAGACTCTTTACTTTCCCTGAAGGTGACAGTATAATACATCAATTTGATAAAATCCTCTCTCAAAACAGAAAATTCAAAGATGTGGGCGATAATTCCAATGTGCTGGATTCAATTGTTTCGTATGTTTTCTTAAATGAATATGATTCTGTGAGGGATAGCAAGATTGAAAACAGGTATGATGATGTTGGGGATCGAACTTTATTTGTAAGATATGATTGGGATTCAGAATTAAACGCTTGGCTTATTGTTAGCAAGTCTTTTTATTATTATTCCTCATCAATTACAGGGATTATGGCTTCTTCTAATATTAGTTTTAACCTTTTCCCCAACCCCACCTCTGGCATCATCAACATCACAGGATTAACTGAGACAGCAGAGGTGAGAATATACTCAGTTCAGGGGCAATTGTTGAAATCAGATAATCATATTGAGAACATATTTGACATATCTGATCTTCCAGCTGGCGTATATTTCCTGAATCTTACATCTGGCAAAACAGTAATAAAGAAGACCATTGTTAAGAGGTAATTATAATACTCCCAGAGGATTATCCTTGCTAATAAAGCTTATCGATAAATAGCAAAATAATCCAATCATTATCTGTTAAATCATTGACGGCTTTGTTTTCAAGAGGATACATCATGCCTCCTTGATCTTCATCAAAATCAAAAGCCGTTTCACTGCCAATACCTTCGGTGCCATAAAACTCCCCTTCATGCAGATATTGAATGACATACCGGGTACCGGGATTAATAGCCAGGTTCTTAATTCCATTCTCCACGCCTATTCTTGCCCATTCATCTTGCCCTTCTTGCTTGATTCTAAACTGAAAAGGTTGCTCAAATCTTGGTATGTTGTCCTGCATCCATGCTTTAGCTTCGGAAGAGGATTTCCCTTCCGTTCCTAATTTTATCGGACCAAGACGTGATAAAAATACCTCAAATTGATATGTATCCATTTGGCTGTTTTTGTAATCTACCTCTAAAAAATAGGTGTCATCGCCACACAAGGTAAGTTCCTGTTCGAAAGGTAGTCCGAAATTGTCCATCTCGGGCGTATATACACGACCAAGAATAGCCCAGAAATCAGGACTCCATGGGCTTGAAAAGACCAGCTTGATTGGTTCATTCGTAGGCACATTGTGAATCTGAAATGTCCAAAAACCGTTGATATCAACACCGTCATCAGGCATCCATCCATGCATAGCTAAAAGTAAATATTGATGATCTATCCAGACCCATTCTCCATTCATTTCCTGATACAAATCCAGACGAGATTCAAATGATTGTCTTGGATGATTAATAACATTGTGCCTAAACTTTCCTGATCCAGGAGGATCTTCAATTATTTGGACTTCCATTCCTTTTATCCGAATACGAATAGGCCTGCTTTTCTCACAAACCAAGCCTGTACTAAGATCCCAACCCAGCATTATATTATCTTCCACGAGGTTTTGCATCTCTATGGTCACCACATCAATGGGATCGGGGATATAAATGGAGCGAGTTTCAGGATTATAGTAGCCAGATCTACTATTCATTGCCATAATAAAAGCTTCACTGAAGGCTTTTCTTGACGATTTGGGAAGAGATTGAAGCACCTGGCCTGCCTGGATGGATATTTCCAAAGGATCTCCTGTGTGAGAGGAGGCACGATTTCCCTGCGCATCATATAATTCATAATGAAGGGTTCCAATAGGAGAAATTGATACAAACTCAAGCTCACCACTGGCAGTTTCTCTCCATCCTCTGTATCCAAATGGAGTTGCTTTGAGAGCTTGAATATCGCTCCCCGAGAAGAATCCAGCTTCCACTGATAATTTTCCTGATAAAGGCCTGCCTTCCTCATCTAATAATTTGGTACCACTTTTGAAAATGATCTCGAAGTTTCCATCTGGCGAAGCCATTCTGGAATCCTCCTCGATCGAACCATTTGCCAATGAGAACGTGCTTTCAAACCTTGAAGCCAACACCCCTGAAGGTGGATGATCAAATGAAACCAGGTTGACCAGTTCATTGATGGTGCCTGCAGTATCGATCGTCACCGTAAAAACAGATGAAAGATAGCCAGGTGCCGATACATCAAAAACCAGATCTTTGCCGATCCAATCGCCTATTCCGGCAAAGTAAGGATTCAAGCCAAAGGAGATCACGCCGGCCTTTGAAGACAATTTAGTGGGCAAATACTCACCGTTTGCATTTATTATCAAACCCTCAACCGGGTTACGCAATGAAATGCTTACTTCTGTGGGTTGGTCTTCCCCAATATAAGCTTCCGTGGCAGCATCATAAAAGTGTATCAAACAGGATGTTTTGATGATATTAACATCCATGACCACAAGAAAATCATCTTGATTTATTTCAGATCTCTGACATGAACTAATACTAAGGATGATCATGAAACTGGCTATAAGCTTCATTGTCAGTCCCATTAGTATTGTGGGAAAATTCTTCATATGACTGGTTTAGTTTCGCTAATGATAGCGATTTTCTAGTTGAAAGACAATACTTATTCCCTTAAACGATGTCGGGATAAAAAAAAAGACCTGATTTCGTTATGAAAATCAGGTCTTTTGCTTTTATATGCGTTTTGCTCCGCGGACCAGGAGGGACTCGAACCCCCAACCTCCTGATCCGTAATCAGGTGCACTATCCATTATGCTACTGGTCCATCTCCATTTTGTTTAGAGAGCTGCAAAGATAACACTTTTTCGTTTACGTGATGCTAATGATTGGATCTGTCTTTTGTTATTTCATCCTTAATATCAGCCATACCTGCAACAAAACAGATTCTCACTTCCTGGATATCCGGTCCCAGACCCTCCTGGAAGAAAGGAGTGAGGTAATAGCTCCCCGAGATTCCCCATTTTAGTTTCTTGTTGAAAATCATAGTACTTACGCCATATTTGACCTTATTAAGACTGTAAGTCTTCATCTCAGAGGGAGCAATTACATCTTGCACCTTTTCATCTCCAATTTTGTATTTTGACTTAAACTTTGTGTAGAAAGAATAATCGAAGAAGCCTCCTATTGAATACAACCAGTTCTCTCCAAGCTGGATGTTCAGATCCAGAGGGACATAAAAAGAGCTATTGATTAGCTTGCTTTTTCCATATCCAAAGAAGGTATTCACATAATCGTGATCCGGGTTTGGATCAGGCTCCCAGCTTACAGTTTCACCATCAAGGTTCAAAACCAGGTTCTGAGAGAAGCGAAACTTAGATATAGACAATCCAGCCCCAATACTCAGGCTTATATGGTCAGTACCAAAATTTACCAGGTCAATTGACGATCTGCCAGTCAGAACATCAGTTAATCCTGAACCAAAACCTTTAACTGAGGTTTGAAAATCAGCTGCATCATTTCCAACAAAGAAATTGTATCCCGTTGCTTGCTCTTGTTTTGCATACTTAAAGAATTGAAATCCAATCTTATGTTGTGCGTTGAGCGTTGAAGTGAATGCCACAATCATTATCAGAGTGGCGAATAGTAACTTGTTATTTTTCATAATATAAATATTTAGTCCGGGGTCCGGGGTCCATGGTCCATAGTCGTTAGTCGTTAGTCGTTGGTCTGTCCATGGTCCGGGTTTATTTTCCTATTAGTACTCTTAAATAATATATTGGGTTTTTTAGTTTTTTTCTTTCATCCAGATTATCTATCATCCGGGTGAGTGATTTTCTTAGATACTCACTTTTGACCGCCCGGTTAAACAAAAAATTGAATAATCTTCTCCGAGCCATTAATTTCTGGATGCTGGTGCTAAGCTTTAACTCATTCCAAAGCTTATCATAGATCCTTGTGTCATACTTTTTGTTAAATGCAGCATCAAAACTATTCTGGTTCAGGCAATCAGCCAGGTGTTCAGCGGCATGAAAACCTGAATTCATTGCATTGCCTACACCCTCTCCGGTTGAAGGATCAATGAGACTGGCAGCATCTCCTGCAAGAAGAAAGCGATCACCTGACAGAGATTGTTTCTTTGATCCCAGTGGAAGGCTCCAGGCCTGAACAGGACCGACCTGCTCGGCATCCTTAAAGCGTTCCTTTAATTCCGGAATGTCACTAATGGCTCTGAATAACTCAGTTTTGAGATTGATTTTCTTCTTCTTCA
>JABHCC010000073.1 GCA_018669475.1 Bacteroidota bacterium | reverse complement strand
GAAAGATTATCAAGTTTCTTATCGGCAACAACAGATTTGTATAATTCATCGTTGGTTGTTATGATATTCTCAATCTCAGAACTAGTTTTTGCTTCTTGTAAATGAATGGTATCCAGAAACAAACCTGGATTTGGTAAATTTATTAGCGCTCCATTAAGTTGGGCTAATGACCTGCTTGCAGAAATTGTTTTGAGGAGTACTTTCTTTGTCTCTATTTCAGCTTTTGGAGGAAGTAAAGGAAGGTCATTAAACGGTAATTTTCTATTTCTTTTGGTCATATCTCAGGGGTAAAGTTTGCACTGTTTATCCAAACAAGGGCAAATTTAGCAAATAATTACTCGCGTTGGGTCGTTGAGGGTAATTTTTACACTCAACCTGGCAGAAACCTGGCAAAACAAAAAAAGGCCAGTATTAGACATTATCCATCGAGACCAGAATGTCTCTTTATGTAAAGAAAAGGGAATTCTCTTTACAGATACTGTTTGCTTGGTATAGATTCTTTAATTATTGATGCCTATAGTACTCCCCCTTTATTCAAGCACTGGGGTAGATTATTAAGTGTATTTGTTTTTCATCTACGCCCAGCGCCCAATTGATTAAATCGATATCTAAATGTCAACATCACCAGTCTACCAATGGTATTACTGGTAATTTTGGCCATATAATTAATGTCACTCACCTGTGCAAAACCATTATTCTTATCCAGTAGGTCAATACCTTCAAGCAAAATGGAGGCCTTTCCTCCTTCAAGGAAGTTATAAGATACAGAAGCATGCATCAATGGGAAAGTAAAAGTTTCATCGAAGCTTTCTGAATTGTAAGTATTCACGGATGTCCTGAACCATAAATGCCAGTGATCATTAAGGTGATAACGGAGGTCTCCATAATAACTTAGTGTTGAATACTTGTTATCGTATTCTTCCTGGATGGAGTACGTGGTATTAGTCAGGGTAAGTGTTGCTCCTAATCTGGCATCTATCCTCTCCTTAAAGCGATTTTCTATATTAAATCTAAAGGTATTTGAGAGGGAGTTTACATCGTTGACCTGGCCGTTAATGATATTGCTGCTCTTTGACCAATTAGGACCGGCCATGAGCTGAATTTTTAATCCGAAGCGTTTAATAGGAGTTGAAAAATCAAGGTTACCATTAAAACTAGATGCCTCAGAAACATTAATCGGAGTGAGTGTTTGTTCCAGCGTTTCGCTAATTATTCTTGAAGTACTCATCGCATTTTGAGTATACATACCATTGAGCTTGAGAAACAATGCCGTAAATGAATACTCATCGAAAATACTGAGTTCACTACTTAATCTATGAGTAAGAGAAGGTTTAAGATCTGGGTTCCCTATGTAAACAGACAATGGATTAAGCGTATTGGAGACAGGCATGAGTTGGGTGAGCGATGGTAGAGTGTTGTAACTCATGTAATTAAGCTTAATCCTTCTGTTGTCACGGGGTTCGAACGCCCAGGAAACAGATCCCAGTGGGTTAAAGAAAGTAGACTTACCTAAGGAGCTAGTCCAAAGAGTTTTGTCAATCTGCATCCAGGCTCCTTTGATTTGAAAATTCAAACGGTGTTTTGGATTTTTCCACTGCAAGGACAGCTCCGGGGTCATATTGTTTTCTAAATGGTCGAACTCAGGGCTTAGTGATTCCACAGGATCTTTTGATTCACTAAGTAAATAGCCTAGCTCCCGATCCAGGCTTGCCCTCTTAGTGCCTAAATTTAGAACAGCGCTCAAGTGCCAGCCTTTCCCAATTTGCTGCATAACTCTTGGGTGGATGCTTGCTCCCATGTTATCGTTTTGATTATCCTGGAACTGGGAAGTAACATTCAAACTTTCCGGATTAAAAAAGGTCAATTTATTCTCAAAATTAATACCATTAAAACCGTCACTTACATTAGCATCAAAGGGAATACTAAATTGGGTTTTCCCTTCAAAAAATTTAGCCTGATAGCTACCATTAAAATTACCACTCAGGTTTGAATTCTCAGCATTCTGTACTGCTTCCAAATTACTCACGTTCTGAAAAGCAATCATGTTGCTTACCATGTCCTGCGAATTACTGGTGCCATTGCTTAAACTACCACCCCCGCTAAGAACGAGGTAATGATTTGGGTTGTTTTTAAAACGATGTCGGACTTTGAAGTTTAATTTATGAGGATTGGAATTTGTTTCTGAGCTATAAAAACCTTCGGCATCATACACAGCATCGTTGATATAGTTCTTTGAGATATCCACTTCCTCAAGGATTTTGTTTCGGATACTCCCCACATAATAAAGATTATAGAAATTAAACTTACTTGTGAACAAAGATAGGTTAAGTGCTCCGGCGTGGTTAGTATTTAAGCCTGCGATTCCATCTCCAAATTTGGTGCTTTCACCAGTAGAGAATCCGAACTCATTGGTATTATTCGACATTAGCATCAGGGCTTGCTGTACCTGATTGGTAAAGCGGTAAACTTTTCCACTCATTTGGTAATGCTGTTCTTCATCCCCGTCTTCCTTAATGAGCAAATCATGTCCGCCACCAACAAGCACATTACCGAAAGCACCGATCTTAACCTTTTCGTCCAAATCCAAATTGATCGTCCGGTCACGTACCCCATCATCAATCCCTGAGAACTCAGACTGGTCTGAGTTCTTATCAAAAACCTGGATCTTTGCAACGGCATCAGCCGGAAGGTTTTTGGAAGCAATTTTGGTGTCCTTTCCAAAAAACTCTTTTCCATCTACCAACACTTTCGCTACATCCTCACCCATGGCTTTGATATTCCCGGTAAGATCCACTTCGATTCCCGGGATCTTTTTCAGAAGTTCTTCCACAACTGCCCCGGGTCGGGTACTAAATGCCTTGGCATTAAATTCAGTGGTATCGTTTTTAAAACGAATGGGAATATATTCTCCAATAACCTTTACTTCACCAAGATTATTTGGCTCCATAATTGTTTTCCCGAGATCATCTCCATCAGCTCTTGGGAAGCTCACGTTTTTATACTGTGTTCTGGTTCCTACATATGAGAATTGCATGATGTAATTTCCCTTACGGATGCCTGACACCTTAAATTCACCTTCCTTGTTGCTGATACCAAAATATTTCATGGTTGAATCAGCAGGATTCATGAGCACTACTGTTCCAGATACCAGAGGCTTATCTTCCTTATCAAACAGCTTGCCTTTAACCATGTGCTGAGAGAAGCCGCTCAGACTATTCGTCAACAAGCAGAAAATGAGAATGTTAATCTTATACATTTTGTCTCAATTCTAATCAATAATACACTATTCGAGACTTATCTGCCTCCGTCGCCTCTGCCACCTCTTTGTTGCTGAGTTTTTTCCCATTCATCGAGTTTCTCCACAACAATTTTGTCCATTTTCTCCTGATCGACTTTAGTTCCTTCTTTGGGCTTCTTAATTTGTATATCAGGTTCGCTCAGATCAATTGAAGTAGCCAGAATTGTATTTCTACCGTCTTCTTCAATTGACAAAATTAGTCCAGGAAGGCCTTCATAGTCTGCTGGTCCGGTTGAAACAGGGATTTCAGGAGTAAACCATGCGGTAATGATTTTTTCCCCTTTCTTCATCGTGGCATTCTGGCAGGTATAACCCTGGATAATCACCTGTTCGGCACCAACTTTCCAGGCTGATTGCCGGGTTTTCTCTTCCATCCGAAAGAAGCGTGTCATAAAGGAAAATTGCTTTGTCATAGCTCCTTTAGTCAAATTGATATAAACCTCTGACAATTCTACTTGTGGAGGCTTAAAATAATTGACACGCTGAATTCCCTTTTTCATTCGGGATAAAGTTGGATCTTCAGGTCGCATGCTATGTTTGTACAGAGACTTTTTTGATGTAAAAATCAACATCTTCATGTCTTTGGTGGTAGAAGGCAAATTAGCAATAAAGTTGTTATATCTCTCACCTCCTGGCCCTTCCTTTTTTTCATAAGTATGATAATAAAGCTGATCATATTCAACGGTACCACCTTTAATGTCTTGTGCCAATCCATTCAAGGAAAAGGCAACAAGTAAAAGAGATATCAAACATAGACTTGCAGTGGACTTTTTCATAAGATGTGATTTTTTTGGATACTTAGTTTTTCATGATGCAAATATGGAGCATAAAGATAGTAAAGAGAGACTGGAAGTGGGTGAAGCGGACAAAAAGTGTTGTGAAAGGTTATTGTTCTTTAATTTTCCAAAGCTTATTGCACCAGGCCTAAGTGCAAACTAATTAGAGTTTTAGTAGTTTTATTGACACAAATGCACCTGCAATGTGAGAAGTATGATGAATAAGATTTGCAATAAACACACCTTCTTCTTGAGATTATTTTTCTTGTATTAAGCAGTTGTCAGTTGTAATTTAGTCATTGTGAAAACTAGCTCTATGAAACTGATACTTTATTCATTACCACTGGCCGTATTTATGTCATTTTGTACTCCTAAGGGAGACAAAACCGTACCTGAAAAACCAAATATTGTGATTTTTTATGCTGATGACCTTGGTTTTGGCGATATCGGAATACAAGGTGCTGTTGGGGTGGAAACACCTTGTATTGACAATTTAGCAGAAAATGGACTTCGCTTTCTTGATGGACATTGTTCTGCAGCAACCTGCACACCTTCACGTTATTCGCTATTGACAGGGAGTTATGCTTTTCGAAACAATGCAGCTATTTTACCCGGTGATGCTCCTGCCCTTATACGTCCTGGCTCAGCTACAATTGCTTCAATGTTTCAAAAAGCCGGTTACAAGACTGGAGTGGTTGGCAAGTGGCATCTTGGTTTAGGTGATGGATTTGTGAATTGGAACGAAGAAATCAAACCAGGACCTCTTGAAATTGGCTTTGACTACTGTTTTCTTATACCAGCAACAGGTGACCGGGTACCCTGTGTATTTGTTGAAAATCATCGTGTTGTTGGCCTTGATCCTAACGATCCGATTACTGTGAGCTACTCCGAAAGGATAGAAAACGAACCTGTTGGAATGGAACATCCTGAAATGTTGAAGTTAATGGCTGACATGCAACACAGTGAGGCCATCGTTAATGGTGTTAGCCGTATTGGACATATGCAGGGCGGTGAAGAAGCAAGATGGGTTGATGAAGATTTTGCTGATGTTTTGGTGAATAAGGCAAATAAATTTATCAACTCAAATAAGGAAGAACCATTTTTTCTTTTTTTCTCATTCCATGATATTCACGTTCCGCGTGTACCACACTCCAGATTTGTTGGAAAAAGCACTATGGGCCCTCGTGGTGATGCTATTTGTCAAATGGATTGGTGTACTGGTGAAATAGTAAAGACCTTGGAAGAGCTTGGCTTGGATAAAAATACACTGATAATATTTAGTAGTGATAATGGACCTGTTCTGGACGATGGCTATTTTGATCAGGCAGAAGAGTTAATAGGCAATCACAACCCGTCTGGAATATACCGCGGTGGAAAGTATAGTGCATTTGAAGCTGGAACCCGGGTTCCAACCATTGTTTATTGGCCTGGGGAAATTAAGACGGGTGTAAGTAATGCCTTGGTAACACAAGTAGATTTATATGCTTCTCTTGCAAAGTTGGTTGGACAGGAAATTCCCAATGGCGATGCTCCTGATAGTTTCGATATGCTTTCAACATGGTTGGGGAGATCAACTAATGGACGAAAAGTCATGCTGGAAGAAGCATTTACTATTGCTGTCCGCGATGGTAATTGGAAATATATCGAGCCCGTAAAGAGTGATCCTCCTGCATGGTTTGCCAATAAGCGGATTGAATCCGGGCTTTCTAAAGAAGTTCAGCTTTATAACTTAGAAAACGACTCGGGAGAGCAGAAAAATGTCGCTTTGAAATATCCGGAGAAAGTAAAAGAGATGCAACAAATGTTAATAGAAATCAGAAAAACTGGAATTAGATGAACCGATTATTTGTAGTAATATTAGTTGGGCTATTGTTTATCACCTGTTCGAAAATTGATCCTACTGGAAATTCCTTTTATGTAAACAGTGCCCAAGGCAGTGATTCAAATGATGGAAAGAGCCCTGAAACCGCGTGGAAATCTTTAGAGCGGACAAACATGAAATCCTTTGAGCCAGGAGACAAATTATTGTTTTGTAAGGGGTGCACCTTTTTTGGAACTCTTGTACTAGAGAATGTTTCAGGAACGAGGGATAATCCAATCACTATTTCCAGTTATGAAGATGGTAGTGGTGATAATGATTTGCCTATAATCGATGCCAAAGGATTTGCGAATGGTGTTTTGTTGCTAAACTGTAGTCATATTGTGCTGAGTAAGCTCGAAATCACAGCTAATGGAAAAGGTCTAAATGCCACCCAGAACAATAATATAGATATGCGCTGTGGAGTTCTGGTTACCACATCTGAGCCGAAATCATTTGAAAATATCCTACTCAAGGAAAATGTGATACGTGATATCTTTTTTGAAAACGAAGGATTTGAAAGAAGTAGTGGCGAAGTTCATACTCCTAACGGTACTCAAAGCTATGGTTGGGGTATTCGTTTTATTAATAAGACTGAAGATGCCTATTTAAAGGGTATGACCGTTGAATCATGTGAAATAATAAATGTTGCCCACACAGGAATCAAGTTCACAGGAAAAGGCAAAAGAATTCAAAATGTGAAGTTGTATAATAACCAGGTTCAGGAAACCGGAGGTCCTGGGATCCAAATGAGTAATGTACAGGATGGACATGTTAAAGACAACGCCGTTAATTATTCAGGCTCAAACAATGACTCTCGGAAATGGGGCCGTGGAAGTGGACTTTGGACCTGGGGATGTGCAGATATAGTTATTGAAAATAATTCATTTAGAAATGCAAATGGACCTGCAGACTCTGCTGGTTGTCACATCGATTTCAATTGCAACAATGTTATTGTCCAATACAACCTAAGTGAAAATAATGCAGGTGGTTTTTGTGAAATCCTTGGGAATAATTTTAACTGTGCTTATAGATATAACGTAAGTATCAATGATGGTTACCGCGTAAAAGGAACGAATGGCGCCTTTCAAGAAGGTAAAATATTCTGGCTGAGTGGTTTCGCTGGCAAGAATAACCCACGAACCGGACCCTTTAATAGTTATTTTTATAATAATACCATTTATGTAAAAAAGGATATTGTTGCAAAAATAGCGGTTGATAGAGCATCATCAGGAGTCTTTATTGCTAATAATATTTTTTGTTTTGAAGGTAAAAGCGAATTGGTTATAGGAGATCAATATAAGCCTGACTCGAGTGGTGAATCTCTTGTTGAAAATATTGTTTTTCAAAATAACTTGTACTTAAAAGAAAGAGATTGGCCACTGGATGTTTTAATTCAGGATAGCAAGCCAATCATTGGAAATCCGGAGTTTGCGAATGCCGGAGGAATGGAAGCTGAAGACTATTTCCCCGGCAATACCGGACTGATTAAGGATAAAGGCATTCAGATATATGCGATACCAAATGATGAGATTGGATTGTTTATTGGCTTGGGTGTTAAACATGATTTTATTGGAAATGAAATTGAAGGTCTCCCAGATTTGGGGGCAATTGAAATTAAATAATTATGAGAGTGTTTTGTGTTAAACTGATTTCTGTCTTTGCTTTTCTGGGCCTTTTCCAATGCCAGGCTGAGAAGATATCAGAAAAAAAGGAAACGACCAGGGGGCCGAACCTTTTGGTAATTCAAACCGACGAACATAACTTCCGGACCCTGGGGTG
>JABHCC010000072.1 GCA_018669475.1 Bacteroidota bacterium | reverse complement strand
TATACTTTTTTCACTTCAAGAAGTGAAGGATGAGGACTCCTGTCGGGGAAAACCAGTCCATTGATACAAAAACAACCATCACTTGGCACTCCCCTGGGGCCAAAGTCACTACCATATGCCCAAAATTCCTCACCATCCTCATTTTTGGTCAGCAATCCCTGATCGACCCAATCCCAGATAAAACCACCCTGAAGAATTGGATACTTCTCTATCACATCCCAGTAATCCTGGAGATTTCCAACTGAGTTACCCATTGCATGAGCATATTCACACTGAATCAGCGGACGATCGTTTGAGGGATCATTTGCATAGTTTTCCATGTACTGAATAGTGGCATACATCGGACACCAGATATCCGTATGTCTTTGAGTTGCATTTGTCGATTTCTCAGCACGTTCATATTGAACAGGGCGGCTCGGATCTCTCTTTTTTATCCAATTATAATTAGCCAGCATATTATGTCCGTCGCCAGCTTCATTTCCTAATGACCAGATGATTACGGAGGGATGATTTTTATCCCTTTCTATTGCACGAATTGTACGATCGAGATGAGCGGCTGCCCATTCTGGTTTATCAGCCAGAGTAACATCCTTATTATAGCCAATACCATGTGATTCTATATTGGCTTCATCAATCAGGTACAAGCCATATTTATCGCATAATTCATACCATCGTTCAGGTTGAGGATAATGCGAGGTACGCACAGCATTGATATTATTTCTTTTCATCAAAGCAATGTCTGTGAGCATAGTTTCTTCATCAACAATATGGCCTTTTATATGATGATGTTCGTGCAAATTCACACCCTTCAAATATATCGCCTGACCATTGACCAGCAACTGTTTATTCCGAATTTCAATCTCCCTGAAACCAATCTGGCGGCTTATTGATTCAATTACACGGCCGGTATTATTTTTCAAAGTAATCAGGAGAGTATATAAATCAGGCGTCTCTGCGGTCCAGGTTCTTATAGCAGATAAAGTATCAGACATACTAACATTGTGCCTGGTACGGGTAATGAGAACAGATTCCTCATTCTCAAATAATACCTCTTTACCATCAAGTACAGCAACTTTCACATTATATGTGGAATCGGGGGTATCATAATTTCGTAACTCAAGCTTTGCACCAAAAAGACCATCTTTATAGTCGGATGTCAATCCTGACTGTATCTCAAAATCGCGGATAAAAACTTTATTCTTGGCAGAGAGGTAAACATCTCTTGTAATACCACCCAGTCTCCAAAAATCCTGATCCTCAATATAACTGCCATCACACCAGCGATAAACTTCAATCGAAATAGTATTATTCCCTTCTTTCAAAAAAGGAGTGATATTGAATTCTGCCGGAGTTTTGCTACCCTGAGAATAGCCAACCATTTCCTCATTTATCCATATATAAAAGGCCGAGCTTACTGCTCCAAGATGTATAAAAATTTCACGATCATTCCACAAAGCAGGAATTCTAAAATCTCTTTTATACGATCCTACCGGATTATAGTCATGATGAATGCATGGTGGGTTCATCTCAAATGGATATCCAACATTCACATAGATTGGCACTCCATATCCTTGCACTTCCCAGTTTGAAGGCACCTCAATCATATCCCAGTCCCTTACATCATAATCATCCTTAAAAAAGTAAAAAGGTCTTTCATCCGGAGAGCGCACCCAGTTAAAGTGCCATTTTCCATTCAGACTAAAATAAAACTCTGAACCATCACGGTTATCAGCCAGGGCAGATTTTTCAGATGCGTATGAATAAAAACTCGCTCTGGGAGCCTCACGATTTATATTAAATACTCCCGGATTTTCCCAGTCACGGGGAACTTTCTCATTAAAGACTTCATCCGTATATTTATCAAAGCTCTGTCCGCAAGCCATCGTTATTATGCCTAGCACCAGGCTTCCTATTAAAATTCTTCCGTTCATATTCTATGTTATATATCCAAATTAAAGTCCTATAATTCCAATATTTTAATCCCAAATTTCACAGCTGCATCCTGAACATCCTTCCAATTTTCTGAGGTCAGATCACAACAAATTACATGAGCTCCAGCATCTGGAAATGCCATTTCTTGTTTAAGTTCCTCTTTGGTTCCAAGGTTATCGAACATCCAAAGAACAGCTTCCACTGAGACAGTATTATCCTGATTATCTTCATCTTTATAATAATATCCTGTAAAAACCGGACAAGTTACAGTGCTGAATAATTTTGCCTTCATACTTTGTCTGACAAGTTGCTGCAGGTATACAAGAGCTTCTACCCGGTATTTGTTATACCAATAATCATCTGTTTCCGGATCTTCCTCTAAAACACGATAATCTCCTCCCATCACCATCCGTCCAATTTGCAATCCCCATGGGCGATCAAGCAGAGCTGCAGATTTATCATAGATCCTTACATTTGGTGAAAACAGGTATAGTCCGGCAATATCATCAGGAAAGTGTCCGGCAAGCATTAAAGCCAAAGTTCCACCAGTGGAAGTACCCATAATGATGACTTTTTCGCCCAGGGCCTGAGCCTTAACAAAAGCGTCCTTAGCCGACTCCCACAAATTATCAGGAGTCATATCCAGCAGGGCGTCATCCGTGATTAAACCATGCCCTTTCAGTCTTGGAATGTATGCATTCATCCCAAAGTATTTTGCAAAATTCTCATGAAGCGGACTGCCCTCAAC
>JABHCC010000071.1 GCA_018669475.1 Bacteroidota bacterium | reverse complement strand
GTTATGATTTTTCTGATCTGAATGGGCCTGAAACACATTAGTAATTTGCCCTTATTCATAAGGATATGTGTGTCAGTAATTTTGTGAACAGTCATAAAAACAGGAGCAAAAAAGACATTCAATGTGGTGCTTACCGTAAATGCTGACAAAAACTGTAGCCAACTACCTTCAGTAAGAAAATTTGTTTCAAGAATATCTGCCGGATTATCTGTGGGGAAGTTTAGTCCCATGGTCTGGAGCATATGCGGAGCGCCCTGCCCGAAAATGACAAAAGCCATTTTAATTGATAATCCCAGAAATCCCCAGACGATGGCCCTTGGAATCAATCCAAAACCTTTGAGATAATATCCGCCTGTCTTAATTCTGTGTCCCAGAATTTCTCCCAGGCTGGCAAGGATGAAAAATTTTACAAAACTGAGAATATAGGGATAGGCTTTATTCAAATCTCTGTATTGATCAAATAGAGATTCGGCAAAAATAAATGGCAAAAATATCATCAGAAACAATGCTGCCAGAATCAGGTCACCTTTTTTCATGGTTTATATATCGTTTTTACGGGATTAAGCTCGCATGACAAAAATTATTAACTCTGCTCGTATTATAATGGTATTAATATTTTTCATCCGTGTGCGTGTTAAAGTATTTTTCCTTTTGTCATGCTCGGTTCAACAGGTTTTTATTTTCTAAATATTTCCAGTGTTGAGTTGCCGGTCTGAATTTTTTCTTCTGGTGAAAAATTGAACTCAGGTCCCGAAACCCCTTTATTGAAACTTATTGGTCCGGTAAATACGCGAGCTTCATCCCATAGATCATCCTTGATAAATGAATTTAACAGCTCAGCTCCACCTTCCACCATAATGGATTGGATATTTTGCTCATAAAGGATTTGCATCATCTGTGGTAGATCGTTTTTATCCGCTTGGATCCTAAAATACCTAAGATTCCTTTTTGAAGGAATGTCATGTTCGGTGAAAACCCAGGTTTCCTGAGTCTGATCAAAAACATTAAGATGGGCAGGTAAACTTTTGTGTCGGTCAAGTACGAGTCTGAGAGGGGCTCTTCCTTTCCATGCTCTGATATTTAAGCGTGGATTATCCAGGCTGGCTGTTTGAGTACCAACAAGTATTGAGCTTTCTTCTGTTCTCCATTTGTGGACAAGGCTTCGGCAAAACTCATCTGTTATCCATGCTGGATTAGCTGCCTCACCTGGTTTTCTGATTTGATCAATGAATCCATCCCTTGTTATAGCCCATTTAAGCAGGACAAAGGGCCGTTTATTCACATGAAAACAATTAAAACGCTTATTTAATTCCCAGGCTTCTTTCTTTAGTATTCCTTCAATCACATTAACCCCTTTTTTCCTTAATCGTAAGATTCCTGTTCCTGCGACAAGTGGGTTTGGGTCAGTTTGTGCTACAACAAGGTTTGGGATTTTATGCCGTAGAATTAAATCTGTACATGGAGGTGTTTTGCCTGTATGATTACAAGGCTCCAGATTAACATACAATGTGGATTCGGCTAATTTTGAATAATCTTTAACCGACTGGATAGCCTCAACTTCTGCATGGGGCAGGCCAGCTTGTCGATGATATCCCTCACCAATTACCTGATTTTTCCATACTACAACTGCTCCTACAATGGGATTTGGTGCGGCATGTCCCAAACCATGTTTTGCCAGTTCAAGGCATCGATGCATATATGTCTGATGATCCTGCATTCGAGGCCAAAAATAGGGATAATAGGCTTGCCCTGAAAGCCTGTTTGCAATTAATAGAATTCAGTGAATTGAGGTGTCGGTATTTCATCAGTTAGTAATAATTTTGGCTTTGGTTGAAATAAATGTAAAATTTACAGAAACTATTATACCTGAATGTCCAACACTAAGGAAAACCTGATTATTCGATTACCATCATGGTTTGAGAGAGAATTGACAACTATCTATTCATCAGAAGAGGCCCGGTCAATGGCACGGCGAGTGATGGAGGATCTGACTGGTAAGAGCTATGCAAGATTGATGGCTGACAATGATGTTTTGTGGTCTCCTGATCAGAAAACCAGAATTATTGAGATTATTGAAATGCTTAAAACCCATGAACCGCTTCAATATATTCTGGGCTATGAAGATTTTATGGAGATGAGATTTGAAGTTCAACGGGGTGTGCTAATCCCCAGAGGCGAAACAGAGGGTCTGGTATACTGGATAAGAGATGATTTGAAAAAGCGGAATGTGGGCAGAGGGAAAGATATTCGGATTCTGGACATTGGTTGTGGTACTGGCATCATTGGGATCTGTCTTGCAAAAGAATTTCCTGATGCCAGGGTGACTTGTTGTGATGCATATTCTATTCCATTGGAGGTAACTGCACGAAATGCACTATTGAATGATGTTGATATTGAGATTAAGAAGATTGATATTTTACAAATCAATCCTGAAAGTCTGGAGGCTGGTTTTGATGTCATTGTTTCAAATCCGCCATATGTGACAAGTTCTCAGGCATCAGCAATGCAATCTAATGTGCTGGATTATGAGCCATCAAGTGCCTTGTTTGTCACTGATGAGAATCCATTGATTTTCTATAAGGAGATTTGTAAATACGCATCAAAAAACTTGTCAAATATGGGAAATGTGTATTTTGAAATCAACGAAATACTTGGATCTGAAACTAAAGATCTGGTAAACTCGTATTTCAAATTCGTAGAGCTCCGGAAGGATATTCACAATAAAGACCGTATGATCAAAGCAAATTATGGATCCTAAAAAAGCACTGGCCAAAGCCATGAATTATTGTGCACGGGGGGAAAAGGCCCCGGGTGATGTTAGAAAGAAACTGGTGGGCTGGGGGCTTTTCCCTGATCAGGTTAAAGAAATCTTAAGCTGTCTTTATAAGGATGACTTTATTAACGAAGAAAGGTATTCCCTCGCTTTTGTAAGAGATAAACTGAAGTTCAACTCTTGGGGACGTATTAAAATAAGACATCATCTAAGAGCAAAAGAGCTAAAGGAATCTGCGATCGATAATGCTATTGCAGAAATTGATGAAGCGGCTTATCATGAAAAGCTGAGTGATTTACTGGCTGCAAAATATCATAGCCTGCCAGACAAAGATGAGCTCATGCAAACAAAAGCCAAACTATTAAGATTCGCAGCAAGTCGGGGCTTCGAAGCAAATGCAATCTATCCTGTACTGGAAAAAATCATCAAAAAATAAGAAGATAGTTTCAATGGGCTGCTACTGCCCCGATTTTACTTTTCTACCTCCCAGCCAAAATCTACATATTCCCAGCTGAAGTCTTCTCCTTTAACGCTCAGAACAAGGAAGCCCTCTTCCATTCCATAGCGGGGACCTCTCCACCAGTTAGCGGATACAGCTCCTCCGGTAATAAAATGAGTTTTTCCTTCAATATAGATATCTTCAAGGTAATGTAAGTGCCCCTGCAAAGCAAGTTTGAGATTCTTTCCATTGAATAGTCGTAATACTTCACGACTATTGTTGATTACGCCCCCCTCCAAATTGGGCTCAAGGGCGCCATACATCCTCTGCCTCATTACAGAAATAAATGGAATGTGAACACTTATTACAATGGGAGTTGAATCATCAATTCCATTTAAATCTTTCTGTAACCATTCAATCTGTTCCTGGCTAATATCACCCCTATATCCTCTTTCTTCAGTTTCAGCGACTGAATTCAGTACAATAAAATGCCAGCCCTGATGATCAAAGGAATAGTACGGTTTACCCAAATACCTGCGAAACATGTTGATGCCATAATCGGGATCAGTTCGTTCAACATTTTCAATGTTTTGGAAACCATAGTTTTCGTGATTTCCGGGAGTATTATAAACAGGCATATTGAACTGCTTTTGAAGACTTAAGTACAATTGATACAAAGAGTCGGCACGTTCCTTGGTCTGATTAAGGGCATCCATAATCAGGTCTCCACCGGTAATCACAAAATCCGGATTGATTTCATTCACTTTAGCAATGGCTTGTTGAAAACCTTCAGTTGCCATCTCTTCGGGTTGAACATGAATGTCAGTTAGAAATACAAATTTGAAACAACTTTCATCGGTTTTTTGTGCTTGTAAAGTCAATCCTGAGCTTATAAAAATCAGGACAAGTAGTAACAGCGTGCTTTTTTTCATGATTTAGATTCTTTGTGATCGTAATGGAATTTCTCAAGTACTATTATAATTATTTTAATTCAAGTTGGCTTTAAACCGTTCGGGATCCCATTGATAAATGCTACAGGATACAGGTTTGTCTTTGCTGATAAATATAAGGGTTTTTATACTTTTGTGTAAAATTATTTTAGATGATCACACAAGAACAATTAAAAAACATCAAGGGGCGCGATCTGGCTCTAAGGAGGCATCTTTGATGTTGATGCCAAGATTGAACAAATAAAACTTGAAGAGGAAATAACTCTGGATCCTGGGTTCTGGAACAATCCAAAGGAAGCAGAACTTCACTTGAAACATATCAAATCTTTAAAGAGATGGGTTGAAGGCTATGAGGAAGTAAAGCTGGGTTTGGAAGACCTTCTGATATTAATAGATTTTTTAAAAGAGGGAGATGCAGAGGAGGCTGATGTTCAGGAACAGTTTGAAATAACACTTAAGCTGGTTGAAGAGCTCGAATCAAAAAATATGCTCCGTAAAGAGGAGGACAGTCTGGGTGCAATTCTGAAGATTAACTCCGGTGCCGGAGGGACAGAAAGTCTCGACTGGACTGGTATGCTCATGAGAATGTATATCCGGTATGGAGAGAGAAACAACATGAAAGTGAAGGAGTTATATTATCAGGCTGGAGATGAAGCTGGTGTTAAAACTGTTACACTCGAATTTGAAGGTGAGTTTGCTTACGGATATTTGAAATCAGAAAATGGTGTCCATCGTCTTGTAAGGCTGTCACCGTTTGACTCCGGCAATAGAAGACACACTACTTTTGCTTCTGTTTTTGTTTCTCCATCAATTGATGATTCCATAGAAATTGAAATTAGTCCGGCAGATATTGAATGGGACACTTTCAGGTCAGGTGGAGCAGGTGGTCAAAATGTAAATAAAGTTGAAACTGCTGTACGCCTGAGACATGCCCCTTCAGGTCTTGTTATTGAGAATAGTGAAACCAGGTCGCAGCATAAAAATAAAGACAATGCTTTGCGTTTATTACGCTCACAACTCTATGAGCTTGAACTAAGAAAAAAGATGGAGGAGCGTAGTAAGATTGAATCACAAAAAAAGAAGATTGAATGGGGATCTCAGATAAGATCTTATGTTTTGCATCCTTATAAAATGATCAAAGATCTGCGTACCGGATTTGAGACTGGTAATGTGCAGGCTGTACTTGATGGTGATCTGAATGGTTTTATCAAAGCCTATTTAATGGAGTTTGGGAAAGATTAGTAATTTACTCTCTGGCTTTTAGTTGGATGTAAAATGTAGATCCTTGTTCGGGTTCAGATTCCAGCCATATATTACCTCCAAGTAATTCGGCGCTTAATTTAGCCAAAGTAAGACCTAGTCCGGTTCCCTCGTAATTCCGGGTTAGGCCATGATCGATTTGTTCAAAACGATTGAAAATTCTTTGAAAATCAACTTCCGCAATTCCGATACCCGGATCCTTGACAAACAAAGTGATATTCCCGTTTTTAACAGGTAAACATCCTAAGTCAATATCGCCTTTTTCAGAAAACTTATACGCGTTGCTCAGAATATGGGAGAGAACCTGCCGGAGTATCTGGGGATCAGTATCAATTTGTATTCCTCTGTTTACTAATGGGATCTTTATTTTTAAATCCAGATTTTCCTTTTGATTATTCGCAATTCCTGTCAATGTATAATGTGCTGTTTTCTTTAGAAAATCAACCAGATCAATAGTCTGTATTGCTAATTCGTTCTCACCCGCTTCAAGCTGAGATAGCTCAACAATACCTGAAATGAGGTTTAGTAGTTTGTCTGAGTTTCTCCTTATTTGCTTTCGGTATGCTTCTTTATCTTTTGAATCATCAGATCCGGCCTCTTCACTTATTATCAAATCAGAGAATCCGATAATTGCGTTCAAAGGTGTACGTATCTCATGACTCATGTTGGATAGGAAGGATGATTTAAGGCGATCATTTTCCTCAGCTTTGGTTTTAGCCTTTATCAGCTCAAATTCATGCTTTTTACGCTCAGTGATGTTGGTTTGTGTTCCAATAGCTCGTGATGGTTTGTTCTGATCATCATGTTCGATACATTTTCCTCTGAAAAGTATCCACAACCAGCTACCATCCTTATGTTTCATTTTAAGTTCAATTTCCACCGATTCTTTAGACAGGAATGACTCTCTGATTTTAGCAATGAGTCTGCGATCTGTTTCCGAGTTAATTAAGCGTAAGAAAGTGGATATTGAAGAAGATAATTCGCCGGGTTCATAACCAAGCATGCTAAAACAATGATCATTGAAAATAATTTCATTAGATGAAAGATTCCAATCCCATATCCCGTCACTCAACGACTGCATGGTTAAAGCATACTGCTCCTGAGTTTTTTCCAGAATATTTTCACGGGCAACTTCTTCAGTGATATCCTTTATAAAACCGATTACACCTGTGATCTCATCCTGTGAATTAATAAGGGGGAGATATTTCTCGTGGCAAATGCCCTTACGATTATTAGACAGTCGGTATGGATAATCTGCTCCGGGTGTGATTTTCCCCTCCATAGTCTGAAGCATGATGTCAGACACTCCGTTATCTTTAATATGAGGAAAGTGTTCCCAGATAGCCTGCCCATCCATAGTGATTTCCCGGCTAAAACCGGAAATAGTTTCCATTGCCCTGTTCCAATAAATCGGTTTGAACTGATGATCTAAAACATAAATCCCCTCGTCGGTTGAACTAAGTATATTGGTTACAAGTAATTGATTGTTCTTCAAATTTTCCAGAGATTCCTGCTTCAGTGTTTCATCCTCAAGCAATCCTACTAAAAACCATTCACCTGAATAGAATTGGTGCTTGATTACACGCTCCCTCAACCAAATAATGCTATTGTCAGGTTTGCGTATCCTGTATGTATGATCCAGTTCTTTTTGTTCGGTATTTAAAAAATCAGAGTAGTTTTGTTTTATTCGATCCAGGTCTTCATTTACCGTAATTTGATCCATACAGGGAAACTCATTTTTTGCTAGTTTCTCTGGATAGCCAATCAGAGTTTCGAAAAAGGGTGAGACATACAAGGTTTTTATCTTATTTCTGATCCAGAATACCTGGGGTGCGGCAGCGGTAAAAACCTTGAACCACATTTCCAGTTTTCCTGCTTCTTGCAGATCAATTTGATCGGCCAGTTGTTGCCTTTTGTACTTCCTTTGCTTCCCTTGCAATCTCATGAAAGGGATGAAAATTATAATCAATAACAGGCTCAGACCTCCAATGGTGTAATAATACCAAGGATATTGATTGATAATATCTTGTATTTGACTCATCAGGAATGAAATATTCTATATCTTTTACCTTATTCCAAAGATACGTATCCTATCAAATAGAATCCGGCAGGAGAGTGATTCTTGTTAACAAAATTTTTAACTTAGAGTCCCAATAAAAAACCTAACAATAATGAAAACCAGAATAGAAAAAGACACTATGGGGCAAGTAGAAGTTCCTGCAGAAAAATATTGGGGAGCTCAAACTCAACGGTCGAAGAATAATTTTAAAATTGGCAGTGATCTTATGCCAAAAGAGATTATTTATGCTTTTGCTTATTTGAAAAAAGCTGCTGCTCTGACAAATGCAGAATTAGCGGTTCTTGATCAGGAAAAAGCCGACTTGATTGCCAAGGTATGTGACGAAATACTGGATGGTAAATTAGATGATCAGTTTCCATTGGTTGTTTGGCAAACAGGTTCAGGAACACAGTCAAATATGAATGTTAATGAGGTTATTGCCAATAGGGCTAATGTGCTTAGAGGAAGTGTATTGGGTGAGGGTGATAGCTTTATTCATCCTAATGATGATGTAAATAAGTCGCAGTCATCAAACGATACTTTTCCAACCGCCATGCATATAGCAGCCTACCGGATGTTAAAAGAAAAAACTTTTCCGGGAGTTGATGTGCTACGGAATACCCTGGCCCTGAAAGTTGGTGAATTTAAAGAAGTTGTTAAAATCGGACGCACCCACTGGATGGATGCTACTCCACTTACTCTGGGGCAGGAGTTTTCAGGATATGTGTCTCAGTTGGATCATGGTCTTAAAGCTCTCGAGCGTACCTTGCCTCATTTGGCTGAGATTGCCCTGGGAGGTACAGCTGTTGGTACCGGAATAAATACTCCGAAAGGATATACTCAAAAAGTTGCAAAGAAAATAGCTGAGCTGACTGGCCTGCCCATAGTATCAGCAGAGAACAAATTTGAAGCCCTGGCTGCGCATGATGCAATTGTTGAATCACACGCTGCACTGAAGCAACTGGCAGTTAGTTTAATGAAGGTGGTAAATGATATCCGGGTATTAGCCTCAGGCCCCCGATCAGGTATCGGGGAACTGCTTATTCCAGCTAATGAACCTGGCTCATCTATCATGCCTGGGAAGGTTAATCCCACACAGGCTGAAGCACTTACCATGGTTTGTGCTCAGATCATGGGTAATGATACTGCGATTTCAATTGGTGGAATGAGTGGCCATTTTGAGTTGAATGTTTTTAAACCAATGATGATCGATAATTTCCTGAAATCAGCCCGACTGCTTGGTGATGCCTGCTTGTCGTTCAGTAATAATTGTGCAATTGGAATTGAAGCCAATATGGATGCGATACAGATTAATCTGGAGAATTCCTTAATGCTGGTAACTGCATTAAACACGCACATAGGGTATGAAAAAGCAGCGGAGATCGCGAAAAAAGCATTTAAGGATAATACAAGTCTGAGACAGGCAGCCCTGGGGCTCAAATATCTTACAGATGAGGAGTTCACCAAATGGGTGGATCCCAGTAAAATGATTGGTTCATTAGATTAGGTTCCTGCTTATGTCAGGAATTAAAATTGATGC
>JABHCC010000070.1 GCA_018669475.1 Bacteroidota bacterium | reverse complement strand
TGGACATGGGATTGGTTGAAGAATTGACAGCTGAAAGCGGATCGCTTGATTCATGGGGTATTAAGTTCTATTCCCCGAACATGAAGCATCTGACAATTCCATATCAATTTCATAAACGTCCTAATGATGCTCCTGGATTTATTATCCGAAGAAAAGAATTTGATAATTTATTGATTAAAAAAGTTAGGGAAAACCCTCTTATCAGCTTGCATGAAGGAGTGAAAATAACCGAGTACAATACGAATAATGAAGGGCTGGAATTAAAGGATGAGTCCGGAAAGAAGACATTTACAGGAGACATGGTGGTTTTTGCCGATGGTGCGACATCCAGGTTTGCTAAGAATCCCGGAGGATTTAAGAAGGATGACAGGCATTTTGCCACTGGGTTGCGAGTCTACTATAGAGGGCTTAAGGGTTATGGCTTAGGTATTAAGGAAGAGACAATAAGGGTTAAGGATAAGGATACGGATGAGGGAGTTGGTGTGCGGGGGGGTGAGAATGGGGCTCGGAATGCTGTGGAGTTTTATTTTCTTCGGTCTATTTTGCCTGGGTATTTTTGGATATTCCCTCTTCCTAATGGTGATGCTAATGTGGGGATTGGGATTTCAACTCAGGTAATGAAGAAGAAGAAAATCAATCTCAAAACTGAGTTATTCAAAGCCATTAGTGACACTCCGGAATTAAAGGAACGCTTTAAGGATGCCAAGCAGGTAGGGCCTGTACAGGCCTGGAGCCTTCCGCTGGGATCAAAAAAACAATCTCTGTCAGGTGATCGATTCTTGTTAGCAGGAGATGCTGCCAGCCTAATTGATCCTTCAACCGGAGAGGGTGTTGGCAATGCAATGAATTCAGGTTTTCATGCTGCTGAACACCTGGCTGATTGCCTGGAGCACAATTGTTTTGATGCTGCATTTAACAAAAAGTATGACAAAAGGATCTATGATAAGCTCTGGAAAGAGTTGAAGCTTAGCACCAGTATCCAGAAATTAATGGCTCGGAGAAGATTATTCAATTTCTTGTTTAACCGGGCGGTCAAAAGTGAGTATCTAAGAAAATCACTAACCCGGATGATAGATAATCTGGATGAAAGAAAAAAACTAAAAAACCCAATATATTATTTAAGAGTACTAATTGGAAAATAACCCCGGACTTCGGACTTCGGACCCCGGACTAATATTTGACATTATGAAAAATAACAAGTTACTATTCGCCACTCTGATAATGATTGTGGCATTCACTTCAACGCTCAACGCACAACATAAGATTGGATTTCAATTCTTTAAGTATGTTAAACAAGAGCAAGCATTGGGATATAATTTCTTTGTTGGAAATGATGCAGCAGATTTTCAAACCTCAGTTAAAGGTTTTGGTTCAGGATTAGCTGATGTTCTGACTGGAAGATCGTCAATTGACCTGTTAAGTATTGGTACTGACCATGTAAACCTGAGTATTGGCGCTGGATTATCTATATCAAAGTTTCGCTTTTCTCAGAATCTGGTTTTGAACCTGGATGGTGAAACGGTAAACTGGGAACCTGATCCTAATCCGGATCACGATTATGTGAATACTTTCTTTGGATATGGAAAAAGCAAGTTAGTCAATACCTCATTTTATGTCCCTCTGGACCTGAACATCCAGCTTGGAGAGAACTGGTTGTGTTCAATAGGAGGCTTCTTCGATTATTCTTTTTACACAAAGTTTAAGTCTAAATACAAAATTGGAGATGAAAAAGTAAAAGATGTAATTGCTCCCTATGATATGAAGGCTTACAGTCTGAATAAGGTCAAATATGGCGTAAGTACAATGATTTTCAACAAGAAACTAAACTGGGGAATCTCGGGAAGTTATTACCTCACTCCTTTCTTCCAGGAGGGTCTGGGACCGGATATTCAAGAAGTGAGGATCTGTCTTGTTGCAGGTATGGCTGATATTAAGGATGAAATTACAAAAGACAGATCCAATCATTAGCATAAGGTAAACGAAAAAGTGTTACCTTTGCAGCTCTCTAAACAAAATGGAGATGGACCAGTAGCATAATGGATAGTGCACCTGATTACGGATCAGGAGGTTGGGGGTTCGAGTCCCTCCTGGTCCGCGGAGCAAAACGCATAT
>JABHCC010000069.1 GCA_018669475.1 Bacteroidota bacterium | reverse complement strand
CTTATCTGGTTTTCACCGCCATAAATCTTATTGCTAATGAGTTGCTCTCCAGCAGAGCTCACTCCTCTTCAGATTTATACTATAAAGGTATAGAAATGAAATTATTATTGCCAAATACTTGTTTTTCAACATAGAAGGGCAAGGGCAAACTCACATGAACTTATTTCTCAATAACCTCGCAGAAATCAAGATTTCCTATTCCTCAAAAATTCCTGCCAAAGATCGGCACAAAGTCACCTGTTCGAGAGATGCCTCAGAAATCCTGAGATTAGCTTTTGAGAATATTGAATACCGGGAATCCTTTTACATTTTACTTCTGAACCGTGCTAATCAGGTACTGGGATACAACATGATTTCTCTAGGAGGGATCTCTGGAACAATCACAGATATCAGGATGATTTTCCAAGTGGCTCTGAAATCTTCATCCAGTGCAATAATTTTAGCGCATAACCATCCATCTGGAAACCTAAACCCTTCAGAGGCAGATAAAAAGATCACCCAGAAAGTCAAAGATGCCGGTATATTACTGGATATTTCGGTTCTAGATCACGTTATCCTTTCACAAGACTCCTACTTCTCATTTGCCGATGAAAACCTGCTCTAGAGAAAAGGGCTTCGGCCCTTTTTTTTGGTTTCTCATCCTCCCACATTATTGCTCCCTCAAAATAACCTCTTAGGACTTTCCAGGGGCTAAAGTCCTATTTGATTTTATTATCGTGCTGGCTATTCTCCTGATTAGAACTTTGTTTTCTGCTTTTTCACCCTCAGCACTCAAGGAAATGAATAGTTCCAAATTACCACCTTTCACTCCTTGTTTCACTTTGACAAGGGATCTCACCCCCGAGCTTCTACCAGAAAATCTCTTAATAAGGAGCTGACAAAATAGAGCAATGATTTGCCAGTTTCCCACTTTCTCCTTTTCCTTAATAGTGGTTTTTGATGATCAAATCCAGGATCCCATGGCGTATTATCGTTAGAAATTCTCTGCAAAGATGTGCTCAGATTATCCTGACGCCCTAGCTCCCACAATGATTTTCTCGGCATAGCCTCACCGCTGGTTCGATATTCCAATTCCTCATGGATGGGCAGGATTCTATGAGCCCTAAAATCTTCACAGAATTTTAACTTAAATACTTAGAAATCATGACTTACAAAAACAACTACATCGGAAAAGGAAAAAGAAACGAGAAACTGGAAAACATTGTAAAATTCACTTTCGCTCTGGAAGATTTACAAGCAGTAGCATACGAGTACGAAGGAAGAATGTATGTCTCGGTTGAAACTTCAGAAATGAAAAATCCAGATAAATTTGGAAGAACACACACGGCCTGGGTAGCTGAAAAAGCCGCAAACAAAGTTGAAGAACCAGCTCCAAAGAAAAGAGCACCCCGCAAGTCAAAAGCCAAACAAGAAGAACCGCAACCATTCTAATGAAAAGCCCTTCGGGGCTTTTTTTTATGTCGTAAAACTCCTGCCATGCTGCAATGATTTCCCTATTCTTCGGGGAAGAGCATTAAGGCCAGATTAAGTAGGCCGAGCTTTTAAGAAGAGATGTTCAGAAGAAAGCATCTGATTCCCACACTCGTTGAATTCTAAAATCTAAACCCAGTAATAGTCAGGACCTCTTTAATGCAACTCAAGAATAAGGCGCTATTCACATCTTTTTCGATTGGGAAGTAGTAAACCATTCGTTGGCTGAGATTGAAGGATCTGCTGTCAGGAGCATCTAATTTTCTTAAGGGCTTAATTATTTACAAAGAGAAACCCAATACCAAATAGACACTTGGGTGTTTTCACAAGGATTTGCCTCTGAGAGTTCCTCCTTGCTGAATATTGGTTATTGGGCAGAAGAGTCGTGCATAATTAAACACTTAAAAAATAAACGCCATGACTAATTCAATCTCAACAAACGAACAGAACTACTACCAAGCAATCGAAGAAGCAAAGAATGATTTCTGCCAAGAGTTACACCGAGATCCCAACCTTTACTGGGAAGATTTAGAAGAAATCATCGAATGCAGAGATTGGATGCTTGAAGAAACTGAACTTCCATTCTAAAAGGCTTCGGCCTTTTTTTTGCCATAAGCTCTCGTGGGGGCTATATCCTCTTGTCCTTTAAATCCCCCCAACCCAATTCTATATTGCTTCAAATTACTTTCAAATGACCAAGAAAATTCGCAGAAATCTTGTTTTGAAGCAACTGGATATCAAAGAGAATTCAGATGGGACCCAGGTGGTCTTTTCCATTGTCTTTATTACCAAACAGGGGCAAAGAGTATTCCTGCCCCGGGCCATTGTCACCGGCTTGCCGTATTCAGTTTCCATTCACCGTCAAAGAGGCATCCTTCCAGTTGATCAGCATGGTGATAAAACGGGCCATGTTTATCCGGTTGGCATTGATAACCTAATCGAATTTAATTCCATGGAGGTGATGTTATGACAAAAATTCTTTTCAATAAGGAAGGATTACCGCTGATGGCCTATGGAGAGAAATTCTTTGCCACAACGACAGGATCACCTGCTCCGCCCATAAAAAACAACCCGGTAATCGAGACTTTGGATGATACCGTTACGGTGAGTAAGTTCTCTGTTTCATCCTGGGGTGAGGATAATAACTTCCCCAATACTGTTCTGGATATCATTTCTAAAACAGGGGTCCTAAATTCTGGGCTGAAATATATTCGGAATTTCACCTTGGGGCAGGGAGTCTACCCAGTCAGAGTGACCGGGTTCGATGAAAAAGGGAATGAGACTCTCGAGGTGGTGAATGATCCCAAGATCACCAGTTTTCTTAATTCCCGGGTGGTTCGTCGCTATATGGCCAATACGCTTCGGGATTACCTGAAACTCGGATCCTCTTTTCCGGAACTTATACCCAATCATGATGGATCCAAGATCGTTGGTATTAATACCATTAACGCTAGGCATGTTCGCCTGGCTGAAGCAAAACATGGCCGAATCGACAAGGCCATTATCAGTGGTGACTGGCCCAATAGTCCTAGCAAAGGATTTTCTAACCTCCCGGTACTGGATCTATATGATCCAACCGGTGAACTCATGGATCTTCGGATTCAGAATAAGATTGCCGGTAAATCATTCATCTACCCGGTCAGGGATGAATGGGCAAACGATGATTATTATCCTAAGCCAGCCTGGTACTCTGCTTATCTGGCCGGTTGGATAACCATTGCCAATGAAGTGCCGATTTTCCTTAAAAAAGCTTATGCCAATCAGATCAGCTGGCTTTGGCATGTGAAGATCCCATACGCATACTGGGACAAACGCTATCCGAAGGATCAGTACAGGAATGAGGAAGAGCGAAAAACACTTATCCAGTCAGATATGGATAAAATTGAGGATAACCTGACCGGTTCGGCCAATGCCAATAAAGCCATCTTTTCAATGTATTCTTCCAATGCTCAAGGGAAACCCGAAGAGCAATGGGTCATTGAATCTCTGGATAACAAATACAAGGAAGGAGATAAGCTCGTAACCTCTGCAGCTGCGAACTCTGAAATTCTTTTCTCGCTTATGATCAATCCGAATGTACTCGGAGCCGGGATGCCCGGGGGAACGTATGCTGGAAACCAAGGAGGATCCAATATCCGAGAGGCCTTTCTTGTCAATATTGCTAATGCCTGGCTGGACCGGCAGAATATCCTTGATCCCATTGAAGCGATCCTGGAATTCAACGGAGTCAAAGATGTTCAGCTCAGATTTCGAAATACAATCCTGACCACTCTGGACTCTGGAGCCGGGACAACCAAAAACCTCAGCTAATCATGTTTTTTAAAGAATCAGCCAATACCAAAGTCGAAGAGATACGCAAATACATTCCAGTTAGTGTGGCCACTTCTTTCGCTAATGTTTCACCCTTGATTGGATCTGCAGAGTCGAAATACATTCTTCCACTGCTCGGACAAAGTCTCTATAATCAGGTGCATGCCTATTACATCGATCAAGAGGCAACAATTGATGGAATCACTCAAGGGAATAAAGGGAAATTTGATATCCTGATTGAGCACGTTCAGCGATCTCTGATCAACCTGACCTATTACTCCGGATTTGAATTCTTGAGCGTTTCAATCAATGACTCTGGCTTTCATCGACAGGAATCTGAATCCGAGAAATCTCTATTCAAGTACCAGGAGGAAGCCATCAAGAATCAGTTCAAAGATGCTGGATTTAATGGTCTGGATACGATGCTTGAATTCATTGAGTCCAACCCATCAGTATTTCCGTTGTTTTCAGAGAGTGCCAGCTATACCCTTCGAAAAGAATCTATAATCCCTTCAACCAGGGTCTTTGACTCGCTGATCAATATCAATGAATCTCGTTTGGTGTTTCTGAAGATAAAAAGGTTCATTACTGAAGTAGAAGATTTCGATATCAAAGCAGCCTTAGGGGGCACTTTGTTTGACCTGGTTAAAACAGAGATCGTAAAACAATCTCCTGCAGAAAAGATTGCTGCACTCTTGCCGTATATCCAAAAGCCTCTGGCTCATTTGGCACTCTCTAAAGCGTTTCGCTCGCTGGGCATTCATGTTCGCGATCGTGGAGTGTTTTTTCTTTCTCAGGAGAGCACCATGCAGAATTCTACTTCAGAAAAAGCAGTAGACAGGGATACGCTTTCAGCCATGATTCAATCAGAAAAGGAAACCGGAGAATTCTACCTGGCCACTTTGCGTGAATTTCTTGTATCCAATGCCTCGATCTACACCGAGATCGTTCGCACCTCAGGCAATGCCTTTGTGCGCGATAACTCATCCAAAACATCTTTTTGGTCATGAACGCGCTCAGCATAGAATATCGTCCGATCCCCTGGATCAGAATCAGTAGAAAGGCAGAGCTCACCCATCCGGACAGTTGGGGTGAACTCACCTCGGAGCAACTCATCCTGGCCTCCGAGATTTTAAAAGGCACTCTGTCTGATGATCGGGTTATTCAGGTGATGACCAGCCTTCCCAAAAAAGTGATCAGGCGCCTGAGACCGTATCAAAAACTTCGCGTTATAGAGCTTCTTATTTTCCTCAATGATTTTACTCCTTACCACGAATTTATCATTCCAAAAATCGCTTTTCTTTCCCGGCCAAAACCCCGTTTGAAGGATGAATATTTTGGGACTTTTATTTTTGCAGAAGCTCATTTTTCCCGTTATGAGAAATCTGGTGACCTTAAGGATCTGGATAAAATGATTGCCTGTTATTATCGAACCAGGGCCTTTCGGGAAGAGGACATTGAAATCAATGCTCATGCCTTGCGGAATGTTGATTCGACGATAAAGGAGGCCATCTACCTGAATTATATTCTGATCCGGGAATATCTGGCCAAAACCTACCCACATGTGTTCACCCCCAGCTCTGAACAGGATCAGAAACAAAACTCTTCCTGGCTGGATGTTTTTGATGCCATCGTAGGAGAAGATCTGGTTCAGCAAGACAACTATGCCAAGCTGCCCCTTTCAACTGTGCTTCGCTTTCTGGATAAACAAATCGTAAAGAACAACACTCGTGAAAAGTAAATTCATTGACTTGGTTCAGTATTTTGAAAGCCTGGCCACCTGTCATAAATCGATTCTTCATAGCCCCGCCAAAAAACACTTTTTTCGCTTTGAGCTCGAAGAGTTTATGACGGGAATGAAATCTAAGGTTAACTATCCGGCTCTTATCCTGGAAGGCTATGATTTTCAATTCACAGACAGTACATCGGATAATGTCCACAAAGTGATTAACTGCGCTTTTATGCTTGTGGGCAAGATATCTGACAAGGGAGATTACGATGCCATTCATGCTCTATGGGATCAGCTAGAAGAGATCGGTGATGAACTGATCGTAAAAATTCTCGATGACAAAAGAAATCGGAATGTCGAAGTGCTTTCCTATTTCAATATTGGGGATGTTTCAGGAGCACCGCTTACAGACATGAACCTGATTCACTATGGATTCCGCTATGATTTTAAACTCTCATGGCCCCTAACAAACGATATTAATCCCGTGATGTGGAATGAGCCAAATCAGTGACATAGATCGACATAATCAGATTGTTGCCCGACATGGGTTTAAGATCCGGGCGATGCTTAAAGTCAGCATATCCCGACTAACTATGAAAGGGAAATACAAGCTGATTCGAAGCCTTCGTCTGCGTTTTAAAAAAGAGTATGGTGAGATCTCACAACTAAAATATGAATTCTCACGCCATGGCGTATTCTTTCACAAAGGGGTAGGTAGGGGATATATCATGCAAGGATCCCGGGTGATCAGAGGAACTAGACAAGCAGGTTCGACTATCCAAACTTCAGGTCCTTTATTGCGAAAACCCAAAGATTGGTTCAATCCTGTTCTTTCAAAAGAAGTGCCTCGTTTGGCTGATGACATTGCCGAAGTTCAAGCCGATAATGCAGCCACCAAAATCATTAAAATCAGGTAATCATGCCAAGAGAATATAGCCGGGAAATTAACCTGTATATCAACGGAACACAGGTTAAGAATAATCTGAAATCTATCCAGGCCGAGATGCGAAAACTGGTCAATGAGCAGGCCCGTATGACCATCGGAAGCCAGGAATATGTCAACCATACCAAGAAGATCAAGGCGCTTCGCTCAGTCATGGCTCAGCACAATAAACAGCTTCAGCAAACCACCCGGGGGTGGCAAGGCCTTTCACGTGCGGCCGAGGCATTCAACAAGTACTGGCAGATGGGAGTCACAGCTGTTGCCGGTGCCGTAGGGTTTGTGATGGCTTTCCGCAAGACTGCCGATGCAGCCAATGAGTTTGAAGCTGCTCTGGATAATCTATCTGCCTTGACTGGTCTTGAGGGAAGGGAATTGGAATGGTTGGGTGATAAAGCCAAAGAATCATCCATAGCTATACTGGATTCCGGGATAAAGATCCGTCAATCAGCAACAGACATTACTGATGCCTACCGGAAAATGGGATCCCAACGTCCGGAGCTTTTAAAAGACAAAGAGGCCCTGGCGGATGTTACCGAGAATGCCATTATTCTCTCAGAAGCGGCAAAGATAAAGTTGGAACCGGCTGTGGCTGCTCTGGCAACAACCATGAACCAATTTAACTCCTCAGGCAACAAATCAGCAGACATCATTAATGCACTTGCTGCCGGTTCAAAGCTTGGTGCGGCCGATATTGCCTACTTAAATCAGGCTATTGAGAAATCGGGTACATCGATGAACCTCATGGGATTATCGGTTGAAGATAACATTGCCTTGATTGAAGCGGTGGCCCCAAAATATGCAGAAGCTTCGCAAGCGGGAAACTCCCTGGACAAGGTGCTCTTGAGGATGAAAGAAGATCAGATCGGATACAAAGATGGTGTGTTTGACATGAACCGGGCACTCGATGAGCTCCGTATCCGATTCAAAGCAGGAGAAACAGCCACACAACTTTTTGGTGTTCGTCATGCCAAAATGGTGGAAGTTCTCGTTCAGGCTCAACCAGCCTATAACGAGTTTAAGAAAGGGGTTACGGGAACCAATATTGCTATTGAGCAAGCGATAAAAAATACCAATAACAACGCCACCGCCCTGGAGCAGGCCAAGAATAAGGTTAAGCTCATGTATATCGTGATTGGGGAGAAACTGGCTCCGGCACTTGTCAAGTCAACCAATGGCTGGAACTACCTGCTAAAAGCCCTAATGGCTACCCCGAGAATTATCCGTGAGAATCAAGCCTTGATTATTGCACTGACCGGAGCCTTGATTGCCTACAATGCAAAGCTACTAGTCTTAATCGCAAGCAAAATCAAGAACCGGGCCGTCACCTTAAAAAATCTAGTCGTGGAGCGCTCTGTTTGGGTTGCCAGAAATGCCAACCTTGTTCTGATGCGCCTGCAGATCTTAAGAACCGGAGAAGTCACCATGGTTCAAAAGAGAGCGATAGTTACCACCCGCGCGTTAAACGCAACCATGAAAGCCAATCCCTTGGGGGCGGTTATTGCTGGTTTGACTGCTCTGATTGCTGCATACAAATACTATGAAATGCACAATAAAAGAGCCATTGATTATGAAAAGAGAAAAGAGGAAGCCATCAATAAAACCACCCAGGCTAATACCGCTCTTAAAGAAACCTATACGCAGCTCCGAACCGAGGTAGGACTTTTAAATACTCTTTCGATTCAGGAAAAACTCGACCTGCAGCAGAAAATCAAAGACACGATCTCCCTGGCCGAGGCTGAGCTCTTGTTGGCTGAAACCAAGAGAAATTCACTCTTTGAAGAGTCCAAACAAGTGAAATGGTATCAGGCCATGTTAACGTTCGATAGAGAAAAGCTCATTGCCCGAGGCGTAAAAAATGCCTCAGATGCTGTGAAAGTACTTGATGAAGGTCTCATGGATCTGCGTGATCGCCTGGCTAGTTTACGGGCCCAGGATGTGGATCTTGGGCAAATCTTGGGTGCGGAAGCCTTCGGCGATAAAATCGGCATTGAAACCATGGCGGCCATGGAAGAGAAAATGGCCAAATACACCCTTGCCCTTCAAAATGCCAAGGTGGGAGGCGAAGATTATTTGAGAGTTCAGGAAAAGATAAATACCCTTCAATCTGAGATGGCAAAAGCCAGAGGTGTTTCTACTTCAGGACTATCCACCGAGGTTGATGCCCGGGCAGAAAATGAGAAAAAGCGCCTGGAAAACCTTCGTCAGACTTATGCTGCACTCAGAAAAGAAATCGCTGGAAGTCAGGAGTCCATTGAAGATCTGCTTGATGAACAGGAAAAAGAATTGCAAGATTCAATTGAAGATTTTGAAGCAGGAGATCCCATCAAAACGGACTATATGTATTGGTTGGAATCAACATATGAGGGGCGAAAAGAACTGCTTGCTCAGAACTTAAAAGACGGAGTGATCGCCCATCAGGAATACGCAGACAAGATCAAAGAGATCGACCGGGAAATGAACGAGGCTAAGATCCAAAATTTTGAGAACTATGCAGATGCGGTTCTTTCTCTTGGGGATGCCCTGTACAACTTTTATGAAGCCCGAAAGCAGAAAGAGTTATCTCTTGTAATCGATAACGACCAGGCCAAGGAGGCCATTGAAAAAAAATATGCCAACCGCCAAAAAGCTATAGCCTCCGTTGAAGCGGCTATTCAAGGAGTCATTGAGATTGCAAAAATCAATTCAAACTCTGCGGTCAATGCAGACCTTTCACAAACGCTCAGAATTCTGTTAACCGGTGCAGCTGTGGCTCGTACCGTCGCTAACGTTGCTCTGATTAATGCCCAACAATATGAAGATGGTCTGTATCCGGTTGTTGGCAATAAAACAGGAAGAACCTATCAGTCGGCTTTTCTGGGCCCCGTCAAAACCGGCCTATATAAAAAACCGACGCTAGGATTATTTTCAGAAAAGGAGCCTGAAATTGTTATCGATGGAACTACCACGCGTAATCTCATGACCAATTTTCCCGGCATACTGTCAGCCATACAATCAGCCCGGGTAAACCAGTATGCATCAGGACTTTTTCCTGGTGGATTGCAGAGCTCTCAACCGGAATCTCTTGAGCCCCTATTGATGATGGTTATGGAAACAATGCGTCAGGTACAAATAGCCCACAAAACACCATCAACGGTCAGCTTCAGATCCTATCTCCAGGCACAAGAGAAGTATGATGAAATTCAGTCTCGGGTGAACCTCTGACTTGTCCTTTACTTCGAGTGTCTCCATGCCTAGTTTTAGTCCAAACTTTTATAGATGATGACTGAACAGACACTTTTATACATTCTCTCCATTGCAGGAGGATTGATCATAATTCTACTGGGGATAGTGGGTTTTTGGCTATCGCGGTACGTGAAATCCACCGATGAGCTTAATAAGGTAGTAGTCTCCCTAAGAATACTGGTGCAGTCCATTAATACTGAGCATCTAGGATTTAGAGATCGTTGCCAAGAGCACTCATCACTTACTACCAAACGTCTATACTCCCATGATCAAAAGATCGACGATCATGAATCACGCATATCCGTAATAGAAGCCACCAAATGAAAGTTGCAAAAAACTTTTACCTATCAGAGTTTATTCATCCCTCTTTTCTAGAAGTGACAGGGATAAATCCTCTGTGGTTCATTGATCCAAGAGCCTTTTCAATGGCTCAGGCCCTTCGGGACCGATTCAACAAACCAGTGATCATAAATGATTGGGTCAGAGGTGGGAATTACTCCCTGTCAGGGCTTCGCCCATTCTTATCAGAGATCGGGGCCCCGCTATCACAGCATAAATACGGAAGAGCTATCGATCCGAAGGTATTGGGAATTGATGCTCTTGAAGTTCAACTGGAAATTCGAAGAAATTGGAAGTTTTATCAAGGGGCAGGTCTGACTACAATAGAAGATTCTACACCCACCTGGACACACATGGATTGCCGAAATACGGGATCCCATTCACTTTTTATAATTCAAACTAAATACTCAAAAAAATCATGAAAGGAATTGCAAACATTTTAATCGTACTGGCCTGGTGCCTGGATACCTTTATGGATATCCGTGAATCAAAACAAGATGATGACAAAATCAATCTGAAAGATGCCCCTCGGTTCATTGACAACATCACCCGGATGCCGGGAGTCGTCAAAGCGGCTCCGGAGATCCTGGCCGAAGCTCTGGATCTGGACGGTAATGAAGCCCAGCAGGTCGCTCTTTTAGTGATCGAAAAAACAGGCTGTAAGAAAGAAGAGGTCAAAATGATCATTCAAAAGGCCATGATCACTACTGGCAAAACAGCCGAATGGATAAACTCAGGGATTGATCTGGCGAACACCATCAAAGCGGTTAAGAAAACAGATCATGCCTAAGTTTTTGAAAATACTGTTTAAGTGGCTTCCAGCTATAGTGTCAGCTATTCGAGAACTGTTCAGGTTGGCACAGGATTATCGAAAACACAGGATCCAAATGCGTGCACTCAAAACAGATCTCAACAAGAATGAGCAGGAAGTGACCACTGAAGAACCTCGGAGGAATACTGATGGATTACCTCCATAACGTCTTTCTTTTTATTGTTTCGATTTTCATGACAGGCTCGGATGTTGGTGCAAACCACTCCGGGCCTTGTCCTTTCATCCAGCGTATACTCGATATATTTTCGTCTAATAAAGACTGAATATATGCTGTCGATACTAAAATACCCACCTACAATCTCCCTAACAGGAAATCCTTCACGATTCATCTTAGAAAGTGATAATCACTTAAGTTCTGCAGGAACTAAGGCTGCGGTCTCCTTGAATTTTACAGCTCCTGGATTGGCAAATGAATCATTCATACTTTCTTGGGATAGCATCGAGGTTGAAATCATGTGTAAAGCCAACCCTGATAATTCAGGGAATCAAATACCAGATAATACAGTTTTTCCAGTACTGGCTGATTGGATACAAGCAGTCGCAACACAGCTGACCCTAAACTACTATCTGGCCAAAGACTTCGTCATTACATCGGGTTCTACTTCAGTTATTTTTACCGCCAGAGAATTCGGATCAAAATATGCCCTCTCCTGGACAAAGTCTTGGAGTGATCCAGAGCCGTTAATGACTATCACAGGCGGTTTTGATCAAGTACCCCAGGTCTTTTTTAAAGTAGGTGTTCTCGTGGATTTGTTCATAGGATCAGATTACCAAAACATCGCAGAGGAACTTCTCCCGGTGGATCTATCCGGACAGGTGACCATCGACATTCATAAATTCTTTGCCGATCGCCTTTTTTCAGAATTTACCTTTCCCGAGAGCTCAGACAATCTTATTGTCTTGCAGGAGAATTCCTGTAGGCCCTATCGAATCAGAGCCTATGAACGGTATGGTGAAGATCTTAGGGCTCAAAAGTTGATTGTTTCCGATCAGTATCACGTTCTAAATGCTGGGATTTCCCATCTTCAGGAAGCCATCTACAATCGTCAAGACTCGTCATTCTGGGAGAAACTGACGTACAACAATTATTTTCTAACCTGGCAACCCAAGACAAAAACCGTTGATCGTTACCAAATAGAGAAACTGTACTTTTTAGTGCAATCCTCAATTCCAAGTCTGGTGCTGAAAGTAAAGACTTATTTAACGTCCGGTATTGTCTCCACAGATATCATCAGTTCGCTAGTTGATCCCATAGTCAAATCAGTCTATGAAATCATTCTGACACCAAACACCCTGCAAATAGCGGGTTATGATGATGGCACTCTTAAAAAGTTTGATGCTTGGCTTGAAGATGGTGCAGACAATCGGATCAGTGAAATCAGAAACTTTGCAATGGATACCTTGATTCATGAAAACGTCAGATACTTTCTTTTTCTTAATTCCCTGGGAGGCTTCGATACGCTAAGAATTACTGGCGATCAAGAAGACTCACTTGAATACTCCAGAACATCGATCAAAAAAATACTGGGTGATGCTTTTACCGAGAAAGATCACCAGACCACGGCGAGTAATATTCTAGAGCGGAAAAGATATTCGGCCAACACAGGTTGGAAAACCAGAGAAGACATTGCCTGGATACGTGATTTCTTTCTATCCAAACAGGTATATCTGATCAATACAGGAAAACTGGTTCCGGTGGAAATTACAACCACTGACGCTCTGCAGAGGAAAGATCGCTCAGAAATGTACTCCATACAGTTTGATTACCAGAGAGCCTACAGCTCAGCCTACTATACAAAGGAGTTGGTGGCAGCTGATTTTAACGATGATTTCATCGATGATTTTGCAAACGAATAATGGCTCAATACTCCATATCGGATCTTAAAAACAAGATCACAGATCGGATTCATGAAAACCATGAACGAGCTATTACAGGCCCCGATCTTCAAGAGATGCTCCATGATATTCTGGATTCTGTTTCTGCAGCAGGATCAGGAGGGATATCTGAAAAGTTTCCCGGTTGGCATGGGCAGGAGTTTGCAGAATCCCCGAATTTCTATACCTATCTAGGCGAGTATCAGATTCTAGGTTCAGCCCCTGCAAATCTATTTATCAGAGCCAAGACCCCGGAAGGATCAGGATCTATCATTCTAAATATCCGGGCATGGTCAGATAGCAACCAGTTAGCAGGGAGTGACACGCTTACCCTGACAGAAGAATACACAGGTTTCCTGCTTGATCTGCCTTCTTCCGTGGCTGCTGAGCCCCTTATGATCCAGTACAAAAGCAGCCAAAGCTTCCAAGTAAAAGAAATCATCCTATTCTAACCCCAATCCAATGATTAAGAATATTACGACCGATGTTACCTATGCCAGTGTTCAGGATGCCATTAACGCAGTTCCAAACCCACTCGATAAAGACTATACAATTGAAGTGTCAGGAGAAGGATCCCCGATAACGGGATTCGATTATAAATACAAAACAACAGACGGGTTTAAACTCACAATAACAAGTCCTGATGGAGCTGAAGTCAATGATTCTACTGATAGTCCCATTGAAATCAGTGGATCAGGAATTCAGGATATAGATATTGTTGGCTTTACCATCAAGGGCTTTACAAATGGAGGTATCTACCTTAATAATTCAGCTTCAGCCAGGGTAATTGATTGTACGATTGAAGGCGGGTATAAATGTATCAGAACCTATCAACACGGCACCATTACCGTTGATGGTTGCACCTTAACTGGTACCGGTGCAAATGAAGTCCTTACATTCCATTCCGGGGGGGATTCAGCACTTAAAAACTCAACGGTCAAATATGCCGGAGCGAGTTCAGTGTACGGAGTTTATGCCTATAATATCACCGGAGATGTTCTGGTAGAAGACTCAGTAATATTTGACTGTGACAGAAACGGTTTTTATTCAAAAGATGTATCCGGCCAGATCTTATTGAACCGAACAATAATTCATGACATAGTAAATCAGGGAGTCTATTGTAGCTCAGGGGGGCCGAATATGACCATGATAAACTGTCTGGTTTTTGATTGTGGTGGTGGAACAAAAGAACCGGTTTACTTTGGTGCCGACCAAGTGATCACAATGATCAATAATACGATCATTAATAGACATGCCACCTACGGAAAATGCGTTGGTTCATACAATGCTTTGAGTGTGGTGGCTTACAATAATATTTTCGCTGGAACAGAGAATACACAAACTTCTGGCCCACAGGTTTACTGGAAGCTACTTTCGGGTAAAACTTCTGATGATATCACCTCGGATAATAACCTGTACTATTCTGCAGGGGGAACAGGGATAATTAACTCGAACGTTTATGCTGAGCAATATACGAATCTGGCTGATTACCGAACGGGGGAGAATAAAGATCAAAACAGTGTCTCAGGAGATCCACTTTTCAACTTGGGAACCATCCCGGATGATCCCGATTTTTTGATCGAATCAGGATCACCGGCCAGAAATACAGCCCTGGATTCACAGGCACAGGAAAGAGATATTCGTTTCTGGTACCGAGAGGTAGATGCAACAGATATAGGAGCCTATGATTTTGAAGCTGATCCAGACAGTGTTCCCTCCGGGGGGAGTGGGTCAACTGAGGAACCAACAGGGGTCTATCGATTGAGTGATTATAAAACATATACATACCTCTACCAGGCGATTAACGATAATCTCACCCTCACAAAAGATGAATCCATTGTTATCAATACCCCCGATAATGTGATGAGCGTTTGGCTCGCTTCATCCAATAATACAGGATTCTCCCTTACGATCCGTGCCTCTGTTGCGATGATTGCAGCTGGCGAAAGAGCATTGGTACGTGATGATGGTCGCAATGGGGTCGCTTTTTCCCTGGAGCAATCGAGCAACCTGATTTTCGAGAACATCAACTTCGATTCCAACGGTTCAGGGATGGGAGGACTCAAAATTGGTCCCACAAAAGCCTATAACTGCACCTTTCGCAATTGTGTGTTTGGAAATGGCACGAATGGAGTTTATGTCTATGCTGGGGATGGATTGGAATTCTATGATTGCCTTTTTACTAATTGTGCACAATATCCATTTCATGCCGTTAGTTTCAGAAATATTATTCTTGATGGCTGCCGCTTTGAATATGGAACTGTTCCGGCTTCTTTGACCAAGTATCCTGTAGGAACACCCCTGTATATCTCTGGAGGGGTGAATGTTAAAATGACAAACTGTATTTCTGAGGAAGCCACTGAAACTTTCCTGAATCATTGCAAGGTGACTGATGTTGTGGGAATGCACATTTCAAGCTGCACATTTAAAAATGCTCAAAAAGCGGCATTGTGGTTCACTGGTAGCCGGGCTCCTTACAAGAATGAGGATATTACCATTCAAGATTGCCTTTTTACGGGTAATATTCAGGATGCTACACAGGCACAAGCTGGATTGATGTTTGAAGGAGTCAGGAATCTTAAGATTATTCACAACACCTTCATAGAGGCCGTGAATGATACTGCTTTCATTGAAACTTATGAGTGCGCTATTTTCACCTACGTCAATAACTACCAGTATCTGACTCGTCACGTTGATGCCAGTACGCAATGTTCTGGACTCAAGATTCGCCTGGATGATACCGGTACGATGGATGATGTGGTAATCGACTACAATTATTACGACTGGGCCGATTTTGTAATGGTCTGGAACTATATACTCTCCGGGAGTGGTTACAGTGAGCCAGGGGCAGGGGATTGGGTAGGGCTGCCTAATAATCTGGAGATTCATTCCGGTGGTGAAATAACAGATACGCTGGTTCCAAAAATAGATTTGTCAACCTATCTTCCCGTTACGGGTAGTCCTCTAATTGGCACTGCAGATGCCAATTATGCAACCCGGTTTGATAACCGTTTTTACAGTAAGGATTCCTCTCCAAATGATATAGGAGCCTTTGAAACCAATGCCGTTGCATTTGCTGAGAGTCAGCATTCCTTAATTTTTTCTTTTCAAAACCTGATGGATGGAGAACTCTATGACCTTTCCACCAACGGATATGTAGAAATACCAGCCTATGATTCTATTGAAATAATTCTTCAACCGGATTACAATCGCTATTTAAATCAAATCAAGATTGAATCCATTATCACGCCACAAGCCATTGTTAGCACAACACCCAACACGATTGTTTTATCTGGTAACCTGATGAATGACTTGGGAACTCCTTTCGGATTTACCATATCAGGATCCACCCAAAACGATGGCCAGTACTCCCTGGAGCCGACTGCTGAAATTGTGTATGATGAAGTGAATGATCAAACTGTCATTACAATTTCTGAAAGTATTCAAGCCAGTACCGGGGATGGGATGCTCTTCTGGACCAACTTTAAAGAGGCCGTTAAAAGTACCAGCTTGAAAACTGCACTCAGTGAGCGAAGTGCTCAGTATAATCTGGTTCTTTCATCCTCAAAGCCTGATTTTTCAGATGTGATAATTACTTATCCAGCCGCCATTCGGATCATTCAAATGCGTCCTTCCCCAAATTTTAATCTTACCCAATACATGATATTCCCGGGAGACATTGTCAGCTTTCAGGATATGTCATTGGGTTGTGATCAGGTGGATTGGGAAATAGAACATCCCAACGGGATGATTTACCAAACCTTTACAACAGAAACAAATAGAGATATTTCTACAATACAGTACGATGCAGTAGGAGATTATTCGGTCAAGATGATCGGAACCAATACCACTCCTTTCACCGTTGAGCTTTATCGGGAATTTGTATTGAAAGTTCTTACGGCTCCCAATAGACCATTTATTCGGTTTAACTCAGACAAAGAGGTCATGTTTGCCGATCAGACCCTGCTATTCAGGACTTCAACTGATCCCGGCAATACGGGTGAAATAACACGCTTCAAACAGACTGGAGATGTGTTCGTATTTTCAGTTATCAGGTCTGATGATGGCTCCACCGTTCGGAGTTTTTATGGCGAGGATATCTCAATTGATTGGCAGGCGGATATGGGTGGAGAAGTAGGTGTTTTTGATATTCAATTGACCGTCCGAAATATAGAGACTTGGGGAAGTTCTCAGGTGCTAAAAAAAAGATTCATTACGGTGTATCCTTCACTTTTTGGGAAAACGATTCACCTGATTACATGCTCGCGAGACGATACATGGACCGATCCCACAAATTCAACGGTCTATAGCCGCTGTGTGATTGATGGCCAGGGGATCATGAATGGGAGAAAAAACAACAATCCCATTCTTCCCGGAGAGGTAATTATGCTTTCTGGCTATGCTCCGGAACTTCGGATCTATAACCTACCCGGTACTGCTGATAATCATATTCTCATTATCCCGGATACTTCTGCTGGAAATCCTTTTTACGTAGGAATGCGAAAGTACTTAGGGATCAGAACAGAGTGGTGCACTTATGTTGATTTTGTGGGTTCACCAAATGATGCCAATTTAGAATATGGCTTCGAGATTTTTACGGATCCAGAGTTTTATGAATCAGCACCTGGGAACAAATGCCTGGACATAAATAAGTTCTCCTCGGATATTACCATCAGTGGGGTGCATGGATACAACTCGAAGTTCGATGGGATCTCTGCGAAAACGGATCCTGATCCGGATGATCCATCAACCTGGCGAAATGACCCCACCGGTGGCTTTGTTTTTAAAAACCTTCATATTCATCACAACAAATTTAAAGACACCCTGGGAGAGGGAATCTATATTGGCTATTTCACCGCTCAGAAAATCGGTACGGCCTTGAATTCAGAGGGAATCATGACAGATTACTATGCCCACATCTTTAAGGATACCAAAGTCTATCGGAATCAATTTATTAACAATGGCTTTGATGGTATGCAGCTGGGAAACCAGCATGGTGGTGGTGCAGAGGTTCATGACAATATTGTTCTGGGGGCCGCTTGGTTAAATACCTTCGGCCAGAATGCTGCATTCTCTGTGAATTACCTCATTGGAGATATTTACAACAATCACTTCGAAGGAGGAATGGTTATTCAAATAACTCAAGGAAGAGTTAGAATCTTTAACAATACGATTTCCTTCACGAAAGATCAATTTGGGAATCCAGCCAACATCTACTTAGATCCCATTTACATGAAGCAAGATGATTACCCGGTACCTGAATGGAATGTTTTGACCGTGCCCCCACAAATAATCAATTACAATTATCAATACGATAAATCAGAGATTTATATCTATCAGAACACACTGAGAACGCCCCGGACTCCTATTCAGCTGTTGGGCTACTATCGCACCTATCCAAAATATATCGGAATAGCCAACAATGCAATAGTCCTGCCCGATGCAAGCTACACGGATAATCTAGATGATGATGGAGTCTTTATTCAGGACAAAATCCTCAATAACATGAATTATGGGGATGATTCAGGATCAACCCGCTTGATCGATGGGAATTATGTCATCAATGAATCAGGTATCACTCAAGGGAACTGGTCCAGTCCGGATGAAATGAAATGGCGAATTGGCCCAGCATCTCCTTTGATGAATGGAGGCATTGATCTCAAAGCGATCTGGCCATCATTCACCTTTGCTGATGCGGATGGCTTTTGCTCCCCTGATGTGAATGACAATTGGCCAAGGGGAGCATATTCCTTTTATCCGATCAACATAGTCTATGATCCTCTGAGCGGTTCAATCCTATATCGAATCTGGTCAGTTTCACAAAGCAAGTGGCTATATGGAAAAGTTGAAGTGGAAACGGATATTGCACCGAACGTGGCACCATATGGCGCCGGCGATACGGTCGATCCCGCTTCTATTGTTATTCTCACTAAATCATAAAACCGAAGTATTATGTTGCAAATTCTTATAAACGCAGAGCCGGTTGATCTGCCCCTAGATGCCTCGATCACCATCGAGGAAGAATCACCCGTATTTGGAACCTCAGAAATTCTGGGAGGGTTTGGATTTCCATTCAACCTGCCAGTAACCCCCAGGAATAGTCGGATATTGAATTTTCCGGAGAGACCTGGCAATGTTGTTCCATTGGCCAGAGACTACGATTTTGATTTAATCCATTCTGGAATCCCAAAATTATCCGGAACAATAACCGTCAGAAGTGCAGGGAATAATTACGAATGCTACCTGGTTGTTGGCACTGGTAATCTGGCCAGTAAAATCACGAATAAGAAACTTGCAGATCTTGAGCTTGGTGGTTCTCGCACCTGGTCATTCCTTCCAGAATATGTTTATCCAGAAAGTGATTTTGCCATCTTTCCAATCGATAATGTTTCTTTTATGCTTGAATCTGCTCAGGAAGTTGCGTTCTCCAATAGCAAGTTTAGAATCAACGCCTATGAGGGAGGTCAATTTTTCCAGGACTCTTTCTATTGCTTTGCCATCACCCCCTTTCCTTTTTTGGGGTATGTTGTAAAGAAAGTTTTCTCTGAACACGGGTTTCAGATAGTTGAGAACTGTATTGAGACAGATTCCGACCTAAAAGATCTAGTTATTTATTCGACAAAAGATATTTCAACCCTTATCCAAGTCCCTTATAGCTTTGAAGGAAATGATTATGTAACCACCGAGCGGGGTTTGGGGCAATTTCATTTAGCTGATTGTGTGCCCGATATGACAATCAAAGATTTCATCCTATGGCTCCGCAATCGTTTTAATATAGCCTTTCTGATTGATGGCAATAATCAGGTTAGGATTATAAAAAGACAGGATATAATCCTTTCATCTTCTGTAGATCAGATCACCGATTTTGCAATCGGTTCATCAAAAATAATATCCATTGAAAAGCCTTCGGGATATGCGTTGAAATGGAATCACGATTCCGATGATGAAATGTTTGGAGCGGAATATTTTAAGGATATCGAAGGCTTTCTTGATCTCCTGCAGGATCCGGTTCCCACATATGCAGATTTAGACACATTGGATCCAGAGGTGAATGAAATTCACCTTGTCGAATCTGAAGGAGTTTATTGGCAATATGGGAAGACTCTCCATAGTTCTGGTGTCTGGATCTATCAATGGCAACAATGGTCAATCGGATATCAAAATTATCTGATAGGCGATCGGGAAGAAGAATTCTCCTCTGGTTTTTCAACCTTGCAGATGACCAATTACCATATCATTTCTACTGGAAAATATATGCGATGTCCGATTACCCAGCAGAAAGGAAATCCCCTTGAAGCTGATGAATACCGGCCTTTCAGCGCAAGACTTCTTTTTTATCGGGGAATGCAGCTAGATAATCAGAGTGAGCTGTGTCCGATGGGTTCTAATGATAATCGGAATCGATCAGGAAATGTGATTCCAGGTAAGAATCTAACCCTATTCTGGGAAGGAGAATATGGAATCTACAATCAACTATGGAAGAAATACCTGACATGGTGGACAGATAGAAAACAGGTGAATTGGTTGATAACGGATCCCTCAATGTTGGACTTCGCTCAGAAATATAACATTGATGGGAACCATTATCTACTCAAAAGAAGAACAATCCACCTAACGGCCAATGAAATCATTCCGGGTGAGTGTGAGTGGTACCTGGTTTAAAACTCAGCTTCATTCTGCGAAATCAGTGGATTTGCTTTCATGATATCATGCGGTGTATAGATGTCAGTAATGGCAATTGAATGATGTCTAGCCTGATCTCTTACAATTCTTGGATCTCCCAATTGTCCAATTAGATCCGTAATCCCGGTATCTTTGAGTGAATAGAACTTATATTCCTCTGGAAAATTTAATTTATCACGAACCTTGAGCCAATAATCCCTGAATTGCTTTTCAGAACGTCTGGTTAATCCTGGCTTAAATCCAACTGAGAAAATGTAATAATTAGGCGGGTATTGATTGTAGTTCAACTCTACAAGGTATCGCTTTAAAGGAGTTGGTATAGTAACGATAGCATTTTTGTGATTTTTTGCGGTTATTCCCGGGATGTAAATAGTTGATTTTTCCAGGTTGATATGACTGACTTGGATATATGACATCTCCTTGGGTCTGATAAAGCAATAGTATTCTATCATACACGCAATCAGATAATCCTTATTTTCTTTTTCAAGGAAAACACGTAATCTTTCCCGATCAACCGGAGTAATAACTGTCCTGTTTTTTCCTTTTGTTTTGCTTCGACCAATTACTTTCAAGCCTTCAGTTGGTGCGACTTTTAGGTATTCATGATCAACAAGGAAGGTGCTGAAGACTCTTAAGAAACGAAGATAATTGTCTCTGGTTTGACTGGTCCTGTCTCTTCCAACATAGATGTATTCAAGAAAACGATTGGCAATATTCTTATCAAACTTGTAAACATACATATCCAGGCATTTCTGATCTTCAAGATACCCCTGAAGGTTTTTCATTTTTGAGCTGTACTCATTCCAGGTCTCTTGACGGATATCACCTCCCCTCAATCTCTTCTGGCTGACAGTTAGAAAGTGATCCATGGCCTCAGTAAGTTTTCGGTATGATCTGTTTGCTTCACTTTCCAGAAAAGGATTCCAACCCTGAGCCAGATTGTTATTGATTCTTTTCATGAGCTCATTCGCGTACTTCCGTCGCTCAGCTGCTCTTTCAATATAGTTGATTTTAATTCTTTTGATTTTCAGCAAGCCACTTTGTGGATCAAAAGCATGGAAAGAGATATACCAGCATGAACCTGTATGCAAACGAGCTGGTCTGTAGGAAATTAATTCTTTAAATGATGTGGTGGTGATGTTTTGGGATAGATTCATTTTTTTTTACCGCTTCACCAGAAACCGCAGTAAAGTGTAAAAATACATAATCTCCCGTATTTCTCCCGGGTAAACGCGACGACGGCTGTAACACTTTGTGCTACAGCCGTCTATCTGAATTCCGTCGGGGTAGCAGGATTCGAACCTGCGACCCCCTGCTCCCAAAGCAGGCTTTTGTTTTCTATTCAGTTCATTCTATTTCACTTCTACATCCCACCAAATATAGGCTTTTAGTGACAATTACCTATTGTTTGAAATGAAACAAATAGTATCTTTATGAAACGAAAATTACCACCATATTACCACCAGAACGATTATTATGGCTTCAATCAAAATCAAATTATACACCGGTAAGAAATATAAGGATGGACGACATCCCATAATACTTCAGGTTATTCACAACAAAAAGAGAAAGTATATAACCACAGGATACAAAGCCAAGAAGTCAGAATGGAATTTTGAAAAGGATATTGTTGGTAATAAGCACCCTAATTCCACCAGGCTTAAAAATAGATTGAAGTCTAAGATTGTTGCTGCTGAGAAAGAGCTTCTGAAATTAGAAGATAAGGGCAAGCCTTATACTATCGATCAATTGATGGCTCAAATTTCTACAAAGGACTCATCTGGAGATTTCATTGCCTTTACTGAGGAAAAGATTTCAGAGCTTAAGAAGGTTGGTAGTGTTGGTAATGCAAGAGTATACCAGACCTTTTTAGGCTCATTTAAGGCATTTACTGGTAAGACCGAATTGGATATCATTGATATTGATTACAGCTTGCTGGTCAAATATGAAGGGTATTTAAAGGAGAATGATGCCTCTGTCAATACGATCTCAAATTACATGAGAACGATGAGGGCCATTTATAATAAGGCTATCAAAGAGGGTATGGCAGAGCAGGAATTATATCCATTTCGGAATTACAAAATCAAGACAGCAAAAACTGCAAAGCGTGCACTGTCAAAGGAGGATATTAACAAAATCAGAGATGTGGATCTTTCAAAAGTATCGAACTTGATATTTGCCCATGACATCTTCATGTTCTCATTCTATTGCAGAGGGATGAATTTGGTTGATATTGTTTGGCTCCAAAACAAGCAGCTTAAGAATGGCCGGTTGTAT